>JBELAE010000370.1:0-5315 GCA_049509155.1 Candidatus Sulfotelmatobacter sp.
CTGCTGCCCGGCCCAAGAATCGCGCCGTCCGCTGCCACAGCACATGCGCCTACGCGTCGCATGTGCTGTAATGAGAGTAATCACTCTATGTCCTCGGCCCTCACAACCCTGCGCCGCCGCGCCAAAGCCCTGCACCGCAATATCCGCGGAGCCAAGATGGCCGCGCATGCGCTCGCCTCGACCGATCATCCCCTGCTGGCGCACATCATCCCCATGCGCCGCTGCAATCTGGCCTGCACCTACTGCAACGAGTTCGACGATTTCTCCAAGCCCGTGCCGATCGAGGAAATGTATCGCCGCATCGACAAGCTGGGCTCGCTTGGCACGGCCGTCGTCACGATTTCCGGCGGCGAGCCGCTCATGCATCCCGAGCTCGATGACATAATCCGCCGCATCCGCGGCAACGGCAGCTCTCACAGGATGATCGCCGGGCTGATTACGAATGGATATCTGCTGGTTGCCGACCGCATCCAGCGTCTCAACCGCGCCGGACTCGAGTGGCTGCAAATTTCCATCGACAACGTGAATCCCGACGAAGTCTCGAAGAAGAGTCTGAAGGTTCTCGACAAGAAGTTGCAGCTGCTCGCCGAGCACGCCGACTTTCACGTGAACATTAATTCCGTAGTCGGCGGAGGCATCGCGCATCCTCAAGATGCACTCACCATCGGCAAGCGGGCGATTGAGTTGGGATTCACTTCGACCATCGGAATCATTCACGACGGCAGCGGCCAGTTGCAGCCGCTGAATGATGAAGAGCGCCGCATCTACCACGAAATGCAGGCGATGGAAAAAAGCAGTTTCACGCGCATCCACGCCTTTCAGGACAACATTGCGAAAGGCCAGCCCAACGACTGGCGCTGCCGCGCCGGCGGCCGCTATCTCTACATTTGCGAGGATGGCCTGGTTCACTACTGTTCGCAGCAGCGCGGCTACCCCGGAGTTCCGCTCGCCACCTATACCCGCGAAGACCTGCGCCGCGAATACTTGACCGAGAAATCCTGCGCCCCGCACTGTACAGTGTCCTGCGTGCATCAGATTTCGATCTTCGATTCCTGGCGCGCTCCGCAGCATCCCGCCCCGGCGGCACCGTCGTCGACCCCGCCCAACGAACTCGTGCAGATCGGCTCCTAGTTCCGATTTTATTTCCGAACAAGCATCATCTTAGCCATCAGCGCCGCAATCATGGCCAAAGTTCCCAGCAGCGCATTGTATTCGCGATGCTTCATGTATAGATCGAAAGAGAATCCATCGCTCGACTCTCGCTCGCGCCAAGCCGGCGTGATCTTCGGGAACATCCTGGGCACCAGCCGCGCATAGTCCTCGAACTCCCGAAACTTCTGCCGCAAAAACGCTTCCTCGTCGCGGATCACTGGAAGATAAATGGCGAAGAACATCACCACCAGCACAACCCCCACCCACCAACTCCGCGCCGCCACTGCAAATCCCACACCCATCAGCAACGACCCCAGATACAGGGGATTCCGCGTGTAAGCATAAGGCCCGGAAGTCGCCAGCGTTTCGTTCTTCCGCACATGCCCCGACGCCAGCGCACGAATCAAAAGCCCCGGCAGAATCAAAATCGCACCCAGCGCAATAAAACGCATTGAGGGTCGAGCCAGCCAGAAGTAAAGCACCGCAAACACAAATCCCATCGGCACTCGAATGCGCCGCGCCGTCTTTGACCAATTCAGGCGCGACCACTCAGCCATGAGCACCTTCCATGTGGGGCGGACACTCCTGTCCGGCGCTCTTGCTGGTTGTCAGCAGTATGCGCGCAGCCTCCACGACCGAATCGACGCCAATCCCTAGCAACCCCTCATCCGGTTGCGCACGCCGCACGTGCGTGGTCGGGCTCGCCGGATTGCGCAGGACGATGCTTTGTGCAGCTCTGCTCGTCTGATAAGGCCCGTTGCGCGCCGGATCCGTCGGCCCGAATATCCCCACCACTGGAACCTGCAACGCCGCCGCCAAATGTAACGGCCCCGTGTCCCCGCCAATGAACAGCCGCGCCCGCCGCGTGAGCGCAATCAACTCCGTGATCGAACACTGCATCGGCCGCGCCGCGCCTCCACTCGCAGCCTCAGCCTCGCGCGCCAGTTTCTCTTCGCCCGGACCATAATTAAGAATCGCGTGCACTCCACTCTCGACCAAATCGCGCGCCACGCGCCCATAACGCTCCGCTGGCCAGCGCTTCGCACCCCAGCCCGCGCCCGGATTCAGAATCGCGAATTCCTCGACCCCCTCTTTCACCAGTCGCTGGCCGATGCGCCGCTCGGCCTCGACGTCACGAGGAAATTCCACGCGCGGCACACTCATCCTCTTTCCCGCAACTGCCTCAGCGATGGAAAGATTCTGCTCGACCACATGCGCTCCACGAGCGATCACTGTGCGCGTGTACCACAAACTGGCCGGAGACTCGCGCGGTTCACTCGCACCGTGCACCACCCGCGCACCCGACCATCGCGCCAGCACTGCGGATCGCATCGCCCCCTGCAGATCGACCGCAACGTCATAGCGCGCCGTCCGCATATCGTTCCAGACTTTAGCGGCCTGCTGCAGAGTCGAAATCGTAAACAGCGACTTCCTCCACCCAGTCAGGTTGACCGGATGAATCCAATCCGCCAGAGGCCGTCCCGCCGAACGTGGCCCGCGTCGCGGTGTTCCCGGCGCGCACAAAAGTTCCGCCCAGCGCTCTTCAATCAGCCACCCGATCATTGCGTTGGGAAATGCCTCGCGCAGAGCCTGGGCCGCGGGCAACGTGTGGATGACGTCGCCCATCGCGCTGAGGCGAACAATCAGCAGGCGTTCAATCTGCGCAGGGCCAATCTTCGCACTGCCATCTCCGTGGTCACTCAAGATTTCCTCGGCGCCAATCGCGAGCGGATCAGCTCAGTCGTGGAATGATCTTTCGCATCGCCGACAATTTCGACCCGCCCGCCGCACTCCGCAACCACGTCGCGCTCTGGAACCGAATCCACGGTGTAGTCGGTGCCCTTGGCCTGAATGTCCGGACGAATCTCGCGGATAATCGCTCTCACGTCCAGCTCCGGAAAAATCACCACCGCATCCACATCCGCCAGCGCCGCCACAATTTCAGCACGCTCCTCGGCCGGCATGATCGGCCGCCCTTCGCCCTTGAGCGCGACCACCGATTTGTCAGAATTAATGGCGACTATCAACCTGCCGCCCAGCGCCTTCGCTCCGCGCAAGTAGCGCACGTGCCCCACATGCAGCAGATCGAACCCGCCATTGGCCAGCGTGATCCGTTCGCCCGCGCGCCGCCAGTCGTCCACGCGCTGGCGAAGTTCTTCGCGGCTCACGATTTTGTTATGCGCTCTCAATTGCGTGAGTCAAGAATTCCGCTCAATGCGGCCGCGTCGACGGCGGCGTCCGCTCAATTGCCTGCAGTAGTTCGTCGTGCGAAACCGTCGCCGTGCCACGCTTCATCACCACAATACCGCCCGCGTAGTTCGCCAGTTGCGCCGCTTCTTCCGTGCTCGCGCCCGCGGCCAGCGCCGCCGTGAATGCCGCGATGACCGTGTCACCCGCGCCGGTCACATCCGCCACTTGGTCGGAACCAAAAATCGGAATGTCCACCGGCTTATGCTTGTGATCGAACGCAACCATGCCATCGCGGCCGCGCGTGATTACCAGCGATTGCAATTTCATCCGCGCCATCATCTGCTCGCCCGCGGCAACAACCTTGTCCCAGTCTTGCCCGACGTGAATCCCCAGCGCCTCCTCGACTTCGGGTTCGTTCGGAGTGGCCGCCGTCACTCCCGAATACTGCGTCAGCCGGTAGCGCGAATCGACGACAATCGGCACCGCTCCCAGCTTTCCTTTTTCTTGTAAGGTGCTGACGATCGCCGGCGTGGCCGCGCCGTAGCCGTAATCGGAAACCAGCAGCGCATCCGACGCATGCGCGTAATTTCTCGCTGCCAGGTACAGCTCGCGCGTCAAATGCGAATTCGGCCCTGCCTGCGGTTCGCGATCCACGCGCACCACTTGCTGCCGTGCCGTGTGCGTCATACCCGCCAGAATGCGCGTCTTCGTCACCGTGGTGTAGCTCTTGTCCTTGAGCACCCCGCTGACGGCAATCCGCTTGTGGCGAAAATATTTCAGCAGCATCCGCCCCGGTTCGTCGTCGCCCACAATTCCCACGGGCAAAACATTCACGCCCAGATCCGCCAGGTTATTAGCAGCGTTAGCCGCCCCGCCCGGCACAACCGTTCGCTCGCGATGCTTCAAAATCAGCACCGGAGCTTCGCGCGACACGCGCGAAATCTCGCCAAACACATACTCGTCCGCGACCAGATCACCCAGCACCGTCACCGTGATGTTGGGGAACGCTTCGACAATCTTCCTGAGACGGTCGGCCTCTTTAGGATGCTTGATCATGTTCGACACAAATTAACTGTGGGTGCCCCATTTCTCGCGCGTTCTGTGCGCGACAAGTGGGATTTCCCCGCCCCACCGCGAAACCGATTCTCTCACGTTCCCCGCTTACGTTCGCCGATCTTCTGCAGCATGGTATCGACAGCGTTAGCCGCGTCCGCAAGCTCCATCTTCACTGCGACGACCGCGAGCGGCGCGAGCGCCGAAAGATACACTCCCAGGTTCACCGCATCTTTCTCGGTGGTCACAAACCCGTCCGCCTCGCTCCGCAGTTTAAGTTCCAGCAACTCGCGAATATCTTTCTCCCCGTAGGCATGGTGATCGCGATAAAACGCGTCGGCGACTGGTTCAATGTTCGCCGCCCGTAGCTGCAACACAAAATTCTGTGGCCGCGCGATGCCGCAAAACACCACCGGCCGTGCCGGAACATTCTCCGCCACAATTCCCCGCCGCACCCGCCACACCAGTTTTCCCTCCACCGGAAACGCGTCAGCCGACGCCCCGCTGGCCAGCACCACCACATCCGCACGCCGCAGCGCATTCAACGGTTCACGCAATCGTCCCGCAGGGATCAGTCGGTCTTTGGCATCCTGCGGCGTCACCAGAACAATGTCGAAATCCCGCACCAGCGCGCGGTGCTGAAATCCGTCATCGAGCAAATGAAGTTGCGCTCCAAATTTCTCTTCGGCGAAGCGTCCGGCTTGGTAACGATCTTCTCCCACGATGACCGGCGCCTGCAGCTTGCGCGCCATCAGCAGCGGCTCGTCGCCAAACTCCTGCGCGAGGCCACCCGGATCGACCAACCGCACGCCCCTGGACTGTCGCCCGTATCCGCGCGACAGCACATCAAATTTGATCCCGCGCGCCTTGAGTAACTCGCCCAGCAGCATCACGAACGGAGTCTTTCCCGACCCGCCCGC
>JBELAE010000371.1:0-5311 GCA_049509155.1 Candidatus Sulfotelmatobacter sp.
GCGGGGGTGCGCCGCGAAGCCTACAACCTTTACTTTGAAGACGCATGGAAAGCGACGCCCGCACTCACCGTCAATTACGGATTGCGCTACGAAGTGAACAGCCGCATTCATGAGGCGACGAAGCGGACGTCTCTGCCGGTGTTCCTTGGCGCGGACGGCCAGTCCGTGCCTTACGGAGATCGGAGCGCAACTCAGATCATCCTGATCAATCCGCAGCCGCCGTATAACCAGGATTGGAATGGCTGGGGGCCGCGACTGGGGCTCGATTACGCAGTGGGCACGCACACGGTTCTGCACGCGGGAGGGGCCATCACTGCGCTTCTTCCCAACTTGTGGCAGGACAATTTTCTGACGGCTGCGATTCCTTATGTTTTCACGACGTACGTCACGGCGTTGCCAGGGGTTTCCGTTCCGTTCCAGGATACGTTCGTGCCCGTGAACCTGCCGACCGCTTACAACGTGCAGGGGCAGCCGATTTTCGCAACCGGCAGAAGTCAAGACGTTCCGGCGAATACGGAGATTGATCTGCCGCGGTTTCAGGCCGATCTGGACGCGCTCGCGCCCGGCCATGAAGTGCAGTTGCTCACCATCAGCGGCATCGCGAAGAATTTTGGCAACGGTTACATCGGCAGTTGGACGGCGGGAATCGATCATGACTTCCACGATGTGAAGGTGAACGTTTCGTATGTGGCGACGGCCGGGATTCATTTGGCCAGGGTTTATTCGCCCAACAGTTATACGGGGGCGGACGCAGCGCACGCGCCCTTCACGCAGTTCAACTCGGCGGGGCAGGCCACGGGAGGTATCGGCGACGAGGTCCTGATGACCAGCGGCTCGCATTCCACTTATCACTCGCTGCAGGCCAGCGCGACCAAGAATTCGGCGCGGGCGGGACTCGGCCTGCAGGCCAGTTACACCTATTCCAAGTCGCTGGATGATACCAGCGCGGTGCTGGGCGGATTGCTCGGCGGGACCGGGACCATTCTACAGACAGTGCCGCAGGATCCGTGGAACCCGTCGGCGGAAAAAGGGCCATCGACATTCGACGTGGCCCACGCTTTCTCGGCGAGCGTGATCCAGTTGCTGCCGCTGGAGCGGGTTGGTTTTCTAGGAACTCTGCCGAAACAGCTGATCAAGGGCTGGCAGGTTCTGAACATCACGACGCTGACCACGGGTTCGCCGTTCGGCGTGTACTCGGGGATCCAGCAGACTGGCGCGGGCGCGGGGGGCGCGGATCGACCGGACCTGGTCTCCATGCCGCATTTTTCGACGAGTCGAACGGTGCGTGACGACTACTTTGGCATGGGCGCCAATAACGCGTCGTTCTTTCATATTCCTATCGACGTTCCGGGTGGCACCGGGCCGAATCAGGGAGTGTTCGGCACCCTGGGGCGTGACACTTTCTGGGGCCCAGGATTTCACGACTACGATTTTGCGGTGATTAAGGACACTCCGGTGGGACATCGCGGAACCGGGGAGTTGGGCACGCTCGAGTTTCGGGCAGAGTTCTTTAACCTGTTCAACATTGTGAATTTCGGGCTGCCCTCGAACATCGTGCGCGGCAGCGGATTTGGCGTGATCAGCAAGACCTCGGGGACGTCGCGGCAGATTCAGTTTTCGCTGAAGCTGATTTATTGAACGGTTACAGATGTGTGGTGCGGACGAAGACGGACGCGCCTTCCCCAGGTAATTGCCGGCGATGGCGGCGCAGGCCTCCGCAAATCTGGGGCCGGCGTGGTCGCGAAAAGTGGAGGCGAGCGCAGTTTTTGCCACGCCCGCGACACTCTCCCCCTTAGGGAACCGTGAAGTTCACCAAGGTCGAGCAGGTGCAGCCCGGCGAGAACACTTCCACTTTGCCGGTTTTGGCACCGGTTGGCACCTTGGTCGTGATGTAGGTAGAGGTGTTCGTGGTAACGGTCGCGGTTGCGCCTCCGCCAAACGTGACTTTGGTCGCGCTTCCAATGTTGGTTCCGAGTATGGTGACGCTCGTTCCCACCTTGCCCGACGTAGGTATCGTTTTCACGAACGCCTTGAGCGCCTGATTCTGGCTGAACACCGTGCCTTCACCGCCGGCACCGCCCCCGCCAGTTGTCGTGCCAAATAATACTCCGCTGGTATGCTGCACCAGCCCGCCGAAGGGCGAGGCACCATCCGAACCACCGTCGTCGCCGCTGAAGCTGTGGAGCTGAGTCACCACGCCGAGTTTGGTGATCTCGAAGATGTTGCCTTCGCCGTCGGCTCCGCCGAGGGTTGTGCCATAGAAATTTCCATCGCTCGCCTGGACCAGTCCAGCCGTGGGTTCGTAGCCATCCGCGACGGTGGTGAAGCTGTGCAGCAACGTGAAGGTTCCCGACGCACTAATCTTGAAGACTTCGCCGAGGGCGTCGGCTCCGCCTCGTACGGTCGTGCCGTAGAAGTTTCCGTCGGTCGCCTGAATGAGCTGCCCCTCGGGCTCCCACCCGTCACTATTGATGAAGGTGTGAAGCAGCGTGTAGGTTCCGGTCGAGGTGATTTCAAAGACGGTGCCAAAGTTGGCGCCCGGGCCTCCCGTGGTGGTTCCGTAGAAGGCGCCGTTGGTTCCCTGAACGAGTCCGGTGTAGGGATAATATCCGTCGGTTGTGTCGTCGAAGCTGTGGAGAGTAGTCAGAGCTCCCGCCTTGGTGATCTTGAAAACCGTGCCATACCCAGGACTGGTAGGCCCGCCGGCTTCGGTGGTGCCGTAGAAATTGCCATCCGTGCCTTGCACCAGCGCGCCGTAGGGCAGTTCGCCGTCGGTTCCGCTAAAGCTGTGCAGAATGGTAACGACGCCCGCCGCGGTGACCTTGAAGACGGTGCCCTGGTCGGTGGCTCCGCCTTCAAACGTGGTTCCGTAGAAGTTGCCGTCGGTGCCGAGCACCAGCCCGGCATAGGGATTGGCGCCGTCGGGGGTGTTGGAGAAGTTGTAAAGCGTGGTCAGGGTTCCGCCGGTTGTGACCTCGAAGATGGTACCGTCGCCAAACGTCCCGCCGTAGGTCGTGGTGCCGTACAAGTTTCCATTCTTGCCCTGAACCAGGTTCTCCTGAAACGGACCGTCACCATTGGTCCCGGTGAAAGTGACCAGAGAGGTGAACTGGGCGGCAGAACTTAGCGCCGTCGCCAGGATCATCAAAGCGGTCATCAACACACATGCTGCCGGTCTTGGAATTCCGTGAGTGGTTGTCATGTAACATCTCCTGCCGCTCTTTCGAAATGAATGAAAAGGCGATCTTCGTACAGGCATCCCAAAAGGCGGCGCTCATTCTACACCCGCTTTTACCTTTGCGACACTGTGAAAGATTTTTCATCAGGGATTGCCGGGCCGGAGCCGTACACCGACGCCCATATCTATTCGGTCCCGGACGCGAAAGGGCTGCCCTGATTTCAAAGACTCTGGGCTCGGGAAACTCGGAAGGAAGAAACCAGCGAACTAGTCGCCGCTGGCGTGGTGTTGCGTGGGAACCAGGGTCAGGCGCGGGCGGCCGTCTGGCTGCGGCTGCGACTTGCGGCCGAACGCGTTCAGGATGCAGATGACGGCGGCATACGCGGCGAAAACGCCCAGGCTCACGGACGCGATGACGGTAATGAAGAGGACGACGGGCATAGCCAACGAGATCACGATCAACCAACCCCTTAAAAGAAATCCAGAATCTGTTGCGGCGCCTCTCCCAGTCTTCCTCATTCCTCAGCGCGAACCTTGAAGGCGTTTTCGACCGGGCGTTTTAGATCGAACCAGTCAAATCTAACCGCGTTGACGCTCTGCGCTGTTGACGACTAAGATACGGAGTAGAGCTGTGCAATCCCACTTTCTAACAATTCTGGAACCCTGTCGACGTTACGGAAGGGGTATGAACCCCGGCGAATGATGGCGATTACTAAAATTTCCGTTCGCGGGGCCCGGCAGCATAACCTCAAGAACATCAACGTTGAGATTCCGCGTAACACCCTGACCGTGGTTACCGGGCTGAGCGGTTCGGGCAAATCGTCGCTGGCCTTTGACACGATTTACGCCGAGGGACAGCGCCGCTACGTGGAAACTTTGTCGGCCTACGCCCGGCAGTTTCTAGACCAGATGGAACGCCCGGATGTGGATGCAATTGATGGACTTAGCCCGTCCATCTCGATCGAGCAGAAAACCACAAGCCGCAGTCCGCGCTCGACCGTCGGAACCATCACCGAAATTTACGACTACCTTCGCCTGCTTTTCGCTTCTATCGGCGTGCCGCATTGCCCTAAGTGCGGGCGGGCTATCAGTCGGCAGTCGGCCGACCAGATTGTCCAGCGCGTCATGGCGCTGAGCCCGGAAGACCGGGTCATGGTGATGGCACCGATCGTCCGCGGGCGCAAGGGCGAGTTCAAGAAGGAAATGGAAACGCTGGTCAAGCATGGCTACACGCGGGCACGCATTGACGGCGAACTGGTCAGTCTGGACGACGAGATCGCCATTAATCTCGACAAACGAAAAAATCACACCATTGAAGTCGTGATTGATCGCCTGCTGGTGAAGCCGGGGATCGAGCATCGTCTGGAAATGTCGGTTGGGCTGGCCATGAAGCTGGCGGGCGGATTGGTGCAGGTTGCGGTGGTTGGCGGCGAAGAGCAGCTTTATTCCGAGAAGCTGGCCTGTCCGGATTGCGGCATCAGCGTGCCGCAGCTCGAGCCGCGGTCATTTTCGTTTAACAGCATGTATGGCGCGTGCCCGGAGTGCCATGGCCTGGGCAGCAAGTACGATTTCGACCCGGCGAAAGTGATTACCGACTGGTCGAAGCCGCTGCTCGATGGCGGCCTGGGGCCGGGTTCGGCGTCACAGAATCTGATTCACATGCTGCAGATTTCGTCGGCCGCATATGGCATCGACTTGAACATGCCGTTTGAGAAGTTTCCTGAGAAGACGCAGGATTTTCTTTTGAACGGCGAGCCCGGGCGCGGCGGCAAGACAGGGTTTCACGGCATCTTCGGATATTTGAAACAGAATCTGGAGGAGTCGACCTCGGAAGGCTATCGCGACTGGCTGATGGATCACATGTCGGCCACGCAGTGTCCGGCATGCCACGGCAAGCGGCTGCGGCCGGAAAGTCTCGCCGTCAAAGTGAATGGCATGTCAATCGCCGACTTCACCGCGATGCCAGTGGAGCGGTCGCTGGTCGTCGCCGAGGGCATCAAGCTGGCCGGGCGCGAGGCGGCAATTGCGGGGCGCGTCATGCACGAGATAGTCGAACGCTTGCAGTTTCTCAACGCGGTGGGGTTGGGATATATCTCGCTGGATCGTTCGGCAGCGACGTTGTCAGGCGGCGAG
>JBELAE010000372.1:0-5301 GCA_049509155.1 Candidatus Sulfotelmatobacter sp.
CAGGCGGAACTGGAAACGCGAGAGTCCAAAGCCGCGCAGGAAGCCAGTGGGCCCAACGGCGGCCTGACGTCGAGGTGAGTCCCAGACCCGAACCCATAGCCGCGAGCCCGGAAGTCCGTCTGCAGCAATTTGCTTGCTAACCGGGGCCCTGCGGCGTAGCATCGCTGCTGTGCGTTAGACCGAGTCGGTCGTGAGCAGTTCTCGCCTAATCAGCCAGTACCTGCCGAGCAGTACCTCCGAATCTCTCCAGCGTAAATTGCAAACTGATTGAAAGGAACACCAGATCTATATGGCAGAACAAGGAACAGTAAAGTGGTTCAATGACGCCAAGGGCTATGGCTTTATCAGCCGCCAAAATGGCGAGGATGTTTTCGTGCACTTCTCAGCGATCCAGGCGGGCGGCTTCAAGAGCCTGCAGGAGGGCCAGACAGTGCAATTCGACGTGACCAAGGGCCCCAAGGGCTGGCAGGCTGAGAACGTCCAGCCGCTGTAACCCTCATCCCTGAAAAAAGATGATGCAAAAGGCGATCTCCCCGGGAGATCGCCTTTTCCGTTTTGGCAGGCAGGGCCGGCCCTTGGCCTATGAGTCGGCCCGGCTGGCTGGCAACTTCCGGTTGACCAACAATCCGTGCGGAATCGGTACGCACCCCTTTGCAATTCCGCCCGGTCTATAATTGCGCGCATCGATGGCGCTTACCTCGGGTACCAAACTCGGGCCGTACGAGATCGTATCGCCAATAGGCGCGGGCGGCATGGGCGAGGTGTACCGCGCACGCGATACGCGGCTCGGGCGTGATGTCGCGATCAAAGTGCTGACCGAGGCCCTGGCTCACGATGCCGACCGGCTGCGACGTTTCGAACAGGAAGCTCGCACGATTGCGGCGCTGAACCATCCCAACATCCTGGGAATCCATGACATTGGCACGCACGACGGCGCACCATTTCTGGTCAGCGAATTTCTTGAAGGAGTAACACTGCGGGACAAGCTTGTATCCGGGCCGCTGCCGGAGCGGCGCGCGATTGAATATGCGCTCGGCATCGCACAGGGAATCGCGGCTGCACACGAAAAAGGAATCGTGCACCGGGATCTGAAACCGGAGAATGTGTTTGTCACTCGCGACGGACGGATTAAGGTGCTGGATTTCGGGCTGGCCAAGCTGGTTCGGCCGGAGGAAAGCCGCGAAGCTGCAGTGACGCTAACGAGTCCGCCGACGCTGCCGGGAATGGTGCTTGGCACGGTAGGCTACATGTCGCCGGAGCAGGTGCGGGGCGAACCGTGCGATGCCCGATCGGACATTTTCAGTTTCGGTGCGGTGTTGTACGAGATGCTCACTGGCAAACGCGCTTTCAAACGCGAGACCTCCGCAGAAACCATGACCGCAATTTTGCGCGAAGAGCCACAGCCGCTGAACGATGCCGGCTGGCAAGGTCCGCCGGAACTGCAACGGATTCTTGCGCGATGCCTGGAAAAGAATGTCGAGCGGCGATTCCAGTCGGCCAGTGATCTGGCGTTTGCCATTGAATCGCTGAGTGGAACCTCGCTCGGAACCTCGGCCGGAACGGCGACCGCGAGGAGTGTGCCGCTGCCGAAGTCAAGGCAACCGTGGCTCCCATGGGTCATAGCCGCCGCGCTGCTGATGGGAACTGCCGTGTGGGAAACGTTTCGGCCGGCAGCCGCACCGGCCAACCCGCTCGAAAAAGCGCATTTCACGCGCGTGACCGACTTCAAGAGCGTGGAAGCGGCGATCTCGCCAGACGGCAGGTTCGTGGCTTTTGTCTCCGATCATGACGGCCCCTTCGATGTGTGGCTCACCCAGGTAGGTACCGGACGCCTGATTAATCTGACACAAGGGAAGGCGGGCCCTTTACCTGGGCCTTTACGAAGTGTTGGGTTTTCGGGCGACGGCTCGGAAATTTGGATCGGCGGCGGTGATGTGGGTATGCGGCTGCGGCTGATGCTGCTGACGGGAGGTACGCAACGTAATTTCCTCAGCGAGCAGACCGTCAACCTGGCTTGGTCACCGGATGGCGAGCGCATTGTCTATCATACCTTCGTTAATGGCGACCCCATGTTCGTGGCCGACCGCTCGGGCGCTAACGCCCGGCAGATATTCGGGAACCAGCCGGGACTTCACAACCATTTTCCAGCTTGGTCGCCTGACGGCCGTTGGATCTATTTCTCGCATGGGACGCCGGCGACGGGGGAGATGGATTTATGGCGCATCGACCCGGAGGGCCGGAACCCAGAGCGCCTCACGCAAATTAATACAGACGTCGCTTATCCCACCCCGGTCGGCGACCGCACAGTCTTCTACGTGGCGCGGGACGAGGATGGTTCTGGACCGTGGCTGTGGGCGTTTGATCTGAAACGCCGGGATTCGCGGCGAGTAACCGTCGGTCTCGAGCAATATACGTCCGTGGAAGCTAGCGCGGACGGCCATAAGCTGGTGGCCACCATCAGCAATCCCGTCGCGGGACTTTGGACGGTTCGGATTCTTGATCGTGTCGCCGACGAACACGATGTAAAACCGTTTACCGTGCCGACCGAGCGTGCGCTCGCGCCCCGTTTTGGTGGCTCGTCGCTGTTTTATTTATCTTCCCTGGGGACGGGCGACGGATTGTGGCGCCTTCGGGACGGACAGGCCACTGAGATCTGGAAGGGTGCCGATGGCGCTCTTCGGGAAACACCCGCGGTTTCGCCGGATGGAGGTCGCGTGGCCATTGTGCTGCGGCGGAACGGGAAACGCCAACTGGATGTCCTCTCTTCAGACGGCGCCGAACTCCAGCCTATCGCGGAGGGAATGGTTCCTCAGGGTTCGAGCTGCTGGTCGCCAGACGGCAAATGGATCGTCACTGGTGGCAGCGACGCCACCGGCCCCGGGCTTTTCAAGATCCCGTTAGACGGCGGATCGCCAGTCCGTTTGGTCGCCGGGCAAGCACTCAATCCAGTCTGGTCGCCCGACGGAAGCCTGATCGTATATGCGGGTACGAATGTGCGCACCTTCGCTCCGCTTCTGGCCGTACGCCCGGACGGAACCAGCGTCAAATTGCCTGAGATTATCTTGCGGCGCTTGGGGGAACGCGTGCGCTTCTTGCCTGATGGCAAGAGTCTGATCTACATGGGGGGACTGCTCGCATCCCAGGACTTCTGGCTGCTCGATCTCGCCTCCATGAAGTCGCGCCTTCTCACCCGACTGCAAAACCTCGCCGCCATGCGGACCTTCGACGTCACACCCGACGGGAAGCAAATAGTCTTCGACCGCCTACGCGAAAACTCGCAGGTTGTCATGATCGATCTTCCCAAGGAATAACCCTAATCTTCGTCCATCCCAGCTGCTCCGTCGAGAAATCGTGCGATCTCTCGATGGCCTGCCTTTTGCGCGATCTCGCTCAGCGTCTTGCCTTCGGGCGACCGCAACGTCGCGACCGCGCCGCGCTCGATCAACAGTCGCACGAGCTCTTCACGGCCGCGCGCAACGGCGTAGGCCAGCGGAGTGTGCCACGCTTCAGCGTCCGAGGGAAACAGCCCGTAGTCGTGGAAAGCCCGGTTCAACGCTGCGGGGTCCTCTTCCAGGACGGCTTTGACGCGTTGTGGCATGTCGTATTGGATCGCTTCGATGATGTCGATCGGCCCGCGCAGAATCAGGTCGCGGGCTTCTTTGTGACCGGAGTAGTCAGCCCATCCGGCCGGCGTGCCGTGGTACTTCTCTTCGCGCGCGCGAACATCAGCGCCGTGCTTCATCAACACCTCAATCGCGCTCACGTTCCCGTACCACGCCGCTGCATGCAGCGGGGTGTATCCGCTCGTCGCGTCGATCGCGGTCTTCGGATTGTCGCGCACATTCACTGACGCTCCGTTGCGGAGCAGCGTCTCGATCACGTCGCCCGGCGCGCTTTCGCTGGCGCGCACGATCAAGTTGCCCCATCGTCCGCCGGGCTTCAGCGTGCCGGGATCTCTACGCAGCAGGGTTTCGACGTCCGCGGTTCGATGCAGAGCCAGCGCAGCCGGCAGCCGCACCTTCGCCCCGCGCTCCAGCAGAACTTGTGCCAAGTCGTGCCGGCCGTCATTCTTGCCGACGAGCGCCGCCAGATCGAGCGCAGAAAAGCCGGCTTCGTCAAGCGACTCCGTGTGAGCACCCAGGTCGAGCAGCGTCTTCACCGACACGGGTTGATTCTTCATGACGGCAAGATGCAGCGGCATGGGCCGCATCCTCATTCCGTTCATCCGCCGCTCGAGATCGTTCGGCGTGCGCGCCACCAACTCACGAATCACCGCAGCGTCACCCATCGCGACCGCGGAAAAAATATTGTGTCTCGCGCCGTGCGCCAGCAGGTACGCAACGATTTCAGGATTCGGCTGGATGTAATCCCAGGCCGTCGCCCACCCGATCACGCCCAGCTCGTGGTAGTCGCCTTCGCCGACGGTATCGGCCCCACGTTCCACCAGGAGACGAATGATGGGAAACCGATGCTTCTCCACGGCAAAATGAAGCGGATACGCGTTGTCCCCTTCGCAGCGGATGTTGGGATTGGCGCCGCACTCGAGCAGCAGCTTGACTGCAGCCTCGCTGTTGCCGAAAACGGCGTGGTGCAGCGGCGTTCTCACGCCTTCCCCGCCGCGCTCATCAATAAGCTCCGGATGCGCATCCAGCAGCCCATTGAGTCGCGCGAGGTCACCTTTTCCGGCGGCATCGCGCAGAGACGCGACCACCTCTGCCGTCGAACTGGCTGCTTCGAGCGTCTTGACATGAGACTGCAGCTTGGACCAGGACGCGAATCCATATTCGCTGGCTATCACCAGCTGCGCATCCGCCAGCGCGAACCGCGCCGCAGCGACTTGTTTTTCTGACAGGTTTCTCCAGCGCCGATGATTCTCGCGAATGCGAGTTAAAGCCTCGGAGTCCGCGGCCTGCTGAAGCTTCAACAGGGACTTGGCTTGTTTCTTGAGTTGTTCGAGACTGGGATTCGGCGGGAGTTGCTTTGACATGGAAATCTCCTTTCCGTTGGTCGCCTGTGTCCGCACCGCAGGCAGAAAGAAGATTTGTCAGATTGTGGCCGTGCAATTGCTGCAGGGTGGGCTTGGCCCTTTCCGCGGACTGGATGCGCCCCGTGCGCCGAGAACCAAAGATAATTCCTGACTTATGGCTAAGTCAACAGCAGCCCGCATCACTTGCTGTGCCCAGGCATCGTGAAGTCCGCCGTTCCAATCTTAACGATCGTTCCCCGAGGCTGTGGTTTCGAATCCTTTGCCTCCTTCGTCTCCTTACCTGCCTCAGGTTTGTCTTTCGCTTCCGGCGCGGG
>JBELAE010000373.1:0-9676 GCA_049509155.1 Candidatus Sulfotelmatobacter sp.
CTACGGCACGGATGCGCTGGCGATACCGGTGTCGCAGTTATTGATTCTCATTTTCGCGAGCATGGTGGGATCGGTGCTGCAATTGCCGGCGGTGGGCGGCGGTTCGCAGATGGCGACGATTGCGATCTTGTCGAGCGTATTTGATGTGCCTCCGGAGATGGCCGCCAGTTGCGGGATTCTGCTGTGGCTGGTGACGTTTGCCGCGGTGGTGCCGGTGGGTCTGTTGCTGGCGCACCACGAACGATTGTCGTTGCGGAAGTTGTCGGTGGAGAGTCACCAGGCCGAGCAATCTGAGGATTCGGGCCTTACGCGGCGCTGAAGCGCCGCTCTTCCACGTTGCCACACACTTCTTCTCTGAGCTGCCGGTTCCCGGGCGGCAGCAATTGTTTTGCTGAGAGCCTGAAGAAAAATTCATCCAATTTTTATGATTTTGTGCGGCAGCGGTCTTGAATCTCGCCAAGTCGTTTTGTTATAACGGCTTCCCAATTACAGGAGGTTCTACCGTGCGGTTACCTGGCATCGGTGTCTCTGCTTGTCCGTCGAAGTTTCTGCGCGCTTTCTTTATCGCCGTATTGGCGCTCGCTTTTTTGACCCAGATTGCATCCGCCCAACAAACTTTGGGCGCCATCACCGGAACGGTGACTGACCCTTCGGGAGCGGTCGTGCCCGACGCCACTGTGAAAGCGGTGAATATCGCGACCAACCTCGAAGTTGCCGCTCAAACCAAATCGAACGGCTCTTTCGTGCTCCCGGATCTTCCCGCCGGAACCTATCGCGTCACCGTCACGAAAGACGGCTTCAAAACGGAAACGCACACGAAAATCCTGGTGTCCGGCGCCCGTACCACGACAGTGGATACGACTCTGGTGGTGGGCTCGATCGGCACGACCGTAGAGGTTAGCGCGGTGCCCTTGATGAACCAGGTGGACACCACGATCGGCTATGTGGTCGATACACAAACCATCGAAACCACGCCGCTGGGTACTGGCAGCTTCACGCAACTGGCAATTCTTAGCCCTGGGGTTCACGCGGACTTCCTGGGTGGAGGCGGCGCCAACACGGGCCTGGGCAACCAGGCCATCTTCGCGAACGGAAACCGGGACACCAGCAATAGTTTTTCCTTGAACGGGGTCAGCACCAACAACCTCTTTAACGGGAATTCCACCAGCCAGGTGGGTGAGAACCGGTTCGTGCTCAACACGGGTGAGAACTTCGGTGCGGGGGGAACCATCCAAACCAGCACATCGGTGTATGGGGCGATTGGCCAGGCTCTTCCCACCCCGCCGCCGGATGCCATTCAGGAGATCGCGGTCAACTCCTCGCAGTACGACGCCACGCAGGGCAACAATAGCGGCGCGCACATCAGCGTACTGACGAAGTCTGGGACGAACGCGCTGCATGGTTCCCTGTGGGAACAGTGGCAGAACAGCGACATGAACGCCACGCCGTACTTCTACAATGCTGCCGGCATCAACCCAGTCACGAATGAGCCTTATCTGCCTCGTCCTTTTCTGAATCGGAACGCTTTTGGCGGGACAATCGGCGGGCCGATCATTAAGGACAAGTTGTTCTTCTTTGGCTCTTACCAGGGAGTGCGGATTGCCGATGCGCAGGCTTCCACCAAAGATGTGACCGTGCCTCTGGGCTTGACGAGTGATCGAAGTACCCAGGGCATCATCAACATGATTCAGGCGACATACGGCAGCACCATTACCGCGAGCCAAATCAATAATGCTGCCTCGGAAATTCTGAATGCCAAACTTCCTAACGGACAGTATCTGATCCCTAACGCACAGTACACATCGACCCAGGGCCAGACGCTAGGCTACGATGCCGTCGTGCAAGGGCCCAATACGCAAGCCACTGTAGACCAAGGGATCGCCAGCATCGATTATGTTGTGAGTTCCAAGGATCGTTTGTCCGCGAGATATTACATTCAGAACAATCCGACCAGTAATCCTTTTGGCTCGGTCGGTTCGCTGCTGGGATTTCCGCAACAGCTTGCCGCTGGCAGCCAGGTGTTTTCCCTCTCGAATTCCGTCGTGCTTTCGCCCAATCTCACCTGGGAACAGCATGCGGGGTTCACTCGCCTGCGAGCTTATGCAAAGACCACCAACGGATTTACGCCAAGTGGGGAGGGCATCAGCCTGCCGGGCTCTGCGACCTTCCCGCAGTTCGAAATCTCCACGTCGGATCCTACGATCGCTGCCGGTTTGGAGTTTGGTCCCAGCCCCAGCTTTGGCAACGGTGGCATGTTCCAGAACCAATGGGAATTCGGGACCTCCGCGAGTTGGGTAAAGGGGAAGCATATCCTGAGCGTGGGAACCACGTGGGACCACACCCAGCTCAACATCCTGAACAACAACACCAATACCGATACGCTGGACTTCGAGACCTTCCAGGACTTTGTGGAAGGGACCTTGCATGGCGGCAATGAGTTCGCTGGTTCGGCTCACCGTTACTACCGCTCCGACACTATCGGCACGTACGTTAACGACAACTTTAAGGCGGCGAAAAACCTAACGATAACCGCGGGGTTGCGTTGGGACATCGACGGGCCGCTCTCGGAGAAATATGGCCTGCTTACAGGTTTTGACGCTTCTAAATACAGTTACGTGCAATGCACCGTGAACGGAGTCCCGGCAGACCCGGCTTTGACGGAGTACAACTATGGCAGTTGCGACAATGGGACTGACGTAATTACCGGCTCTGGCTTGGAAATCGCCGGCAATAACAAGACGGGCGCAACACCCGGAGCCGGCAATTCGCTCATGAAAAATCACCAGTGGGGTTTCGCGCCCCGCATCGGCATCGCGTGGGCTCCGACGACTAAGCTCACCGTGCGGGCAGGGTACGGCATCTACTACGACCGCGGCGAGTTCTTCAGCTACTTGTCGCCGAGCGCGGGGTCCGGATTCAACGGCCCATTCGGGGTCACGCTCGCGCCTCCGTTCGTTCAACCGATCTCCGTCGCGAAAGGTGCGACGCTGTCTCAGCCGTTCGGTACAACTCTGCCATCGCCGCCACCAGCCACGGCAGCAGCCTTCCTCGGCTACCTGCCGAATCTCGAAGATACGGCTTGCGGTTACCCGGGATGTTGGCCGTCCGGCAATCTTTATGGTCCGTTCCTGTATGGCGGCTACGACATCAATAACAGACTGCCGTATACGCAGAATTGGACACTCGACTTTCAATTTCAGCCTTCCAACAGCTGGATCCTCGAGGCCGGTTATGTCGGCAATCACGGCACCCATTTGATACTTCCTATTCCCTTCAACCAACCACTCATCGCCACACCGACGAATGTAGTGAACGGGCAGACCAGTTCCTACGGGGGTACCAGTCCGCTGGCCAACCAGAACTATTACGGCGGGACCCCATATCCCCTGGATACCGAACCCATCTATACGAATGAATACGCAGGCAATGCGCCGATCCGCGTGCCGTATCCGGGCTACGACATGAACTCGGTGTCGTATAAGGCGGAGGGGGTATCGTTCTTCGATGCATTGCAGCTGCAAGTCCACAAGCGCATGTCCAACGGCCTGCAGTTCACCACGTCTTACACCTGGTCGCATTCGCTGGACGAGCAGAGCGGCTTGGGGCTGTTCTTCACCGGGAACAATCCGCTGGTTCCGATGGAAAACTATGGCTCCTCGGATTTCGATCAGACCCACGTTTTTCTCATCAACTACAGCTACACGATTCCGAAGCTCGTGGACAGCGGGGCGCTGGGCTATTTAGTCAATGGCTGGACGATTGGCGGCCAGACGGTGGCGCAAAGCGGGCAGCCCTACAGCGTCTATGACTATTCGGGTTCGGTAGCGAGTTTGTACTACGGCACCAGCAACTATATTGGGAACCCCATTGTGCCGCTGGTACCTGGCGCAACTGCGAAGCAGGCAGCAACGGGTGGTACTTGCCCCGCTGGAGTTGTGGGAGTTTCGCCGTCACTCTGCAAGCTCAACGCCGCTGAATTCGGACCCCAGTTCGTGGCTCCGGGGACCAGCGGGGTTCCGGCTTGCGACACTACCGGGTGCGATTACTTCGAATCCTTGTATGGAAATACGGGCCGGAACAGTTTCCGAGGCCCATTCCAGGTGCGCTTCGATACCAGCCTGGCCAAACAATTCGTATTCAAAGAGCGCTACCAGCTGAGGTTTGAAGCCGATGCGTTCAACATTTTCAACCACCCGGATTTCGACACTCCGAACAACGACGTGAACTTCTTTCCCAATTATGAAGGTCCGCCGTCGATTCCCCCGCAAGGCAGCTTGGGCGTGATCCAGCACACGGTTGGCAGCCCACGCTTCCTGCAGCTCGCGCTGCATTTGGCGTTCTGATGCCGCGCGATGAGGAGTGGACGGGACGGCGGAGCGGATTGAACCCCGGACGGTTGCGACGAGGGGCGATCAGCCTGGCGCTGATCGGCCTGGTTCTTTTGCAGAACGAGGCGGCGCTCGCCTGGGGCAACGAGGGGCACACTGCCATTAACCGCGTGGCCGCGGAGAAGATTCCAGCGACCATGCCGCGGTTCCTGCGGCGCGCCGCGGTTGAGATTGCTTATCTGGGGCCGGAACCGGACCGCTGGCGCAGTCCTTCGGAGTTCGCGCTGAAGAATGCGCAGGAGGCCGACCACTTCATCGACCTGGAACGGGTGTCGTGGCTTGATCCGTTGCCGCAGGGGCGCTACGAGTTTTATCGCAAGCTTTATGAGAAGCGCGCTGCAACTCCGAGCACGGATCACCCTGACGATTATTTGCCGGAGCACGTCGGGCTGCAGCCGTATATCACGATGGAAGTGTATGGGCGCCTGAAAGCTGCGTTCCGCGAGTACCGGCAGCGGCGGGCGGCGCATCAGCCTACGCAGGCAGTGGAGCAGGCAATCATCTTCTACGCGGGCTGGCTCGGCCATTATGTTGGCGATGGTTCGCAACCGCTGCACACCACCATCCAGTACAACGGGTGGGTTGGTCCGAATCCTAATGGTTACACGACCGGGCACGGCATCCACGCGCAGTTTGAGACGGCTTATGTGGCGGCGAACATCACGTCCAAAGATTTTGCCGGGCTGGTGAGGAGTCCCGAGCGATTGGATGACCCGTTCGCGCGCTACGTCGCCTACCTGAGGCAATCAAATGGCCTGGTGGACAACGTCTATGCCGTGGAGAAGGCTGGCGGCTTTACGGGAAAGGGCTCTCCTGCCGCCTTTGACTTCACGATTCATCGACTGGCCGCGGGATCGCAGATGCTGCTGGACCTGTGGTATACGGCGTGGATGGAGAGCGCCGGGCAGAGTCGAACTGCCGACCTTCGGTTTAGGAAACCGCTGCTCTATCCATCTGAGCTACGGGGCCAGTGGGAAATCGCCCCATTATCTCATGATGATTTAGGGATACAACATGGCGCGCGTAGTAGCTCCGCGCGGGATCC
This sequence comes from Candidatus Sulfotelmatobacter sp., assembly GCA_049509155.1. Classification (GTDB taxonomy): domain Bacteria; phylum Acidobacteriota; class Terriglobia; order Terriglobales; family Acidobacteriaceae; genus Sulfotelmatobacter. Next base: position 5,434 of record JBELAE010000373.1, read on the forward strand.
CTTCGACTTCGCTCAGGGCAGGCTCTTCGCTTTGCCTGAAGAGCGGCCACGCTCAGGATGACGCATCGGGGAGAATGATTCCGACGGATCAGGGCTTGGGAGCAAGTTCGTCGAGGGCGAGATTGAGTTCAAGCACATTGACTCGCGCCTCGCCGAGCAAGCCCAAATCCCGCTGCGCGGTGTGCTTCTGGACCAAGTCGCGAATAGCGGATTCGGGAAGGGCGCGCTCGCGGGCGACGCGCGGGACTTGAAACTCCGCAGCGGCTGGGGAAATTTCCGGGTCCAGGCCTGATGCGGAAGTCGTGATGAGATCGACGGGAATCAATTGCGAAGGATTTTCGTCGTGCAGCGTTTTCGCGTCGGCCTGAATGCGGTCGATGAGTTTCTGGTTGGTGGGGCCGAGGTTGGTGCCTCCGGAGTTGGCGGCGTCGTATCCGTTGCCGGCGGCGGAGGGACGGGGATGGAAATATTTCGCAGACGTGAAAGGCTGCGCAATGATGCGTGAGCCGATGGCCTCTCCGTTGCGATAGCGAAGCTGGCCGTTCGCCTTGTCTTTGAACAGTACCTGGGCCAGGGCTGTGATGACGAGCGGATAAATTACGCCCAGCAGAATGGTCGTCACGATGGTCATGAGGAACGCGGTGATGAGATGTTTTTTCATATTGGAATCCTCAGGCCAGATGGGCCGCCGTGATCAGCATGTCGATGAGCTTGATGCCCACGAAGGGCGCGATCAATCCGCCCACTCCGTAGATAAAGAGGTTGCGGCGCAGCAGGGCTTCGGCGTTCATGGCACGGTACTTCACGCCGCGCAGTGCCAGCGGAATAAGCGCAATGATAATGAGCGCATTAAAAATGACTGCCGAAAGTACCGCCGACTGCGGAGTCTTGAGGTGCATGATGTTCAGGGCGTTGAGCACCGGAAAAGTCACGGCGAACATGGCGGGGATGATGGCGAAATATTTGGCGACATCGTTCGCGATGGAGAAGGTGGTGAGTGCCCCCCGGGTCATTAATAATTGTTTGCCGATTTCGACGACCTCGATGAGCTTGGTGGGGTTGGAGTCGAGATCGACCATGTTTCCAGCTTCCTTGGCGGCTTGGGTGCCGGTATTCATGGCGACGCCGACGTCGGCCTGAGCGAGAGCGGGAGCGTCGTTGGTGCCGTCGCCGGTCATGGCGACGAGTTTGCCGCCGGCCTGCTCGCTGCGGATCAGCTTCAGTTTGTCCTCGGGCGTTGCCTGGGCGAGAAAGTCGTCGACTCCAGCTTCGCGCGCAATGGCAGCGGCGGTAAGCGGGTTGTCGCCGGTGATCATCACGGTGCGAATGCCCATGGCTCGCAGCTGCGCGAAGCGGTCGCGAATTCCGCCCTTGACCACGTCCTTGAGGTGAATCACGCCCATGGCGCGGCGGTTTTCAGAGACCACGAGCGGCGTGCCGCCGGAAGACGCGATGCGTTCGACGGCGGCGCGAACTTCCGGAGGCATGGAGCCGTTATTCTGTTCGAGATATTTCGCAATCGATTCGGCAGCGCCTTTGCGGATTTGGCGGCCATCCAGATTCACGCCGGACATGCGCGTCTGCGCGGTGAACGGGATGAATTCGGCCTCATGCGCCCCGAATTCGCGGCCGCGCAGCTGGTATTTTTCTTTCGCGAGGACAACGATGGAGCGGCCCTCGGGAGTTTCGTCGGCCAGCGACGAGAGCTGTGCGGCGTCGGCCATTTCGGCTTCGGTTACTCCGGGACCGGGTATGAATTCTGTGGCCTGGCGGTTGCCGAAAGTGATGGTGCCTGTTTTGTCGAGCAGCAGCGTGTTTACGTCGCCTGCGGCTTCAACCGCGCGCCCCGACATGGCGAGCACATTGTGCTGGACCAGGCGGTCCATGCCAGCAATGCCGATCGCCGAAAGCAGGCCGCCGATGGTGGTGGGGATCAGACAGACCAGCAAGGAGACGAGCACGAACACAGTCTGCGGCGAGCCGGAGTAAATCGCGAAGGGCTGCAGCGTAACCACCGCTAGTAAGAAAATGATCGTCAGGCCGGCGAGCAGGATGTTCAGCGCGATTTCGTTGGGAGTTTTCTGGCGGGATGCGCCTTCCACCAGTGCGATCATGCGATCGAGAAAAGTCTCGCCGGGGTTCGAGGTAATTTTCACTTTTATGTAGTCGCTGAGCACGCGCGTGCCGCCGGTCACGGCCGAACGATCGCCGCCCGCCTCGCGAATCACTGGCGCCGACTCGCCGGTGATGGCGGACTCGTCGACCGATGCCACGCCCTCGACAATTTCTCCATCGCCGGGAATGAGTTCCCCGGCTGCGACCGAAACCAGATCGCCGGAGCGCAATTTGGCGCTGGGAATTTCTTCGATTTTGCCGTCGCCGGTAATGCGCTTGGCGATGGTTTCCGAGCGCGCGCGGCGCAGCGTTTCCGCCTGAGCCTTGCCCCGGCCTTCCGCCATGGCTTCAGCAAAGTTGGCGAACAACACGGTGAACCACAGCCACAGTGTGATTTGGAGATTAAAGCTAAATGCCTCGTGAGGATGAAAAATCAACAGCACGGTCGTGATCACGCTGCCGATTTCGACCACGAACATGACTGGGTTGCCCATCATGTTTCGCGGGTCGAGCTTGATCAGCGAGCTCCAGGCGGCGCTGCGAACCAGATTCAGATCCCATATCGACTTGCGATGGCTGGCCATAGTTTCCTAAAAAGTTTCCTAAAAAGCGTCCTAGAAGGTCTTTCCCACGTGCATCAGAAGGTGCTCCAGAATCGGCCCCAGGCTCAGTGCCGGGAAGAACGTCAACGCGCCGAGAATCAGGATGACGCTGATCAGCAGCAGCGTGAACAGCGGCGTGGTCACCGGAAATGTTCCCAGCGACGGCGGGACATATTTCTTCTGTGCCAGGTTGCCGGCAATCGCCAGCATGGGAATGATCATGAAAAAGCGGCCGAGCAGCGTGGTCATGCCCGTAGCTGCGTCATACCAGGGCGTGTTGATCGGACTGAGGCCTCCGAAGGCAGAGCCATTGTTGCCGGCGGACGAAGTGAACGCGTAGAGAATCTCGCTGAGGCCGTGGGGGCCGGGGTTGAAGATCGCTGCCGTGCCAAAACCTTTGACCGTCGAAATTCCAGTGAGCGACAGAATGATCAGCGGGAAGACCAGCGAGGTGAGCATGGCCATCTTGACGTCGTAGGCTTCAATTTTCTTGCCCAAATATTCCGGGGTGCGGCCCACCATGAGGCCGGCAATGAATACGGCAAGGACGACGTAGATGAGAATGCCATACATTCCAGAGCCGACGCCCCCGAAGATGACCTCGCTCAGCATGATGTTAACCATTGGAACCATCCCGCCCAGCGGCGTGAAGGAATCGTGCCAGCTGTTGATGGCGCCGCAGCTGGCGTCGGTGGTCACCGTAGCGAACAGCGCAGAGTTGGCGATGCCGAAGCGAACTTCTTTGCCTTCCATGTTGCCGCCTGGCTGCAGGGTCGTGGCGTGTTGCGCGATGGTCGAGGGGTACAAGGGATTACCTTGCGCCTCAGCCCAATAGGCTACCGTGACTCCGACGAGGAATAGGATTGCCATCGCGGACCACACGGCCCAGCCGTGCGCGGGAGAGCTGGTCATGCGGCCGAGCGTATAGGTGAGCCCGGCGCCGATGGCGAAGATGGAAAACAGTTGAAAAAGATTCGTCAGGGGCGTGGGATTCTCGAAGGGATGCGCGCTGTTCGCGTTAAAGAATCCGCCGCCGTTGGTGCCCCATTGTTTAATTACCTCCTGCGAAGCCACTGGACCTTGCGCGATGGTCTGGGTGGTCACCGGGTCCATGACCGGCTTGCCGGCGGCATCGACTACGGGTTTGCCGTCCGCGCCCGCGCGCTGTACCTGCTGCGGTTCGATCAGCTTTACGGTGTCGTAGGGCTTAAGGTTTTGCACCACGCCCTGCGAAACCAGAAACAGCGATCCCACCACACAAAATGGCAGAAGCACCCACAAAGAGCAGCGCACGAAGTCGACCCAGAAATTTCCCAGGGTCTGCATTTGACGGCGGGCAATCCCACGAATAAAGGCGATGGCTAGCGCTATGCCGGTCGCCGCCGAGGCAAAGTTGTGAAACGCGAGCCCAGCCATTTGCGTGAAATAGCTCATGGTGGTCTCGCCGGAATAGGCTTGCCAGTTGGTATTGGTGGTGAACGACGCGGCGGTGTTCCAGGCCAGGTGTTCGGGCGCGACGGCTCCGA
>JBELAE010000374.1:0-5264 GCA_049509155.1 Candidatus Sulfotelmatobacter sp.
AAAGTTCACATCCACCTGGTCTCAAACCCCAGCCATCTCGAAGCCGTCGACCCCGTGACGGTAGGCCGCACTCGCGCCAAGCAGGACCGCACCGGCGAAGGCGGACGCGAAAAATATCTCCCGCTCCTGGTCCACGGCGACGCCGCATTCGCCGGACAAGGCATCCTAGCCGAGACCATGAACTACGCCGATCTCCCCGGCTACACCGTCGGTGGCACCGTTCATGTCGTAGTCAACAATCTTTTAGGATTTACTACGAGCTATACCGAAGAACACTCCACCCGCTTCGCCGCCTGCATCGCGCGCCGCCAGTCGATTCCGATTTTCCACGTTAACGGCGAAGACGTCGACGCCGTAGTCCGCGTCGGCCGCATCGCCACCGAATACCGCTACAAATTCGGTACCGACGTAGTCATCGATCTCATCGGCTACCGCCGTCACGGCCACAGCGAGGTCGACGATCCCACGATCACCCAGCCGTTGCTCTACAAAAAAATCAAAGACCATCCTCCACTCTGGGAAATCTACGCCGACGACATCGGCGCCACCGATGCGCCCGCCCAAGCCGCCGCAATTAAAGCCGAGTTTGAAGCCGCGCAGAAACAAGCCGCCAGCATCAAGCAAAAGCCAACCCTGCGTGAGCTCCCGAAGTATTGGAACAATTATTTCGGTGGGGCTCATCGCCCTGAATTCGAAGTCGAAACCGGACTCTCGCCCGAAGAACTTTCCGAACTGAGCGCTCGCCTCACGACTTATCCCGACGGCTTCCACATCCATCCCAAAGTTAAGAAGCTCCTCGAGCAGCGCGCCGAAATGGGCGCGGGCCAGCGCCCCGTCGACTACGGCATGGCAGAAGCCCTGGCCTTCGCGAGTCTCGTGAAAGCCGGCACCCACGTCCGTTTCAGCGGACAAGATTCCCGCCGCGGCACCTTCAACCAGCGCCACTCCGTCCTAATCGACATCGAAAATGAAAACGAATTTGTTCCGTTAGAAAACATCGCGCAAGGTCAGGCCCGCTGCGAAATCTATAACTCGACACTTTCCGAAGCCGGCGTTCTAGGCTTCGAATACGGCTACAGCCGCGACTATCCCGAGTCGCTCGTCCTCTGGGAAGCCCAGTTCGGCGACTTCGTCAACGTCGCCCAAGCCATCATCGACCAGTTCATCAGTGCCGGCGAAGCCAAGTGGAACCTGCTCTCCGGCGTCGTCATGCTCCTGCCGCACGGCTACGAAGGCCAAGGCCCGGAACATTCCAGCGCGAGAATCGAGCGCTTCATCCAACTCGCCGCCAAGCACAACATCCAGATCGCGCAGCCCAGCAACGCCGCGCAATATTTCCATCTGCTGCGTCGCCAGGCCCTGCGCCACTGGCGCAAGCCCTTGGTCGTATTCACGCCGAAGAGCATGCTGCGCCATCCCGACGCAAGCTCGCCCATCGCCGATTTCACCCACAAGAATTTCCAGAACGTCATCCCCGACGCCGAAGTGGGAGAAGCCGACCGCATCCTGATCTGCACCGGAAAAATCGGCCACGAACTCCAGGCCGAACGCAAGAAGAGAAAAGACACAAGCACCGCGATCGTATTTCTCGAACAGCTCTACCCCTTCCCCGAGCAGGAAGTCATCGCCGAATTCGACCGCCACGGCAAAAACTCGGACATCGTCTGGGTGCAAGAAGAGCCCGCCAACATGGGAGCGTTATTCAACATGCTGCCGCGCCTGAAACGCATCGCCGGCGACCGCCCCGTGCTCACCGTAAAACGCAGCTCGGGCGCCAGCCCCGCGACCGGCAGCAGCAAAGCCCACGAGGTCGAACAAAAAACGCTACTGACGCTAGCCTTCACCACGAAGTGACAGCTCTTGCTTGTGTGGAAGTGCTTGTGTGGAGACGGGCGCCTTCGCCCGTCCCGCCAAGCGCAGCGAGGCGAGCCTGCCCTCAGACCCTGCAACTTCTCAATCCGAAGGCATCTCAATCCGAAGGCATCGGAAAGTAAGGATAAGGGCTATCCTGCACCGAGGTAGCGTCCAACGAAAAACAATACCGCCCCGCCGGATGCGTCCAAATCCTGGCCTGCGGCAAATCATTCGGCAAACTAGCCTTGGCAAATGTGGCGCACAACTCATACTGGCTGCCGGCCTTCACGCGATACTCATACCCCGCCCCGCTCACCGGATCAGCCGGCGCAGGTTCCGGTAACTGATCCAGCCGCTCCGGCAGCTTGTGCGACGCGTTCCACACGTTACGAATCCTCCCGCTCACCATATCGATATCCTGCAGCCGCTTCTGATCCGCGCGCAGCGCCCGTTGCCGCCCCGGCGCTCCCACAAACCAGAATCCCGGAATCAACAGCGCCACCACCACCAGGCCGCTGAACAACGCCATCCACCGGTCCCGGCTTCCGACGACAAGGCTTCCGGCGACCTGCGTGTCAGAGTCCTCCGACCGTCTAAGTCTCCCAAAGTAATAGAAGAACACTCCCCCAGAAAGCACCAGCACGACCGATGCCTTGCCCAGAAATAGAGCCGTAACTTCGCCGCTCAGGAAGCGCGTCAGCACCGCGATCAGATCGCCGATGAACACGGCCGCCGCGATGACCAGCACCAAATACCACAACCACTTCCGAAGCGGCGCGTTTAATTTCTCCGGATGCGCCCTCTCCGCGCGCAGCACCGACCTTGAAACCAGCAGAAAAATCGGAAACGCCACAATCATCGCGGCCATCGCCCACGCCGCAAAAGACAAGTCGAAGCCTTGGTTGTAAGGCGAGGCCGTAACCCGATCCGGCAGCCAGTGTTCGATCAGCAGAAACGCCAGCGCACCCCACCCGAACGTCCAGGTCGCCAAAGTCCAGAACATCAGCAAGTGAAAGAAGGCGTCTTTAGCGGGCGTTCCCGAGCCGCCGCGGCGGGGAATCTCCATCCCTGTAACTCTTTCGTAGTGCGCCGCCAGCGCCTCGTAAACTTCCTTCTCCGGCCACCCCCGAGCCGTCAACATCCCCACCACCGCCTGCTCGGAGGCGCCGCCCGCCTTCGCACGTTCAATAAATTCCAGAATGTTCGTTCCAGCCATGCGTGAAATCGTACTCCAGTTTCGAGATATTTCAGAAGCCGAACCGGCCGATGCCCCGCACCCCTGCCCTGTGCCTGTCGAAGGATTGCGTGCTTATTGCGACACATGGGAAAGTCGCAGGATGTTACCCTAGTCCGCGCCGCCACTCATGACCCGCCGCCCCCAACCCCTGCGCATCGCCATCGACACTGGAGGCACCTTCACTGACTGTGTCTGGATCGATCCCGCAACCCGCCGCCTCCGCATGCTCAAAGTTTTCTCCACCCCGGCCGACCCCTCCCAAGCCATCGTCGAGGCAATCCACAAAATCGCGCCCGGCAAATTCATCCTCCTCCACGGCACCACCGTCGGCACCAACACTCTTCTCGAACGCAAAGGCGCCCGCACCGCCCTAGTCACCACCGCCGGCTTTGAAGACGTCATCGAAATCGGACGCCAGGCCCGCCCCGAACTCTACGACTTCTTCTTCGACCGCATCGAACCACTGGTCCCGAAGGATCTCCGCTTCGGCGTGACCGAACGCACCGCCAGCAACGGCGAAATCCTCACTGCACCTCCGCAAGAAGAACTGCGCACCGTCGCCGAAAACGTCGCCGCCGCAAACCCAGAATCCATCGCGATCGTGCTCCTCTTCTCGTTCACAAATCCGAAAAATGAACAGGCTGTCGCCACCGCCCTCAAGCCACTCGCCCTCCCACTCTCCATCTCCCACCAAATCCTCCCCGAATTCCGCGAATACGAACGCACCTCCACCGTAGTCATCAACGCCTACCTGCAACCAGTAATGCAACGCTACCTGAACAATCTGGCGACTCGCCTTCACAACGTGGAAGAGCCGCGCTTCCGCGCCGCGAAAAGCGCTTCAGTGGAGGAGCGACCCTTCAGGGCCGCGAAAGCCGCTAAGAATAACGGGGCTTTAGCCCCTGCCCCCCGCATCTTCGTCATGCAATCCAGCGGCGGCATCACCGCACTTTCCACCGCCGCCCGCGAACCCGTCCGCACCGTCCTCTCCGGCCCCGCCGGAGGCGTAGTCGGCGCCGCCGCCACCGCCCGCGCCAGCGGCTTCGACCACATCATCGCCTTCGACATGGGAGGCACGTCCACCGACGTCTCACTAGTGGAAGGCGAACCGAAAACCGCCACCGACGCGCAAATCGCCGACCTCCCCGTCAGCGTCCCCATGCTCGACATCCACACCGTCGGCGCCGGCGGAGGTTCGCTCGCCCGCTTCGACGCCGCCGGCGCCCTGCGCGTCGGCCCCGAATCCGCCGGCGCCGATCCAGGCCCCATCTGCTACGGCCGCGGCCTGCAGCCCACCGTCACCGATGCGAACCTGCTCCTCGGCCGTCTCCAACCCGCAAAGTTTCTCGGCGGAGATTTCACTCTCGATCTCACCCGCACCCGCCGCATCACGCAAGAATGGCTGAGGCATCAAGGCTCCAAACTCACTCTCGAAACTTTCGCCGCCGGAGTCATCCGCGTGGTCAACGCCACCATGGAAAAAGCCATCCGCGTCGTCTCCATCGAACGTGGCCGCGATTCCCGCCACTTCGCCCTGGTCGCCTTCGGCGGCGCCGGAGGCCTGCACGCCTGCGCCCTCGCCCAAGCCCTCAGCATCCCGCGCGTCATCGTGCCAGCATTCCCCGGCGCGCTCTCCGCGCTCGGCATTCTTGCAAGCGACGTAGTGAAAGATTATTCCCGCACCGTCCTCTGGCGCGTCTCGGGGAAAATTCCTCTCGTGCAGTTGAATCGTGAATTCGTCGCGCTGGAAAACAATGCGACCAAAGATTTCCGCGAAGAGTCGTGGCGCGGAAAAGTTCACTACCAACGCAGCGTCGACCTCCGCTACCGCGGCCAGGGATACGAACTCAATCTCAGCCTCTCGAAAAATCTGCTGAAAGATTTCCAGCGCGAACATCACCGCCGCTACGGCTACTCACACTCCACCCGCGAAGTCGAGCTAGTAACCCTCCGGCTAAGAGCCACCCTGCGAACCGCCACAACTCATGGGGAAAAGATTAGCAGTGTAGGAAAGATGGACCATGTGGGGACGGCCGCAGCCCCCGCCCGTCCAGGCCGAGCAAAGCTCGGCAAGCTTTCCCCGCCACGAAGCCCAGTCCAATTCGATGGCAAGAAACTCGCCACGAAGATTTACGAGAGAGATGAACTCCACCTCTCCACAAAATACCCCGGT
>JBELAE010000375.1:0-5262 GCA_049509155.1 Candidatus Sulfotelmatobacter sp.
TCGCGGTGGATGGCGTGGGCAACGGCGAACACCGGTGGTTCGGGGGCGGCCAGTCGGATCTGGTAATTGTTGCCCGCGTGAACGGCAGCTCCGGCTCTCCGAAAACGGTCAAGCTGCAGAGTGCTCGCTCCGGACCATTCGAGGTCAAGTGGTACGACCCCGCCACTGGCGTCCCGCTCCCAGCCGGCGAAGCGACGAAGACTGACAAGGGCTTCGCGCAGACCTGCGCCTGCACCAGCGAGTACGCCCTGATTTCCATCCACAAAGAAAGCGACGCCGATCAGACCCAGTTCAGCACGGTTGAGGTGAAGGGCGGAGTCGAGTTGAAGCTCGAGGAAATCATTGCCCGCTGGCAGCAGACCCGCGAAGCGCAGAAGCAGAAGCTGGAAAACTATACGGCCTCCAGTTTCATGAGCCTGCACTTTGAAAGCACAAATCTAGGGCCTGGTTTCGACGTGTCGGTGCAGCTCAAGCAATTTGTTGGCCGCGACGGCCAGGTAGAGCTCGCCCAAAAGGACTTCTACATCAACGGCGTGAAGCTCGCCAAGAACCGTGAGTTTCCCCTCCCGCAAGTCGAGCCGGAAAAAGTTCTGACCCAGCCCCTCGAATTGAAGATCAACGAGCGCTACGACTACAAACTGCTCGGCACCGAACAAGTCAACGGGGCCATGTGCTATGTGATCGGAGTCGAGCCCAAAGACAAAGCGCGCGACGAGGCGCTTTACAGCGGCAAGATCTGGATCGACGGCACAACGTTCCGCGAAGTGAAGCAGTCCCTGAGCCAACGCGGAGCGAAGAGCAACGTGCTGGTGAACACCGAGACCCAGAATTTCGAGCTCATTCCTGACGGCAAGGGCAATCAGTTCAATTTGCTGCGGTCAATCTCTGCCCAACAGTTATTGAACGCAGCCGGACGCGACTTCGTGCTGCAGAGGACGGTGCGTTTCTCGGACTACGTCATCAACACTCCAGAGTTCGCCGGCGCTCTCGCGGCCGAGCACAGTTCCGACGACAAAATGTTCCGCGACACCGACCAGGGACTGCGGTCGCTGGCCAAGACAAAGAATGGCGAGCGCGTTCTCGTGGAGACCGACGTGAAGCGCGTCCGGGCCCTGATTGCCGGCGCCATGTACGGCGGCACGTTCAACTTCCCGATTCCGTTTCTCGGCATCAGCATTGCCGATTTCGACTTTCATCACACCGGTGCCCAGCTCTCCACTTTCTTTGCGGGACCCATCCTGGTTTCCGACCTCTCGAAGCAGTACCGCCCCAAGTTCCGTCTCGCGCTGGATTTGTCGCTGAACGGCCTGCCCGGCGAGAACCGCATCTACAGCAACAACATCGAATTGACCCAAGGCGATGTGTGGACGTGGGAGCAAACCGCCGGCCTGCGGGCCTCCTGGCAAGCCGCTACGCATCTCAGCATCACGGCGTCCACTTACTTCGCGTACGACAACTTCCTCCGAACCAGCCAGGCTGACGAGATATACGAACTGCCGCGCAACGGCCTGAACATTCTTCCCGGCGTCGAAATAAAATACAGTCGCAGAGGCTACGTCTTCGACGCGCAAGGTACACGCGGCCAGCGCATCGACTGGCGGCCGTTCGGCTGCACTTCGCTCGCGCTGCCTCCGGCAGGATGCGGTTCCACAACGGCGAACCCGCCGCCACAAAACACTTTGCTGGAGCAGCGTCCGCAAAACGCATTCACCCTCTACAACGCCGATTTAAACAAGGACTACTACATCGGAAAGTTCACCAAGGGCGGATGGGATGTCTCCTACTGGGGTGGCGACCAACTGGATCGCTTCTCCCGTTACTTTCCCGGGTTTCTTTCGTCGCCGCGCTTACACGGCATTCCCCCCGGCACCGATTCTTTTGACGCCATCGCCCAGGCCAACGTGCACTACGGTTTCAACGTGCTGGACCTCATCAAGATTGACGGCATGTACTCCTACGCGCGCGCCCGCAACCTGGAGGAGTCCTTCCAGTTCCGCAAGTTCGACGGCCTGGAGCTCAACTTCAACACGCCCGGTCCCCTGGGCACGCTGGTGCAAGGCACAGTGTCCTATGCTCTGGACGGCAATATCGCGCGCTACAACTCCCGCTGGGCCGCGTATGTTCTGATCTTCAGGCCTCTGCACTAAACTCGAGCCATGGCTGAAACCCCGCGTGATGGCCGGATCGACGATCAGATTGGAGTTCAGAAAACCGCACTAGTGACGGGCGCTTCTGGAATTATTGGCGCCGCCATCGCGCAGGCCCTGGGTAGCGCGGGATTCCGCGTAGCCGTGCATTACCATCGCGCAAAAGAGTCGGCGGCTGCAGTGGTCGAGCAAATCGCCGCCGCCGGCGGACAAGCGCTGGCCGTCGAAGCCGATCTCTCCCGCCAGGAGAGTGTGGCGCCCATGTTCGATCGCATCGAACGGGAATTCGGTGCGGTCGATTACCTGGTCAACAATGCGGGCATCAACCGCGATGTCCTGCTGGCCTTCATGTCCGACGAGCAGTGGGACGAAGTCATCGACACCAATCTTCGTGGCACGTATCTCTGCTCGCGATTGGCCTTGCCCCGCATGATGCGCCGGGGAAGCGGAGCCATCTGCAACATCGTTTCCCCCAGCGGAATCCGCGGCCAAGCCGGCCAGTGCAATTATTCAGCCTCCAAAGGCGGCGTGATTGCCTTTACCAAGGCCCTGTCTCGTGAGGTCGGGCCATTCCACATCCGAGTCAACGCCATCTGCCCCGGCGTGATTCCCAGCCCCATGTCCGCGAAGTACATTGAGAAAGAGGAGAAGCGCCTGCTGTCCGAAATCCCTCTGGGCCGCTTCGGCAAGCCCGAAGAAGTAGCCCCGCTGGTCGTGTTTCTAGGCTCTCCAGAGGCCAGCTACATCACCGGACAGGTGATCGCAGTCGACGGCGGACTTCTGTAGTCTAGCTCCACGCGGTATTGCTTCAGCTCCCGCGGAATTGTTTATCCGCGGCATTGCGTCAGTTTGGCGTTAAGCACTTATGGATTCACCGACCCGCTGTCATCCCGCCGGAGCGCGCTAAGCGCTCCGGCGGGACCGTACGAAGCCCAGACGGTCGGTTGTACGGATGCGAGGAGCGCCTGCACTGGGTGAAGCGAGGCGGTCCAACCGCGTCGGCTGACGTAAGGTTCTTCGCCCGGCTGCAGCCGCGCTCAGAATGACATCGGGCTGAAACAAGGTCTGACATTAAGCTGCTACACTCTGTGCTGGTCGCGTCCTACGCTAACCTTTGTGGTATGCTCTTTTTTCTCAGCCCGCAACTAAACACCATGCCGAGCGTTAAAGAGCAACTTAAGCCGATCATACTGAAGAGCCTCCGAATCACCGACATGACCCCGGAGGATCTCCGCGACGATCAGCCCCTGCTCGGCGGCGAACTGGAAATCGATTCCATCGATATTCTTCAGCTCGTGCTTGAGATCGAAAGGCACTTCGGTATCAAGCTGGTGCAAGCCAATTTCGACAAGAAGCATTTCGAAAGTATCAATGTCTTAGCGGCGATCATTGAATCCAAAGTGGCGGCAGTAAAAGCCTGACACCGACCTTCCATTTATTGCGTAACTTATTGCTGAACATGGTTGCCCAGCCTGACCGCCCAAGTTGGTCTCCGTTTTTCTCCACCCCGTCCTCCGCAGGCCGAAATTGACGCGCTGGTACGAGCATCGTTTTCATAACATTCCGGCGCAGCGGATTATCTTTGCCATCATACCCAGGCTGCCGCGCCTCCTCCATCCTCCCATCGCACTGGTCACGGCGCTAATCTTTTACGTCATGTTGAAGCGCGAGCGGCGCGCGGTAGCCGGGAATCTGCGCCCGGTCTCGGGCAAGCGCGGGTTGGCATTGCAATGGAAGGTGTATTGGGTCTTCTATTCGTTCTGCGACCTGATGGTTTCCTATTGCTACGTCCCCCAGGCGACGCATCCGCAACTGCTCTCCATGTTGGTCGACCCGGAGCGCGGCGCGGCCAAAGTCGAGCAAGCTCTTGCGGCCGGCAACGGGCTGATCGTCTGGACGGCACACGTGGGCAATTGGGAATTTGCCTCGCGGCTGCTCGAAATGCACGGCTGCCCCGTAAACGTGGCGCGAGTGGTCGAGGACAAACCGGCGGAGATCATGCTGCGAAATCTAATGGCCAGTGAGCGCCTCAAAATTGTCGATCTCAAAGGAGGTGTGTCCGCGACTCTCGAACTCTTACAGGCACTGCGTCGCAACGAAATCGTAGCCATGCAGGGGGATCGCGTCTATCAGCGCCATAGCGCCGAGGTCCCGTTCTTTTCGCAGCCCACTTCATTTCCGCTCGGCCCCTTCCTGCTCTCGCAAGTGTCCGGCGCCCCGGTAATGCCCGGCTTCGTAATCCGCCAGGGATGGCTGCGCTATCGCGCAATGATGGGCGATCCCATCCCGCCGGTTGGCGCGGCTGACGGCGACGCCGCCCTGCAAGCCGCTCTGAGCCAGGCCGTCCGCTTCTTGGAAAAAACCTTGACCACCCATTACGATCAGTGGATGAATTTTTTTGACTTCTGGCCGGCGGCCTCGCGTGACTGATCTTCGAATGTGATCTTCGCATGTTGATCTTCGCACGGCTGATCGTCGAATGAATGACCCTCGCATGACCGATCGTCCCATGAACGTTTCGTCCCATGAATGACCCTCGCAAAACCATCGTTGTCACCGGCATCGGCGTTGTCAGCCCCTATGGCATTGGGATGGACCGCCTGCAGTCCGGAATGTTGTCAGGCAAAAGCTGTCTGGCGCCGTCGAAAGATCTGTATCCCGGCTTTGCAGGAAGTACAGCGCACGTCGCAAGTTTGCCGCTGGCAGCGAAAGACAACCAGCCCCGATATTCGCGGAGCGACCGGCTCGCGATGGTGGCGGCTCGCGATGCAGTAAGGAACTTCGATTGCGAAGGCGCGGCCTCCCGCGAAAGCGCTGTTGGTGTACTGATGGCCAGCACGGTTGCAGGCTTGAGCGAAATCGATCCCGCAATCGCCCAAGATCCGGCCGCCTGGTTCCGCAACGGCGACGGTATTCTGCGGGCCGCTTCCTATCCACCGGCGCACGTTGCCGACGCCGTTGGTGACGATCTGGGCTTCTGCGGACCACGCTGCGCTATTTCCGCGGCCTGCGCTTCGAGCGCCATGGCCATCGCGCTCGCCGCCAACCTGCTTCTCGACGGAGCCGCGCCCATGATGTTGGCCGGAGGCAGTGACGCTCTGTGCCCGTTCACGCT
>JBELAE010000376.1:0-5258 GCA_049509155.1 Candidatus Sulfotelmatobacter sp.
GGCGTCGTCGATGGGCGGTCCTGCGACAGTCTCCAGCGGGACGACTCCCGCCCAGGTGGGGAAGGAATAATCTTCTTCGTCGTCGATGGCGGGGCCGGTGCGGACTTTGGCGGAGAATTCTTCGATGGGGACGCGCAGCACGGAGGTGGCTTTGAGTTCCTTTTCGTCGGGCTGGCGCGCATCATCCCAGCGGTCGGGGAGAATGTGTTCCGACAATGTGCGGAGGGCTGAGAGTTTTTCTTCCGGATCATCGACCAGCGTGGCCTTGCCTAGAATCACCACCGAGCGGTAGTTCATGGAGTGATTGAAAATGGAGCGGGCGAGCACGAGACCGTCCAGCAGGGTCACGGTGATGCAGACGCTAATCTCGTTTTTCATCTGGCGCAGCATGCGGCTGGCCGCGGAGCCATGAATGTAAAGGCTGTCGCCGTGGCGGCCGTACGATGTCGGAATCACGAACGGTTGGCCGTCGACGGCGAAGCCGATGTGGCAGAGAAATCCTTCATCGAGAATGCGGTAGACGGCCTCGCGATCGTAGACGCCGCGGTGGGGTTCACGGACCACGCGGGTGCGCGCGCTGGGCATTTGAGTTTCAGACATTGGGGAACGAACTCCGGGCAAGCGCCAAGGATGGGTGAAGAAAAAGTGTAACACTGCAAAAGAGCTGTCAGCTATCAGCTGTCAGCTAGTGGCTTTCCGTGCCTGTCTGGTATTTGTTTTCGCGATAGACGCGGCTGAATAGGATCGCGACGATTGCCAGCACGATCGGGGTAAAGACGCTGGCTTCGGGGCCCACGCTGCCGCCGGTGAGCCAGCGCGGGCCGCTGAACGCCGAGCCGAACAGATTGTGATACGGCATTAAGCCGCTGTCTGGTACGCCGTAGAAGAACGTCTGGCCCCAATCCCATCCGGCGTGGAAACCGACGGCCCACCACAAATTGCCGCGGCGGCGCAGGAACAAGCAGAACAACAGGCCGAACAGCACCACCGACAGCAGACCGAACTTGCTCTCGCCGGGATTGCCCGAGTGCGCGAGACCGAACAGCGCAGAGAGCAGAATTGCCGTGGGCCAGAAGCCGATGCCGGTAGTGAGGGTGAACTGGAGGTATCCGCGGAAAGAGAATTCTTCGGCGAGGCCGACCAGCACAAACGTCGCGGCCCAGGCGGCGGTTGCCGATGCGATGGTGCTGCCGTGGATGGCGAGTCCAGTGAGCTGGAAGCCATGAAACGCGAAAATCCCCAGCAGGCAGGCGCTGATCGAGAAGAACCCGACCAGGATGCCGATCCAGAAATCTTTTCCGAATGCGGAGCGGGCCGGTAGGCCGTACTGGCCGTACTTGCGGCGTTCGATGCGCGCCATGATGAGGGCTGCGATCGACGGGATGAGAAAGAGACTTCCTTCGGTGATGCTCAGTGCCTGGGGAGTAAGACCACCGCCCATTCCGATGCCGACTTGTGGCCCGGCGCCGCCGCCGAGCGCGCGCAGCACCACGAACGGAGTCATGAAGACGAGAGTGACGATGACCACCAAGGCGAGGAATATCAGCACGCGCCAGCCGGCGCGGATGCCGTTGGGCCCGCGGAAGATGGTGTCGGGCGGGGACGAGGTTGGAGGGAGCGCGGGCGGTACGGGCAGAGTCTCGGGACTATTCATGATGACGGTCCGACGCGAAGCGTGATTTTACAGTTTGATTAGTTAATCCATTCAGGAAATTTTCGATGGGGAAATGGCGGGTGGTGATTGTGCCGGTTGCATGGGTCCTTCGGCCCGCAAACAACGCGGGCCTCAGGATGACAAGGGCGCTTTATCGTCGCATCGCAAACACTACCACTTCGGTTTTACCAGTTCAGTTTCAGCGCGAACTGGAACTGGCGCGGATCGTAGGCGGAGGTGGCTTGGCCGGCGTTGGTAAACAGCGGGCTGACGGCGGCCACATTCATTTTGTTGGCGATGTTGAACATGTCGACGATCAGGTCGGCGCTGAAGCGCTCGCCGAAGGGGATGCGCTTGGAAACGCGCATATCATTGAAAATGGTCCAGGGCTGAACGCCGGAATTACGGCCTAGATTGCCGTCGAGTTGCAGCAGTGTGGGGACGGTTCCGGTGGCGACGAAGCCGTTGAGGCAGGGTTCCTGCAGCGTGCCGGTGGGCGAGTACTTGGAGGTGACCGGCGCGTACCCGGCGGCTGTACATGCCGCATTGACGGTGGTGTTAGGCCGGCCGGTCAGCGACGAAAGCTGAAGGTTGTCGTCGTTGCCGGTAATGATGTTGAAGGGACGGCCGGAAGAAACGTCGAGGATCGGGGCAATGGTCCAGTAGCTGAAGAATGCGTCGGCGAAGCTCTTGCCGGAGAGTTTTCCACTCTGATAGACGCCGCTGAAGACGAAGCGATGACGCTGGTCGAACAGCGAAGTGGAGCGATCGCTTTGCGGGTAGTAGCTGTCTTGCGGCGTGAGGGTCGATTGCAGATCGGTAGAGTCGTCAATGGCGTGCGACCAGGTGTAGGACGCGAGGAATTCGTAGTGGCTGTTGAAGCGCTTGCGCAGGTTGGCGCTGAAACCGTGGTAAATGGAGCTGCCGTTGGAATAGTTGGCGTCCATGTCACCGAACGGGACGCAGCCGGTGAAGGTGGCAGGATTGCAGGTCGCGTTGAATCCCGGAATGGTGGCAGTCAGGGCCGCGGCTTGGGCAATGCAGCCGAGCGGATCGCCGACGGAAGCGTAGGCGCCGATGATGGATGGATTCAGGCCGCCGGGGCGAAAGAAGTTCATCAGCGAAGCGACGACGTAGGGGTACGGGGATTTTGCTGTTCCCCCCGCACTGCAACCGCTGACGGTGAAGGGGCTGGCGGGAGGAGTTCCTCCCGAGGCGATGGCGTCATAATAGGCCGCCTCAAAGTTGCCAGTCATCAGGTCGCCGCGAATGGTGTTGGCGTTGATGGGGCGGTTCAGGTGGCGTCCGCCGTTGAAGTTGTAGGCGAGGCTGAGGGCGAAGCCGCCGCCGAGATTCTGCTCCAGGGTCAGGTTGGTTTGCTGCGCGTAGGCGTAGACGAAATTCTTGGACTGCGGATAGCCGAAGGGCTGGAAGGCCAGCGGCATGAAGGTGGACGGGTTCAGATAATTCTGGTTGAGAAAGATCGACCCTGGGAAGTTCAGTGACTGAAATTGCTGCTGGTTGGGCAGGAATCCGAGGGCGCTGGCCGTGGCGGGGTTCAGAGTTGCCGCGCAAGGATTGGCGGCGCTGGCTTCGTTAATCGGCAGGCCCTGAAAGATCGTGATCGCATTCAGGTTGCCGGGATTGCCGGCGCCAGAACAAACCGACGTTCCCGCAAATGCTAACTGTCCGCTGGAGGAACCGTCAGAGGCCTGGCCAAGGAAATAGAGGCCCAGCAACGGATGGTCAAAGAACACGCCGTACGATGCGCGCACTACGGTCTTGCCGTTGCCCTTGGGATCCCAGGCGATGCCGATGCGCGGCTGAATATTCTTCTTGTCGGTCTGAATCCCTTTCTGCAGTCCCAGCAGATGGTAGGCGGGAAGCGCCAGTCCTTGCGGCGGAGTGAACGTGGGAGGGATCTCGACGTCGTAGCGCACGCCGTAGTTCAGGGTGACGGTGGGACTGATGCGCCACGAGTCCTGCCAGAATGCGCCGATCGGAATGTTGTGGAACGAGTCGCTGGGACTGCCGATGCCTTGCACAAAATCTTCGGGCAGTCCGGCGCCGTACGCCTGTACGGGCGACAGGTCGGGGAAACCGGGCAGACCGGTGGGGCTCGCGAAGCCCAGGCTGGACGCACTGAAGGTGCCAAAATCGTAGACTCCGCCGTAGTTGACCGTGAAGGTTGCGGTCAGCGGGAGATAGTTGAAGTCCGCTCCGAACTTGGTATTGTGCCGGCCGATAGTCCAGGAGAAATTGTCGGTGGCTTGGTAGCGCTGCTCGACTCGTTGAATGTAGGAATACGGCTCGCGTCCGAAATAGGCGTACCCCGGAATGTTCACAGCCGGGTCGGAGCCTCCGGGAATCTGCGTGTTGTAGAAGTACGACAGTCCGCGGCGGGCGTACTGGAAACGGAATTCGTTGACTTTGTCGTTGCCGATGGTCCAAGTGTCTTGAAAGACTCCGGCGACATCGCGGTAAGTTTGTTGCGAAGTGCGCGAGTATGCATTTTGCCCGAAGGGCTGGTCCTGGCCGCTGCCCTCGATACCGGTCACAGTGCTGGGGCTGACGTTGGCGCGGAAGGTCAAGCGGTGGTTGGCGCCGACGTTCTGGTCGAGGCGGAGCGAGTAAAGACTGGTGCCCTCAAAGACGGGGAAGTTTCCCATTTGTGAAGTCAGGGTTTGATAAGAGGCGGGCACGGCACACGGCGGGGTGGCGCAACTGGTGGGGAATCCAGCGACGCCGGGGAAGCCTCCGGTCAAGCCGACCGGCCAGGCGCCATTCAGCGCCATCCCGGAAGACGCGCCGACCACGCCAAGATATTGCGCAACTTCTCCGGCGTAGGCGGGATTGGCCAACGCCGCGTCAACGGCCGGGTTGGCGAGGAACGCAATCTGGTCAGGTGTGAGTTGAAGGTTCACGCTGCCCGCAGGAGCACCGAAAAATGCCGACGCGTCGAAGGGATTGAGACCGAAGCAGGTCTGGCCGCCGCTGGACAAACAATCCTGCCCGATCGCGGAAAATCCGGTTTCGTGCCGCCGCGTAATTTCGTAGGCGAAGTAGTAGAAGGTCTTGTCCTTCTTGAGGGCGCCACCGAAGGCGACTCCAGCTTGCACGCGGGTGTAGGCGGGGTTGGGGACAGTGCTGAAAGGATTTACCGCCTGAAAATTGCGGTTGCGAAGATAGCCGAAGACATCGCCGTGGAAGTCGTTTGATCCGGAGCGAGTGATGATGTTGACCACGCCGCCAGCGGCGCGGCCGTATTCGGCGGCGTAGCTGTTGGTGATGATCTGAAATTCCTGCACTGCCTCCTGCGAAACGGTGGAGCGCACGCCGTTGACCGAGTTATCGGTGGCGTCGGCGCCGTCGACGTTGACCAGGTTCGAGCGAGCACGTTGACCGCTCATGTTGAGGCCGGAGGTGGGCGCGGCGCCGAGGCTGGGCGCGTTATCGCGCACGACCTGGGAATCGGTCAGCGTGAAGTTGATGTAGTTGCGGCCGTTGATGGGAAGATTGTCGATGCGGCGCTGGCCGATGGTGTCGGTGGTGGAACTGCGCGAGGTTTCTACAAGCTCCGCCTGCGAACTCACTTCAATGACTT
>JBELAE010000377.1:0-5242 GCA_049509155.1 Candidatus Sulfotelmatobacter sp.
GCGGACTGGCGGGGCGCTGCGAAGTGCAGCTCGCCTATGCCATTGGCGTGGCCGACCCGGTCAGCGTGCTGGTCGAGACGTTTGGCACGGCGAAGGTCGATCCTGAGATTATCCCGGACCTGATTCGCGCCCACTTCAAGTTGACGCCGCGCGGCATCATCGAATCGCTCAACCTGCGCCGACCGATCTACAAAAAGACCGCGGCGTATGGCCACTTTGGGCGCAGCGACGCCGACTTTACCTGGGAGTCGACCGACAAAGCGGCGAAACTCGCCAGCGATGCCGGCCTGCGGGAACCGGTGGCGCAAACCGTTCGCAAGTAGCAACTGGTATTTGTTGAGTTGTCATCTTGCGGATTGTTATCCCGTTGCGGATTGTCATCCCGAGCAAGGCGAGGGATGTGGGTGTTTGCTTACGCATCCAGAGCCGTTCGGGCGCAAGCAAGAACCTAGGTCCCTCGCGTTGCTCGGGATGACAAGATTGTAGGGTGAACCAAAGTGCCATTCTGGGCGTGGGCCGAAAGACCAACCCCTAACGATCATTTGGAATCCTAACTGGGCCACCAACTTCGTGTATTCTTGCAAAAACGTTACGAGGCTCGAACCATTCGTAAGGTAATTAACTTAGCTTTCTGCCGCTTCAAAGCGCGCCACATAGGAGAAGCATGTCAACAGCAGCCGTGAATTGCGACATCAAGAACGTAGAACTGGCCGACTTGGGAAAGAAGCGCATTGAGTGGGCGAACCAGTCCATGAAAGTGCTGCAGATTATCCGCAAGGAATTCATCAAGAACCAGCCCTTGAAAGGCATCCGGGTTTCGGCCTGCCTGCACGTCACCGCCGAGACCGCAAATCTGGCGATCTGCCTGCGCGATGGCGGAGCGGACATGGTGCTCTGCGCCTCCAACCCACTCTCTACGCAGGACGACGTGGCCGCCAGCCTGGTCCGCGACCACTCGATTCCCGTCTTCGCCATCAAGGGCGAGGACAACGACACGTACTACAACCACATCCTCGCCGCCATCGACCACAAGCCGCACATTACCATGGACGACGGCGCCGACCTGGTCACCCTGCTCCACACCAAGCGGAAGGACGCCCTCGAAGGCGTGATCGGCGGCACCGAAGAGACCACGACCGGCGTCATCCGTCTGCGCGCCATGGCCAAGGATGGGGTGCTCAAATTCCCTATCGTCGCTGTCAATGACGCCGACACCAAGCACCTTTTTGATAACCGTTACGGGACGGGGCAGTCGACCCTCGACGGCATCATCCGCGCCACCAATTTTCTTCTGGCCGGGTCGAAATTCGTGGTAGCCGGCTACGGCTGGTGCGGCCGCGGACTCGCTTCGCGCGCCCGCGGCGCCGGCGCCGAAGTCATCGTCACCGAAATCGATCCCACCAAGGCCCTCGAGGCCGTGATGGACGGGTTCCGCGTCATGTCGATGGCCGAAGCCGCCAAGCTGGGTGACGTATTCTGCACCGTTACCGGCAACAAGAGCGTGCTCACCAAGGAACACTTTGACCTGATGAAGGACGGCGCGATCATTTCCAATTCGGGGCACTTCAACGTCGAAATCGACATCCCGGCGCTGGAAAAGATGTCGTCGTCGAAGCGCACTACTCGCACCTTCGTCGAAGAGTACTCGCTGAAAGACGGGCGCAAGATTAATCTGCTCGGCGAGGGACGGCTGATCAACCTGGCTGCTGCTGAAGGACATCCGGCATCGGTTATGGATATGTCGTTCGCGGACCAGGCTCTCTCTGTCGAATACATGGTGAAGAACCATAAGAAACTCGAGAAGACCGTGTACCGCGTCCCCGACGAACTCGACAAGCGCGTTGCCAAGCTGAAGCTGGAGTCGATGGGGATTAAGATTGACCGGCTGTCGCCTGAGCAGGAAGAGTATTTGGCGGGGTGGTCGGAGGGAACCTAGGAGCGGACGTCGGACCTCAGCCCTCGGACCTCAGGTGCCCCATCTTTGTCGCGTTCTTTGCGACAGGGTGGGGCCTTTGAATTTGCTGGTATTTGGGCGACCCGCTCTCGGTTCCATGGACGCCTCAAGAAGCGTGCAGTCCACGCGGGACTGAAAGTCCTGGGCTATTTCCTTTCGCCGCGCCGCGGCTTGGTTCCTTTCCTTTCACTGTTACGCGGCCCTAAAGGGCCGCTCTTCCACGTGACCGCCAGAGCCGGATTAGATTCCCACTGTAAGGTTTACGTGCCTGGGGGTAGACCACCTTGGTTCACGCGGGAAGGCGGGGCACAGGAACGGGCCATACAATTGAAACCGGCCGCGGGGCGCTTGCGCCGCCGCGGCCGTCTCGTTCGTCATCAGTCGCCCTCGGTCGCCTCGGTCGTCTTTTATGACGAAAGGTACCTGGGATGTGAACGGGGGAGGGCTTGTGTTTTTAGGTATAACAGTGTTATGTCTACGATGTCAACGCATTATTGCGTCCAGTTCATCGCCGAAGTAATGAGGAGCGACCATGCCCCGGCACCCTGATCCCGATCTTGAGGAACGCATCCTGAAAGCTGCCCAGACCCTGTGGAAGCGGGGCGGCGATAAAGCGCTCACTCTGCGGGCAGTGGCCAAGGCTGCCGGGACAAATACGCCCGCAGTCTACCGCCGCTTCAAGGACCGCCGGGATTTGGTGCGCGGACTGCTGATGCGGACCGCGAGCCGCGTCGGAAAGACCTTCGACACTCACGAGACGCTGGAAGAGATGGCCGAGAGTTACGTGGACCTGGCGCTGGCGGATCCGCACGAGTACGAACTGTTTTATACGTACGGGCGCGAGCTTTCGCCTGGGCGAGGGTCTGGACGGCCGAAGGCGATCCGGGAATCGCGACCCAACTTCGGCCTACTGGAACAGCGGCTGGCCAAACGGCTGGGCGGTTCCGCGGAGGATCACACCCGGCTGGCTCTGGCGCTCTGGGCGCTGATGCACGGAAACACCATGCTCCTGCTGTCGAAGTCGATTCCCGCCGGGCATGAAGAGGAGTTGCGCGCGGCCTGCCGGGAGGCGGTGAAATCGCTGCTGGAGGGGGCGGGCCGATTCTCCGAGCCGAGAAACGGGAAGCGCCCCGAGCCGACGAAGTAGTAACCGACCTCTGGTCTCTCTAAGGGACGATCGAACGGACAACGCTCGAAGGGACAACGCCCGAGCCGACGCCGAGGCTCAACTTGAGAACCTTCTCATCTGGGTTTGTGCTTGCGGCTAACTTCTGCTGGTCCGTTCCGCAAATCTGCCGATAAGAAATGTGAAGGCTGTCGATTCCCGACGACGGGTTTCTGGCGAGGGTCGAGCCTCAGGCAGAGTGCGCTTTGATGGGGCTGGAGGAAAGAGTGGGGCGAATGACGAAGATCCTGCTGGTCGACGACAGCAAGTTTCTGCGGCTGGCGACAGAGCGAGCTTTGTCGCGGGCTGGCTATGAGGTCAGCACGGCGGTGGATGGCGAGGATGCGCTGGCGATGGCGAGAGAAAAAAAACCGGACGTGATCCTGCTGGACATGCTGCTGCCGAAGA
This sequence comes from Candidatus Sulfotelmatobacter sp., assembly GCA_049509155.1. Taxonomy (GTDB): domain Bacteria; phylum Acidobacteriota; class Terriglobia; order Terriglobales; family Acidobacteriaceae; genus Sulfotelmatobacter. The sequence continues at coordinate 3,528 of JBELAE010000377.1, forward strand.
TGGCGGGGCCGGAGGTGTTGAAAGCATTGAAGAAAGATCCGGCGACAGCGGGAATCACCGTCGTAGTGTTGTCGGGGTTGTCACACAAGAACGCGGCACGCTTGCAGCAGGATGGAGCCTTCGAGTTTCTGGAGAAATCGTCTCTCGGGCTTGAAAAAGGGGGCGAGACTCTGCTGTTGGAACTGGCGCGCATCATGCAGAAGCTGAAGTTGCAGGTCCCGGGCGGGCCGCTGCCTGTGAAGTGAGGTGCGTCTTCCGACCAATCGCTGGTAACCCGCCAGCGGTGACTCTCCGTTTCTGAACTGTTCTCTACTCGTCTCATTCTTCGCATGCTGCACGCCGTGGGTTTCCCGCGCTACATCCAAGCAAGCGATGTCTTGCTGAAAATAAACCACTTACGGGCGGGAACTCTAAGGGCCTCAACGGAGTCTATGCTGAGTGGGAGTCACGGCTCCGCTCAAAAGGGGTGAGAGTTTGAGGGTGTGAGCGGTGGTCGGGGCTGGGAGTGGGCCGGCAGCAAATATTCACGGGCGCGGTAGGGTGGAAAAATCCTATAATCATCTCTTAGGAAAGCGGTTTTAGGAAAAGCGGGGACGCCGTTATGGCGGGAGCAACCACCTTGGGTGATCTGGCGAGTGCAATCGGAGCGCGGTCGCAGGAAGAAGCGGCGATTGTCGCGGAACTGAAGGCCGGTTCGGAAACGGCCTATGCCTGGCTGATCGGCGAGTTTCAGCAGCCGGTGTATGGGCTGGTGTACCGGATTGTGAATGATCCGGCGGACGCGGCTGACACTACGCAGGACGTGTTTCTGAAAGTGTTTCGCGGCATGAAACATTTTCATGGCGGGTCGAGTTTGAAGACGTGGATTTACCGCATCGCGCTGCATGAGGCGGCGAACCGGCGGCGGTGGTGGTTCCGGCACAAGGCGAAAGAGACTTCGATTGAGCCGGTGGAATCGGATGGGCAGTGCGCCGGAGAGAATGCGATGCAGGTGGCGCTGACCGATCATGCGGATTCTCCGTTTGACAGCGTGGCGCATCACGAGGTGCAGCATCGGGTGGACGAAGAGTTGCGCAAAGTCCCGGAACCTTACCGGACGACTTTGATTTTGCGCGATCTGGAAGACATGTCGTACGAAGAGATTGCCGAGGTGCTGGAGATTTCGCTGGGCACGGTGAAATCGCGGCTGACCCGCGGCAGAGATGCTTTGCGGCAACGGCTGGCGGCGTATGTGCGCGAGGTGGGAGATGAACTGGGGTTGACCGCTCCGACTCACGACAATCAACACGACAACAAAAGAGAAGATCGGACGCGGCAGGTTGCAGGTGGGGGTAGAAGGGTCGAGGTGATTTCATGATCGGCAGAGGCATGATGGAGAGAGGCTTGACGGGCAGGAAGAACGCGGAATTGCGGTGCCCCCGGGCGAAGCGCTTGTTCTCGCCGTATCTGGATGGAGCCGTGACGGGCACGGAGATGCTCGCGCTGCAGGGCCACTTGTCGGAGTGCGAGGCGTGCAAGCAGGAGTATCAGGCGTTGCGGCGGACACAGCAATTGCTGGTGAGCGTGGGACGTCCGCGAGTTCCGGAGGATTTAGGCCTGAAGTTGCGGCTGGCTATTTCGCGCGAAACCGAGCAGGCGCGGCGGAGCCGGTTCGAGGGACTGATGGTGCGCATGGAAAACACTTTCCGGGCGTTCATGGTTCCGGCCACGGCAGG
>JBELAE010000378.1:0-5225 GCA_049509155.1 Candidatus Sulfotelmatobacter sp.
TTGATTGAGAATCCAACTACACCGTTGTACCCCGCCAAGCGGCCCGAATAACACGAACCAGCGTAAAGGTAGTTTCCGGTGGAGTCCGTGCGAACCGCGCCATAACACGCGCTGTTTTGCGGCGTGTAGCTCAGGAAGGTCAGGGTGCCGTCAGCTGCAATGGAGTAGATTGCGATGTCGTCTTCCCAATTATTGAGCGCATATAAGAATTTGCCGCTCCCATCCACGGCGAGCGATCGGGGACTCATCCAGGCCTGGGGATAGTCGATTCCGCCACCGCCTTCGCAGTGCGTATCCTCCCAGGGCGAGCCGGGGACAGCGGTGAGAGTTCCGGCACTGGAGGCAACTGCATACCCATCGACGACCCCTTCGAATCCGTCTGCGGCATAGAGGTAATTTCCGGCGAGGTCAAAAAGCGAGTTCGGATAGGAGGATCCGCACGACTGTACAGGCACCGGGAAAGGAGAGCCCGGCAGCGGAGTGAGTGAAGCGGAGGCGGCATCGACGGCGAAGGCTTCGATATATCCCGTGCCCGCGCTGCCGTTGCCATCGGCAACGTAGAGATAGGTCCCGTCGGGATTCTGCGCAAATGCTTGCGGTCCGTTCAGCGTAGGGTAAGGAGAGCCAGGAGCAAGTTGCAAACCTCCGTCAGGCTGCAGTTGAAACACGGCGACCCCGTCTCCGGCGGCGTATTCAGAAAGGGCGGCGAAGATCAGTGTGCCACTGGGATGGACAGCCACGGCCGCGACCGAACGATTCGCGGCGAACGGCGCACCGGGCACCGGCGAAAGATACCCATTCCTCCGATCAATAAAGTAGGCGAACACATCTCCGGAAATGTAGTCGGCAACGTAGAGGCGGAATCCGCCTGGATCGGACGCCACCGCCACCGGATCTTCGTTGGCTGTAACGGGCCCTTGCCCGGTCTGCGCGAGCGCTCCATTTCCGGGGACGACGGTGAAGCCCTCGATGAAGGGGGCGTTGCCGGAATCCTCGTCGAAATTGACGGTGTAAGCGAACCCGGCCGGCTGCGTCTCTCCGGTGACGTTAATGGTTACATAGGCCTTGCCGACATTGCCGCAATTGTCCCAGGCCTGAACCACGGTATTGTAGGTGCCCGGCTGAAGATTGATATAGGTGTTGAGCTGGCCGCCAGCGCCAGTGAACGCCTCTACATGCGGAGCGGAGTAGATGCGTATGGCCAGGATGCCGTCCGCGCATGTCGTGCTGACCGCCGAAGCAACGTAATTCACGGGACCAGTCACGGAAGATCCGTTGACCGGGGACGTGACGAGGACAACCGGATCGGCGGCAAACGCCGCGAAGCTAAAAATTAGAGTGCAGAAGAAGACCGATAGCAGCCGAAAACACAAACACTTCATAAATCCTCCGCGAGCCGTTCGAACGGAGCTGAGATGAAGTGCGACTATCGAGAGGTTGCCGAAACGGACAGGGGGTCAATTATTTTTGCGGATTCGGGTTTGTGTCGTCCGGTTTCTTCGGGTCGGGCGGTTTCTGGCCCGGCGGGATTTCCTTACCTTCGTACAGAATCTTGGTGTTGGTGCCGAATCGCTTGTAGTCTTCGTACTTCACGATTTCCTTGATGTGCACGTCTTCCAGCTTGAAGTGCAGTTCGTCGTCCGCCTTGGTGTAGACCGGAAACCAATATTGGCCGTCGATTTGTTGCCGCCAGGTGGTGAACTTGGGGAACAGATTCTCGTCGTCGCCGTGATTCTTGCGGATGTCGGGCACGGTCTTGCCATAGGTCTTCACGATCTGGAAGTCGTGGCCGTCGACCCAGACGCGTCCCTGGAAGTAGCGCTTCTTGCCTTCGATTTTCTTGGGCGCGATGTCGAATACATAACAATTCAGCTCATCTTCCTGTTGCTGGCCGACGTAGAGGATGTTGTATTCGGGCAGGTCTTCGGTGGTCAGCACGAACGGCAGCCGGTGCCGGATGTCTTCAAAGTCTTCCTGCGACATATAAATCTTCGACAGGCTCGACGCGGGTGCGAACACCACGTTCTCGATGCGCTTGCCCTTGTCGTCAAACATCACGTCGAAAACTTCCTTGTACTCGCCATCGACGTGCTCGCCGTCAAGAGTTTGAACCTTCACATCCTGGCGGTAGGTGTATTGGTCGCGCGCCTTGGCAAACTCCGTTTCCTTGGCGGCGAAGTGCGTGATGATCTCCTCAGGAGTCGCGCCTTGCGGAGGGACGTTTTCAAGCGGACCTTCCTGGGCAGCCAGCGGAAGAGTGCCCAGCGTCAGAAGCGCCAAGGAAAGCACGGCAGAGCGGAACGCCAGTTTCATAGTGTCCAGTTTATCGGATCGGAGTGAACTTGTCGTAGCTCATGGAGGTGGCTCATGGAGACGCTGCTCCCATGCCCTGCTCGCGTCCGTGATGCCGGCAGAGGCGCAGCCAGCCGTCTCTTACGTTTCGTCTTACGTGTCCCAGGAGACACAAACCGCGGCGACCCTGCCCTCCGACCCCTCTCCGCTCAGTGAGGCCGAAGGGAGGGCGCTGCAGTTCTGCCATTCCGTTGGATGCGGGAGCGGGAAAGAGGTTGCCGGAGCGCGGCAGCAATTGAAAGAGGCCGTGCGCAGGCGGACTGCCGCGGTCAAGCTTGGACCGTCGAAAATCCTCCGCTGTCATAAGTTATGCTGGCTTATGCAAGGATCGGAACTCCTGGGCGGCAGTTGGCTCTTGTGCAATCATTGATTGCAATGCTATCATTGCAATCATGGCTAGCATAACCATCCGCCGGCTTCCCGAGAGCACCAAGCGGCGGCTGCGCATCCGCGCCGCCCGTAACGGCCGTTCCATGGAGCAGGAAGCGCGCGAACTTCTCGAAACCGGCCTGGCTCGCACCGAGGCCGAGCCGGAAAATCTCGGAGAAGCCATCCACCGGATATTCGCTCCCTTAGGGGGTGTCGATCTGAAGATTCCCCCCCGCCGCGGTAAGATCCGCGAGATCCAATTCAAGTGAACTCCGGAATCACCGTTCTGGATACAAACGTCGTCTCCGAACCGATGCTGGCTCTGCCCTCGGTGATTGTGCAGACGTGGTGGTCGCGGCAGCAACCCGGCGCCCTGTTCATCACGGCAGTCACGGTGGCGGAGGTTTTGTATGGCATCGAATTACTGCCTCAGGGTAAACGCCGCGCCGCATTGCTGGCTGGCGCTGAACTGATGTTCGGCAAAGTTCTCGCCGGTCGCGTTCTTCCTTTTGACGAAGACGCGGCCCGCGCGTTTGCCCAGATCGCCGCCGTCCGCCGCGGGCAAGGCCGCCCGATCAGTGATCTCGACGCACAAATCGCCGCCATCGCCCGCTCCCGCGGTGCAATCCTCGCCACGCGCAATACTGCTGACTTTGAAGATTGCGGCGTGCGACTGGTGAATCCCTGGCTCGCCTAGCCCCGATCATTTTGTCATCCCGACCGGAGCGAGCCAAAGCGAGCGCAGTGGAGGGACCTGCTGTCGGCCGTGACGACGCCCTCCGCCCCGACGATTCCGATGCTGGCACCCCGCCTCTTCCCCCTGCTACACTCATGCGTTTGCCGCAGGAGGCTTCATGCGCCGTCTTTTTCTATCTCTTCTGCTACTTGGATTCACGCTTTCCGTCTTCGCCCAGGCCAAGCATCCCTTTACCTTTGACGACATGATGAAGTTGAAGCGCGTGGGTGAGCCTGAGATTTCTCCTGACGGCAAGTGGGTGATCTTCAGCGTGGTCGACGTCGATCTCGCAGCCAACACGAAGACGCAGCATATCTGGATCGTGCCCGTGGCCGGAGGTCAGGAAAAGGAAATCATCGCTGATCAGGATGCAGACCGTCCGCGCTGGGCGCCGGATGGCAAGCGCTTCGCGTTCTTATCGACGAAGGAAGACGGCTCGCAGGTTTGGATCGCTGATTTTGACGGCGCAACGGGGACGGTGAAGGATAGATGGAAGCAAACCGCGATTGCGACCGAGGCGAGTGGGGAGCTCTGGTCCCCGGATGGTAGGAACATTCTGTTTACTTCAGACGTTTATCCGGAGTGCGACGGCGCGCCGGAGGCCGAGTTCGCCTGCAATGCTAAGAAGCTGAAAGAAGCGGAACAATCGAAGGTCAAGGCACAAATCTTCGATCATCTTCTCTATCGCCACTGGAATGCATACAAGGAGGGCAAGCGCAGCCACATATTCGTGGCCATATCCGAAAAGTGGCCGTTGAGTGCCATCCCGCCGGGTGAGGTGCGCGTAGTGCCTGGAAATTTGCTGAGCTATCTTCCCCGCGACCTCACGCCCGGCGACTACGACGCGCCGGTGTTCTCGCTCGGCGGGCAGGACAACTACGCCTTCTCGCCCGACGGGCAGGAGATTTGCTACGCCTCGAATCACGACAAGAACCCGGCGGCTTCCACCAACAACGATCTGTGGATCGTCCCGGTCAGCGGAGGCCAGGCAAAAGACATCACCGCCGACAATCCCGCCAGCGACTCGACGCCGCTCTATTCGCCCGATGGCCGCTACATCGCCTACCGCGCCCAGCAGCGTCCGGGATACGAGAGCGACCGCTTCCGCCTGATGCTCTACGACCGCAAGACGGGAGAGAAGAAGAATCTGACGGAGAATTTCGATCGCTGGGTTGGAACGTTCGCGTGGGCGGCGGATTCCTCTCGTCTTTATTTCGTGTCAGAAGATAAAGGAACAGCGCCGATTCACTCGATCAGCTTCGAAACTGAGACGAATGAGGAAAAAGGCTACGACATCGCGATTCGAGAGACGAATATCAAGATCGACGCATTCCTCCCCGGCTTCAATGATGACCTTGCCGCCACGGCCGACGGCAAGCTTTTTTACACATCGATGTCTCTGCAAGGACCAAGCGAAATATGGGCGCTATCGCACGTTCCCTGCTCGAATGCGCCTGCCGAAGATCCGTCCGCGGGCTCGCGGGCTCTTAAGCATCTGCTATGCCTCGTCAACCCAATCACGCACTTCAACGAGGCCGTTCTCTCGCAAGTCGCGATGTCCCCGATCGAACCCTTCTGGTTCACCGGTGCTCACGGTGACAAGGTCGAAGGCTTTTTGGTTAAGCCGCCGAACTTCGATGCCTCGAAGAAATATCCCGTGAAGTTCCTCATTCACGGCGGGCCTGAAGGTGCATGGGGAGACGACTGGAGCTATCGCTGGAATGCCGAACTGTTCGCGGCGCCAACTGCAGCGACGAGCAGCGGATAC
>JBELAE010000379.1:0-5209 GCA_049509155.1 Candidatus Sulfotelmatobacter sp.
AAAGTGTCGGTGGAGCTGGGCTGGTAGTCGAGATCGGTAACCGCCTGATCCGATATGAAATACGCCGGGTCGGTGAGGAAGACATTTTCTGGAAAGTTCAGGCTGGGTACGAAACCAGGATTCGCCGATGGGAAAAGAAACTGGCCGTTGGGCAGCGTGGTGTTTAACAACTGCAGCGCGGTCGAATCCACTCCTGCAGCAGTAAGGCAGGGCGTCGCGTTGCTCGAAGTCCCGCAACCGGGTCTGAAATTCGTGTTGTCAACCGCTGCCAGCGTCGCCGCGTCACGCGCGGAACCCAGCCCGGAAGGCACGGCGGTCCGCGAAGTTCCGATTTCCAGGTCGGAGGCGTGGGTATGCTGGTAGCTGATATATCCGAAAAGTTTGTCTTTGATGAGCGGACCTCCCAGCGTTCCGCCCAGCGTGTAGCGGTGCAACTCGGGCACATCTTCGTTCGCAGGGATGTTGAGGTCCTGCTTGTAGAAATAGGGAGCGGCGTTCCACGCGTTGGTTCCGCGATGAACATAGGCACTGCCGTGAATCGAATTGGTGCCGGAAGCGGTGCTCATGTCGAGATGGGCGCCGCTGGTCGACCCCTGTTGCGCGTCGTACATCGACGTATTGACACGGAATTCCTGAATAGTTTCCGGAGCAGGCGTGGGCAGAGCCTGGCCGATGGCCAGATAGGGTGACGCGGTGCTCTGAATCTCTTCCGCGGTCGTGCTGCCCGCGCCGGAAACACCAGTGTTATTCACAATGCGCGCCGAAGCTACCGAACTCGTGCTCTTGCCGTTAAAAAGATTGCTGGCGTCGACGCCGTTCAGCAGAAAAGTGTTGCTAGTGTCGCGTTGGCCATTGGCCCAGATCGGCTGATTCCCCAGGCCCTGGTTGACGCCGGTGCCGCTGGGCAACTCGGCGTTGACTCCCGGAGAAAGAATGGCCAGTCCGGTGAAACTGCCCGTCGGTAGCGGCACGTCCTCGATCTGTTCGTGCTCCAGCACGTAGCCGTTCGTCGTATCCACCGCGTTCATGGCCGGCGCCGCCTCGACATCAATAGTGGTTCCCACCTGGCCGACCTTCATCGAAACATTCAAGGTCGCGGTTCGATCGGCCTGTACCAGGATCGAGGGCAGTCGCTCGGTTTGAAATCCATCATGCGCAACGGTGACGGTGTAAGTGCCGATGGGCAGGTTGACGAAATCGTAGGCGCCGTTGCCGTTCGTTTTAAGCGTGCGCGTCAGCTTGGTCTGATCGCCGACAATGGTGACGGTTGAGTCGGGCAGCACGCTGCCGCTCTTGTCGGAAACGGTTCCGGTAATGCCGCCCAGAGTCTGCTGCCCCCATGCGCACAGGGAGAACTGCAACAGCACGGCTAGGAGGGAAATGCCCAGCTTCATTTTCGTCGCTATCTTTGTAGGCATCAATCTTGTCGCCATCAATCTCGTTGGCATCAATGTGAACCTCGTCAGGGTAGAAACACAAATACAAATGCGGCCGCGTCGGCCACGGACTGCAGTTTGACTATCTGACTATCGCGATCTGACCGTCTACGGCGTGGCCGGGGAGCTGGTTGGCTCCACGCTTGCTCGTGCTGTGTTCCGCACTGCTCTGCACTGTCAGGCTGGAAAACTCTGCCGCCAAATGTACGCGAACTCCGGAGAAAGCGGAAGGCAGAGACCCAGTGAAAATTCTTTTGACCTGAATTACTAATTTTTATGGCTGGCTCTATCGCTGGTTTTCATGGCTTGGATGGCTCGATGCTCTCCTCGACGACCGCGCGTTTGCTTCGCGCGCGAAGCACGAACCATCCCAGTCCGGCGATCAAATAGGCGAGATAAATGAAAGGGAGCTTGCCGTAAGGGCCTTCGGGCACGGGATAGAGATTCCCCACCAGGGCCAGCAGCATGGCCGCCGCCGCTAGCCAGGGGACGATCTGCGCGCCCCGGCTAAAAACACGATATTGCCGCAGATAACGCGGCAGCCCAACGCACACCAGCGCATAGGCAACGATGAAGCCATAGGTAGCCAGCGAGCCCAGCCAGCCATACACATCCAGTCCGCTGGCCCCGCGAGCCGCAAGCACCGCCACCGGCAGCACGGAAGCGATGCCGGTGATAACCACGGCCCGGCTGGGCGTGTGATTGCGGGCGTGAGTTGTGCCGAACGATTCATGCGCCAGCCCGTCGTGCGCCATGCGCAGCAGCACGCGCGCCGCGGCTGTAATGCAGGCCAGAGTTCCGGCGAACAGGCTTACCAGCGCGCCAATATCGATTAGCAATCCCAGCGCCGGGGCACCGCCTATCTTCGCGAGCACATACATGGGAGCCTGGCTTGCGCCCAGATCCTGGCCCACGGTGTGAAATCCCATTACTTCCGCGTAGGCGCACACTGTGAAAAAAGCTCCAGCCAGAACCGAACTCTGAATGACCGCGCGCGGAATCGTCTTCAGCGGATTGTGCGCCTCCGCGCCGAGGGTGGTTGCGCTTTCAAAGCCCACAAAGCTGAACAGCGCCAGTACGAGACCAAGGCGGAGTCCGCTCCCGGTCATGCCGCGCAAATGAAGTTCATCTCCATCGACGTGCCAGCCGTGACGGAAGAGAACGAGTGCTATCACGATCACGATCACCGAGACCGACGCCGCTTCGATCCACAACATCAGCCGCGCGGAAATCTTCACGTCGCGATAGGCAATCCAGATCGAAACGCCAGTGACCAGCAGAGACAACAACACGGCCGAGAAAACGTGCCCGGTGGCATCGCGCAGCAAGAGGTTGGCGTAGTGGTAGAAGCCGCCGATCACGCTCGATCCCGTGGCCACGTAGGCCAGCAGCAGACTCCAGGCGACCGTCGCGGAAAGCCACCGCGGCAGGGTCATTGACGCGTAGGTGTAAAGCGAACCGGGAGAAGCCGAATGCCGCGCGTAGCGCGCAATGCACAACGCCACCAGAAAAATTGCGACCGTCGCCAGCACGTACGCGAGCCACGTCCCGTTGCCCGCGAGCGCGCAGACCAAGGGAATTGTTGCTGCTGGCGTTGTAGTCGGCGCAACCGTCGAAACCGACTGCGCCAAAGTTTCCAGGGGAGAAAGAATTCCGCGCCGCAAGCCGTAGTCGGCGCCTGGCGAAGCCTCCGGCGGTGTGGGCTCCATGAGCTAAGCTGCTCCTTCGTCGAGCAAATGCGATTGGCGTGGGATTGTACAACACTCGCCGAGAGACTCATTTCGCGGAATGATGAAGGTGGATGAGATGAGTTCAGTGGTCAGGACGGGTCTATATCAGGCCGATCTAGAAGAAAAATCAATTTGTGCCAACGGAAAAGAAGCGCGCCCGGATTTGAGCTTCGTGCTAGCGTCAAAGTCTGAGCCGCCGTTCCGAGCAGGAGCGATTCGGGTTTATTTCGAGCGTGGGCTGGAGGTCGATATGAGAGCGTGTCCCAATACAAAATGCGTGACGTTTGGCCGTATCGTCTACTCGGTAGCGACTCGCTGCCCGTTATGCAAGTGGGACCTGAAGAGCGTTCTTCCCGCCAGCGAGACAGCGCCTGCGAAGCCGGACCGACATCTTCCCGCGTCACGCTGAGTTGCGCGTCAATCCCCGCGAGTAGGTCGTGCGCATAAACTCGGACGCACCGCGTTACCTCTGCCTGAGCTTACTTCCCAATATCTTCGTTCCACAGGTCCGGATACGCACCGATGAATTCGCGCATCATGCGAATGCATTCCGCATCGTCGACAACCACGACGGTGGTGCCGTGTTGCCGGAACAGATCTTCAGCCCCCAGGAAATTTCGATTCTCTCCAATTACGACGCGGGGAATCCGGAACAGCAAGGCCGTACCCGTACACATGATGCACGGACTCAAAGTGCTGACCAGGGTCAACTCCGCCCAGTCGCGACGCCGCCCCGCGTTGCGCAAGCAAACCGTTTCCGCGTGCGCCGTGGGATCGCCGCTTTGCACGCGCAGATTGTGTCCTCGCGCCACAACCTCACCTTGCCGGTTCGCCAGAACCGCGCCGATCGGCAGGCCACCTTCGCGCTGGCTTTTCCGCGCCTGTTCAAGAGCCGCTTGCAGTAGTTCGTGATCATTCATGCTTTTGATGGTTCGGGGATTCCGAACTTAGTGCTCCGGACAATCTCCCGTGGCGAAGTTCGTCCGGGTAAAAGTCCGCCGGTTGCAGTTTTTGAAAGATGCGGGAAAAACTCGGTTTCGGTTCCCCACGATTGAGAAGAGCCTCAATCCAGATCGTTGCGCCAGATTATGCGGCACCGAATCGTTGGTGCGAAAGGGGGGACTCGAACCCCCACGGTTTTACCCGCCAGATCCTAAGTTCAACTCGAACCAAGAATCAATAGTTTAGCGCAGTTTGGTTGCGTTCGTATTGGCCAGTAGAAATGCGGGGTTCAGCATTCCGCCCCGATTTGCAGCTCAACGCATACAAGCCACCACTGGGCACAAAATTGGGCACAGTAGCCCCGTATCGCCTTGCGCGTGAAAATTCTCCTAGCCGGGCATTCTTCCATCATGATCACGCAGCGATACGTGCATCCTCAAACGGATGCAATCGAGCGAGCATTCCAAATGCAGACCACGAAGGCGAGACTAGTCACGGTTGCAGAGGAGAAATAAAAGCAGCCGATCCCGCCCTTATATTTCGTCGCTTCCCGGCCCCCGAGGGGCAACGAGTGTAATGGGGATTTATGGCCAATTGACAATCCTCAAAGTCGCTGCATGGGTGGTCCGGTCTTCCATGGTGACGTCAGGCAGTCGATGAACATGACTGCCGCAAGTTGTGGTTTATCCGAAATCGATTCTTGATTTTCCTATAGGTCCAGGCCTCACTGACCGTTGCCCTTACCGCATGAGAGCACCAAGACCCTTGGGTCGAGTCCTAAAGTCCAGGTGAGTTTAGGACAAGACCAACCCTTGACATGTTGCGACTCTCGTGTAGAATTCCGTCGAAATTAGATCAAGCTGCTTGGGACAGCTGAGTTCCTGTCTCTCGAGTTATTCTTAGCGTGCACAGCTGATTTGCCTCCCCCTGTCGCGCGGGGCCATGGGTCTTGCAACGGCCAAGTTGAGATTTGAGGGGAAGATGCAGATCAGAGTGAAATTCCAGCGGTCGTCGCTACTTGTTTGCCTAGCCTCGGCTGCGATTATATTCACGCCCAGCGCCCAAGGTGCTCGAAACTCCACCCTAACCGTGGCCGGCGCT
>JBELAE010000038.1:0-20524 GCA_049509155.1 Candidatus Sulfotelmatobacter sp.
TCTCTACGATCGAAGGATCCCAGGTCGAAGCCAGTCCCAGTGGGATGGGAAACTCCGTCTTGAATCCGTGGATGACGTCGAGCCCGAAAAGGATGGGAATGTGCAGTCGCGATTTCTCCATCGCGATTTTCTGGTACTTGTTAATCTCGTGCGGATCGACCACGTTGAAAAGTGAGCCAATCTGTCCCCTGGCAATCATGTCGTCGTAGTCGGTCCTGCCCGTCCCGGGTCCGGTGGGCTGGCCTGCGGAGTACTGCACCAACTGACCGACCTTTTCTTCTACTGTCATGCGTTGCAGAATGGATTCCACTCGGGTGTCGAGACTCGGGTCCGCAACGCCCTGCGCCGGGCCCGGCGACAACCTGGTGGATGATGTCTGTGCAAACACAGTCACGATGGAAACCGCGCAACTTAGGGCCACGCAGATTCTGCCGCGCGTAAGCGCGCGTGAGATCACGCCTGCCCAACCCGATCGAGTTCCTCGCTGGGGCCTGCGAACGGCGATTAGGCTGGGCGCTGAGAGTGGCATGAGGTGGCACCTCCGTCGGGCACATGGGTCGCACTACGTACTAAAACGGGTTAGTAGAGCGTTCTCGCAATGTATGAAAGACGTTTTTACTTGCAATGTCAATAAGTATCGCGCCTGAGCGTTGCACGTCTTTCCGCAAACATCTGCTTGCTACGCCGATTCGGTTTGTGCGAGACTGCGCAGCGTGACGACAAAAAAGGCTGGCAAGGCCGTGCGCATGGGGCCTAAACCAGTGAGCCTGAAAGAACTGGCGGAGCGCCTGGGACTTTCGCCCGCCACTGTGTCGCTGGTCATCAATCGCTCGCCGGTCGCAGACACCATTCCCCAGGAAACCAAAGACCGAGTTCTTGCCGCCGCCAGCAAATACAAATACCGCCCAAACTTTTTTGCCCGCTCGCTGCGCGCCCAGCGCAGCTTCACCATCGGAGTCATCGTCCCCGAAGTCAGCGACGGCTACTCGACCTCGGTCATGAGCGGGGTGGAAGACCATCTTTTGCAGGAGGGATACTTCTACTTCGTGGTAAGCCACCGCCATCGCGCCGACCTGATTGATGAATATCCCAGACTTTTTCTGGAGCGGTCTGTTGACGGCTTGATCGCGGTTGACACTCCGTGGACTCTTTCACTTTCCGTGCCCGTGGTCACCGTGTCGGGACACAACCAGGTGAAGGGCGTAACCAACATCGTTCTAGACCACGTGCGTGCGGCGGAAATTGCACTAAAACATCTCTGGCAGCAAGGTCATCGCCGGATCGCGTTCATCAAGGGACAGGAATTCAGCTCCGATACCGAAGTTCGCTGGGCGAACATCGAGAAGGCAGCCCGCCGACTGGGCCTGCCGATTTCCCCTGCTCTCATTTCTCAACTCCAAGGCGACTCTCCTTCTCCCGAGCTTGGATATGAGGCCACGCGGAAGCTGCTGGCGGCGCACCGGCCTTTTACCGCTTTGTTTGCCTTTAATGACATTTCCGCAATGGGTGCCATCCGCGCCCTGCGCGAGGCCAAGTTGCGCGTTCCCGACGACGTCTCGGTGGTCGGCTTCGATGACATCCAGAGCGCCGCCTACCAGAATCCAGCGCTGACCACCGTTCGCCAACCCCTGCGCGAAATGGGCAGGATTGCCGCCGAGACTCTTCTGCGCCGCATCCGGCACCCAGGATCGGATGCGCGGGGCGGCGAGATCATTGTCAAACCCAAACTGATGATCCGTGAAACCACCGGCCGCGCCGCGGGGAGCGTTCGTCGCCCCAAGTAGCAACGCGCCTCAACGCAGTTGCGCCTCATCTTCTAGACCAGGTTTCTAGACAAGCTTTTCTAGACAAGCTTTTCTAGACAAGGTAATGCATAGGTTGCTCCGCCCCCGCGAATTCAGGTTGCAAACAATGGTCGCAGGGATTGTCTTCCAGGAGTTCGTAAACATGGCGAATGGCTCTGAGAGTTGACGAAAACTTTTCCGCTTCTTCCGGAAAGACACGATCGGACGGCAGCCAGTCGTGGAAGTGTAGATTGGCCATCGCCTTGGCAAATGCTGGACGGACACCGCAAAGCACCACCGTTACTCCGCGCGCTTCCATGTCATGCAAGAAATGTTCGAAGCGTTCCAGCGAAACCATGTCGGGATTGCGGGTGCGTTTCAGGCGCAACACGACGAAACGAATGTCTTCGGCCTCGGTGCGGCGCTTCAAATGGTCGAAGCAGCGGTCAAGCTCCGGAGCCGCGCCAAAGAACAATTCGCCTTCCAGGTCGTAAAGAATCATCGCAGTGCAGGGGCGGTCCTCGGGCAGTCGTTCGCGAATTACGCGGTCCCTGCTGACCACCAACTCGGTGCAGCGCAGAAGTGCGGCGCGGGGAACAAACAGCAGAATCGACAAAGCTACTCCGATCAGGATGGAGAATTCAACGCTGATGAAGATCGCAGAGAAGGCAGTAACAAAGACTAAAGCCGCATCGTAGCGCGAGGCTCGCAGCGCATAGCTCAGCCGTTTCCAATCGACCAACCGGACCGCCGTTACCAGCAGCAGACCGGCCAGAGCGGCTTTGGGAATGTAGCGGGCGAACGGGGCGAGCGCGACCAGGACAAGCGCGACTGTTCCCGCCGCGAAGATTCCGGACATGCGGCTCACAGCGCCGGCTTGAAAGTTAATGGCGGAGCGTGTCAAAGAGCCGGAACCCGGCAAGCATTGGAAGAATCCTCCGGTGACATTCGCCAGACCCTCAGCCAGACACTGCCGGTTGTAGTCGAGCGACTGGCGCGTGGTGTTGGCAATCGATTTTGCGATCGCCAGCGCCTCGAGCAGTCCGAGAAAAGCAATGGCCAACGCGCTGCCGGACAGCTCCTTTACCCACCAGAACTGAATCCGGGGGATATGCGGCATCGGCAGGTTGCGCGGCACGCTGCCCACGACAGAGATAACGGTCGTGGCATTGAGCGCTGGTTCAGACCAGCCGAAGGCGGCCGCAACAAGCGCCGCAACAATCAAAGCCATCAGCATGTCGAATTGCGGCAGACGATATTTGCGTGCCAAATATCTGAGCAGGACGACGAGAACGATGGTTCCTATTCCTATGCCGAGGGCGCGCGGATTCACGTGGCCGCCAGTGAGCGTCAGCCAAATGCGGTACAGCACATGTTGCTGCCCCGTGCCGCGATCGCGCAAGCCGGTCAGGTTGCCCAGTTGGGTTAGTCCCACCAAAGTGCCGGCTCCGGCCATGAAACCGATCACGACGGACTCAGAAATGTAGCGCGTTAAGTCTCCCAGCTTGAATATCGCGATCAAGATCTGGATGCAGCCAATCATGATCCCCAACAGGAACATGGCCTGGTAGGCGTCTAGACGAGCATCGGAATTGAAGAATCCGAGGGCGCTGAATACCACGAGCGAAATCGCATTGGTGGGACCGTTAATCAAATGCGAGGATGAACCGAAGACCGACGCCACGAATGTGACCACAATAGCGGAATACAGCCCAAAACGCGGGTCGACGCCCGCAATGAGCGCGTACGCCATAGCTTGTGGCAACGAGATGGCGGCGACAGTCACGCCGGCGAGCAAATCGTTGCGCGTATTTCCCCAGGAGTAGTCCAGCTTCATTTCGATTTCCCTTGCCCGCCGTGCGAAACGACGTACTCGATGCTCAAGGCGATAGCCGCGCCTCTCGGGTCTTCTGAAAGAAAGGAATCACGGGGCTTTCGACAGTGCGTCGCTGCTGCCGCGAAAGTGGCGTTTCAGCTCAATGGACGGCAGTATACTATATCGTCGATTGAACTACTAGACATACGAGACCCGTTCGTGGTGAGCGTCAAGCCTCGCTGAGACCGGCTCTGTCCGATCAGGTTTCTGTCGCGTCGGTACCGATCAAATGACGCACCTTCGGTTCTCCGGAAAGACAGCTGTTTATTCGCTGTTCCAACCCCCGGTCGGCCTGGGTTTGCCTCTCATGCTGACGCAGATGCTCGGCCCAAGAGTTCACCAAGAATATCTCCAGATAACGATCGGCGACTTCAGTGTCGCGGAAGATTGCCCACCGGTACGCGCCATCGCGACGCCGCGTCTGGCTATATTCATGCATGGCATCGACAAATTCTGCGGCCCGCTTTGGAATGACGGCGTATTCGACGGTAACCAGTACCGGTCCCTTCTCAACATCAGCCTCAACTTCGCCGGTGACGACGGGCATAGGCCAGTGGTTCCAGGGACTCAGGTCCGCGGTTGAATCGGGAAGTCGCGCGAAAAGGGCAATCGCTGCGGTGACGATTGTCCCGATTCCAGCATAGACAAGCGCGGTTCCAACGCCTGATCGTTGCGCGACGGCACCCCATGCCGCGGTCCCGAGCGAGTAACTCCCCTGATAAACCAGAATGAAGATGGCGAGGACTCGTGCTCTTACCCAATCGGGCGCCAGGTTCTGGATAAGAGCACTGATCAGGGAGATGAAAATGACCCATGCAGCACCGCCGACCAACATAACGGCAGCCAGCGTGCTCAATCTGTGCAACCCGCTCATGGCCAAGCTCACTAGCCCGAGGCTCACCACGCCCGTCGACACTATGGATTCCGTCGACCACCGGTCACGGGCCGACTGCATGACCAAAGCACCGATGATGGCACCGCCACCAAAGCAGCCCAGCAAGAGTCCATAGCCGGTTGCGTGCTGGTTCACACTTCGAGAAACCGTCGGCAGCAACGCGAAGAGGGCGCTGGAGAAGAACATCGCTACGCCTGTTCTCAGCAATACCGTGAGGATCGGGGGAGAGTGCCGGACGTACCGAATTGCCGCGACCGTAGCCCCCGAAAAAGATTCCGGCGGCGCGCTCCTCCTGCGGACAGGCCTCTTCCACCTGGCAACGACAAGAATGACACCGAAGAACGACGCGCAGTTTGTGAAAAAGGCCGTCGCGACACCGGCAACCGATATGATCGGGCCGGCGAGCGCCGGTCCAACCGCTCGGGCGAGATTGAATTCAATCCCGTTGAGTGCAGAGGCCGCCGCCAGATCTTCCTTCGGCACCAGTTCAGGCAGGATTGCACGCCAGGCCGGGGCTTCGAACGCATCTCCGGCCGAAAGCGCAAATGTGAGCACCAAAAGTATCCACGGCGACATCACTCCTGCGATGGTCAAGATGGCTAGAATCAACGCGACGCCCATCATCCACGACTCGGTGAAAAGAATCAGCTTGCGGCGGTCGACGATATCGCCAGCGGAGCCTGCTGGAAGGGCCAGCAGAAAATATGGCAAGGAAGCGGCAGTCTGCGTCAGCGCAACGTAAATCGGCCCGGCACCGAGTGAGACCATTAACCATGCGGCGCCGACGTTCTGCATGAAAGCGCCGGCGTCTGAAATGACGTCGGCGACTAGCAGATTGCGAAAAACCGTTACTCGAAGCGGTCGCCACAGACTTGGGGAAGCAGTCGGCTTCATTTCTCTCCGCTGGCCCGCTTGTTCCAGCCGTGGAAACGCGAGAGGTCACCCGCGTTCCACGCTTCGCGGAGTCCAGGAGTACTCAAATCCCAGTCTGGGCGAATTTCGCTGGTCACGATGCGCAGATCCCGCCAAAGATCGATGACCGATGGACGCCCCCAAAACCAGTAGCCGTTATAGATGCTGTAGATCACGAGACCCGGCTTGAGCACGAACGTATGCGGGATCATCGGATTATGCTCGGGATCGGTGTACTCCTGGATGTCGAGATCCTTCTGAACCGTTCGCTCGGGGTCCGAAAGGAAGGGCCACTGGGCTCCGACTGACGCGCGGAATTCCTGCAGCGTATGGTGATCGTCGGTGGCTATTGTTGCGATCTGAGTGTAGGCCACCGCGATCCTCGGGTAGAACGCGGCGAGTTCCAAATGCTGCTGGTGCTCTTTTGGGCAGTAGTGGCCGCGCGCGAGCGTCAGGATTAGCGGATCGTCGCCCTGCAACTCGCTGAGCTTGCGCGGCGTGCTTGTGTGATCGGGTAGTTGGTAATCGGGGAAAATACCTCCGGGCACAATATCAGAACGCATGATTGGACTCCTCCTGTTTTTCTCTTAAAGATATTCTCCTAAAGATCCAGAGTGACACCCGCGCTTGGCTGGGAACAGCACACGAGGACGTTCCCGGGAGCGGGCCCCTCCAGGGGTTCAGGGTTGTAAGTAATCGAGCCGCCAATCAGACCAGTCATGCAGGTATGGCAGACTCCAGCCCGGCACGACCATCTGACCGGAACGTCGCACGCCTCCGCCAGTTCAAGCAAGCTGGCGAATTTCGAATCCCAGGCGGCCGTAATCCCGCTACGAGCAAATGAGACCGGGGGACCGGATCCAGGCGGCCTTGGTGGCAAGTGAGGAGTGTGAACAACCTGCGCCATACCAGGGGTAATGCTCTCAAGCGCGCCGAAGATTTCCGTGTGCACATTCTCCGCGAGCACACCCCAGTTTCGCAGGCCATCGCGCATGGTCTGCAAGAATGAAGATGGGCCACACAAATAGAAGTCACTACTCTGTGACACTCCGATTCTCTCCAGCAAAGCCGCGTCAATGTGCCCGGTAGCGTCGAAGTCTGACCCGACTTGGTCGATTGCTGCGGGCCTGCTGTACACAATGTATCTTCGTCCGCGAGAGAGCTGCTTTACTAATGAACGCGATTCTTCCGCGAATGGATGCTCGACGCGATTGCGTGCTCCATAGATCCACCAGACCTCTCGTTGCGATCTTTCAGCGGCGAGTGAGTGCAGCATCGACATCACGGGCGTTGCGCCCACCCCTGCGCTCAACAGAACCACAGGACTCTGGCTGGGACGCAGAGTAAAGCTTCCTCGCGGCGCGCTCACATCCAATAGATCGGCTTCTCGCGTGCGGTTGCACAGAAATGAACTTCCAATCCCGTTCAATTCGCTCTTGACGCTGATGCGGAGATGATCGGCTGCCGGCGTATCGGACAGCGAATAGCTGCGAAGAACCGGCGGTTTGCCCGGATCGACGGGGAGCCGCAAAACAACAAATTGACCCGCCTGGAAGAGAGGAAGAAGCTGCCCATCGATTGGCGACAGGATGAAGGAAGTTACGCTATCGCTCTCTTTACGAATCTGCGCAACTCGCATTTGTCTAAACCCGGGCCACGCCGGAGGCTGTTCCTCATTCGCGAGTCCCGGATTCCCTGCCGCAGTCTTGGAGCTCGAATCTTGTTGGAGCATCGCCTGGAACGAACCCTGCCAGCCCTTGCTGAGCGCAGGAATCTGCAGCACGCGTTTCAGTTGCGCGCTGGAATGTCCCGGCAAATACAGGAGGGCGTCAACCTCGGCCACACTGATTCGCTCCGAACCGTCAGCAGTTTTTGTGATGTCATCACCCGCGCCAACTTCTCCTTCTTGCAACACGCGAAAGTAGAATCCTGGTCTGTGATGTGCCACCAGCAGCGCCGGCATACGAGGCTCGTTCATGCGGATAGCGACGCGGTAGCAAGTCACGCGTGGCTGCGTTACTTCAAATTCAGCACCACCAATGCGGTATCGATCGCCGATGCACACCTCGTTATCAGCAAGCCCCTCGACGGTGAAGTTTTCTCCGAACTGACCGAAAGTAAAATCGCTGCGGCCCAGAAAACGCTCCCAGTAGTGGTAAGAATCCATCTGGTAGACGAATACGGCGCGCTGCTCCCCACCGTGACCGGCGAGATCGGCTTGCACATCACCGTCGATGTCGAGTTTGCGCACCATTCGCCGACCATCCACAGGGGATTTCCAGACTGACGTTCGAACTGTCTTGCCGTTCCATGTCACGTCGCGCGGAAGGCCGACATTTACTGAAAGCAATCGGGGCATGCGTACCTCGTCGAATCCCACCGTGTGGTTAGTGTGCTTATTTTCTACCAACGACGAGCCGGAGCGGCACCATCCACGTGGAGAATCTCTCCACTCACATGGCCTGCCTGTGCCAGGTAAAGCACCGCATCGACGATATCCTTGATCGTCGCCCTTTGCATAGCCGGCTGCAACGTCGAGTCGGTGGGATCATTCTGGTGCATCGCTGTATCCACTTCGCCGGGGGCTACGGCATTAAAACGAATGCCGTCTTTTGCAAACTCGATTGCGAGATTTTGCATAACGGAATTCAAGCCACCCTTCGTAATCATCGAAACGGAGCCATTCACGCCCGCAATTGGCCGATCAGCAAGCGCCGCGGTGATGCTCACCACGCACCCCGATTTCTGTTTCAGCATCTCTTTTACAGCACGCTGAGTAATGTAGAAGAATCCAAGCAGATTAGTGGAGACCAGGGCATCGAAGTCCTCCGTAGTGAAGTCGGTGAAAGGCTTTTTTAGGAAGATGCCAGCGTTATTTACCAGAACGTCGACGGTTCCGAAGTTGTTGATCGCTGCCTCGACAGCATAGGCAGCAGTTTGCTGCTTGCCGATATCGCCATCGAGGAGAACCAGGCTGGCTGAGGCGGTCAACTTCCGATTGGTGTCACGAGAGGTTGCAACGACGTTATAACCTTCTTTCAGGAACCGTTCGACTAAACCCGCGCCAATGCCCCCCGATGCTCCGGTCACGATTGCTGTTTTCTTGTCCGACATATATAACCTTTCGATCGATCAAGGCGCATAACGAGTAAAGACGAGGTCACTGCCTTTGGTCTTCTCGTGGCAGGGGAAACAGGTCTTCATAAACGCCGCATCGCCAGCTTTGCCGTCCGCGAAGTGACCGAACCCCCAGCCGCCCGTTGCGGCGTACTTGGTTGAGTCCTTGACCATAAACTGAACGTTAGTGGGAGCACCGGGCACGAAGGATTGAGCCTGGCCAAAGGCTTTGTTGTTTTCCTCCGACGGGACGTAATGGTAATGCAGAGCGGCAATGATCGCGCCGTCCGGAAACGGAAGTTTCCCTTCACGGTAGGCTTTGATCGCCACATCATTGCCCAAGACGGCGCCCAAACTGTTGAGGCTGCCTGCTTCGTGGGCCGAGGAAATCCACCTAAAATCGCGGTACCCGTGAGGGATTTCGGTGACGAAGGGCGGGGCGGGTTGCCCATCGGCTTGGCCTGAGGCAGGAGCGATGACGGTGACAAGGCCGGCCATGGTTGCAGCCGCAACCAGGAAGAATGCGAAGCGTTTCATAATGGTTCCTCCATTGACTAAGCTTGGGCAAACTGAAATCACCGGTCCTAAGGGAGCAGGCCAAATGCAGTGGTAACGACCCTGTTCAGAAGAAACATACGCCAGACGCGCTGTACGGCTCCCCGAATCAAGGTGAATTGCTCTTTCGCTAAGCCGCTCCGATTGCATCGGCTACGACAAGTGCATCACACCAAAAACGCCAAGGGTGAAACAATTGGACGATGGTATTGGCGGTACCTCCTTATCAATATCAATCGACGAGGCGAGGAGGTCTCGTGCAAGAGTCAGCCGACCGGCCAACCGAGCCGAGGCCGCGACGGTGACTGCTCGCCAATCCCGACTGGTGGATCGAGGAGGGCTATCCATTAACTCAGACTCGTCAAGCCAGTCCTCGGCGGAGAGCAGTGCCTGTTCTGGGCCAAGTAACTCCGTCACCGCGCCGAGGAATGCCGCTAACTCTCGCTCCGCCAGGTGTATCTGATCTGCATAAGTCGAATTGTCAAACGATTCATCCGAATTCATGGAATTTCTCCTGTTTTTCTGTCACTGTCGTGCAAACCGACTGCGTCGGTTGCGACAAGCGCATCACACCAGACTCGCAGAGGCAAAACAATTGGACGATGGTATTGGCCTTTGCATTAAGGGGCATAGGGGGTGAAGACAAAGTCGCGAGCCCTGGCTGGCTCGTGGATCTATTGGGATGCTTTGGTTGGGGTAGACACGTTCGAGCGACTTACAGTGGGCTGAGAGGCTATTACTAGGACGAACCTCGCGCGCCCGGCACTGCGAAACGCAACACAGTCCTCATCCTATTGATTTTCATTAGGTTGTCGTTCTAGAATTCCACCCAACGTTTGGGGCCTCCTGAGTCAGGTGCGTACTGTGAAGCATGTGTGTATGTGGACGCACTTGTCCGTGAAATGGGGTGACCGCAAATGTCGCAAGTCACACCAATCGTCTTCGTTGTCGACGACGACATCTCCGTGCGCGAGTCGCTGGAATTGTTGATCCGATGTGAAGGCTGGCAGCCGAAGACATTCGCGTCCGCGCAAAAGTTTCTCGACCAACCAAGAGTTCGTATTCCGAACTGCCTCGTACTTGACGTTTCTCTTCCAGGCCTCACTGGTCTAGACCTCCAAAGGCTTGTCGCCGGCGAACGCACGGATATGCCGATCATTTTCATCACGGGCCACGGCGATGTGCCCATGACGGTCCAAGCCATGAAAGCGGGGGCTGTCGAATTCTTGACGAAACCCTTCAGCGATGACGTGTTGTTGAGGGCGATTCGGGCAGCCCTCGAACGTAGCCGAGTTGCTCTCAGCCTGGAGGCCGAGATGCGGGTGCTCCGGGACTGCTACGCGTCGCTTACCCAACGCGAACGAGAGGTTATGGCGTTGGTGGTTTCTGGTCTGCTGAATAAACAGGTGGGCGGGGAGCTGGGTATCAGCGAAATCACGGTGAAGGCACACCGAGGCAAGGTCATGCAAAAGATGAAGGCCGATTCTCTTGCCGACCTGGTGAAAATGGCCACGAGGCTCCGCCCCGAGCCTGCGGCAAGTACGGCGGCGTAACGGCCATATTAACTGTCGCAATCATTCGTGACGAGCGCAATTCGCAGACGGCGTCCTTCAAATATCTGCGGAGTATTGGGCAAGCTGGTCATGAAACCGCGGGGGATAAGTAGAGCGGAGTGAGCCGGCGAGCACAGAAGCCTGCGCCGCCAACCCCTATGCGAGGAGCACAGCATGAAGAAGACCACAGCACCGATTTCCCTGGCTGGCTCCCAGCTCGGCGAAGTGCGCCATGTCTGCGCGTTTTTCAATAGCGACGACGAGGAATATCGCGTGTTGCTGCCATTCATTAAGGACGGGTTCGAGTGTGGCGACAAGGCGGTTCATGTGGTGAATCCCGATCAACGGCACGACCATCTGCAACGTTTGGCCGCAGTCGGAATCGACCCGGCGGCTGCCGAGCAGAGCGGACAGCTCGAGGTTCGGGTCAACACTGAAGCCTACATTCGAGACGGCCGGTTCGATCAGGATCGGATGCTGGAGGCATTCGAGCAGCTGGCCAGCGGCAATGCCAAGGGAAGGTTCCCGCTGAGTCGCATTTGCTGCCGCATGGACTGGGTGGTCGGAGATCGATCATACGTCGACGACGTCGTGGAGTTTGAATCGCGCGTCAATGACGTGTGGCGCCGCCATGATGACGCCGTCATCTGCACCTACCATCTTGGCCAGTTTGGAGGAGACACGGTGATCGACATCATGCGGACGCATCCCATGGTCATCATCGGCGGCATGCTGCAACGGAATCCGTTTTTTGTGCCGCCCGAGGAGTTCCTGCCCGAGCTTCGCCAACGCCGGGCCATACGCACTTCCTCGTCCTCCTCGGCTGCCTGATATGTTTGGTTAATTATGGAAGCTCAAGTCGAACATTCCGCCGGAGAGATCAAGCGCCTTCAGCGGTGCATTAACGATCTCGTCAGCCTGCTCGCGCTTCCGGCCGTGTGGAGCGGCGGCGATCCATCTCAGGTTCTTCATACCTTGCTCGACGCGCTAATGCGCATGCTGCACCTGGATCTCATCTCGGTGCAGCTGAAAAATCCAGTCGGCGAGTCGCCCGTTGAGATCGTCAAGATCGGCGAACTGCGGGGACCGATTCCTCCGGCGCACGATATCTGCGAGGCGCTCAGCCACTCGTTGGGAGGCAACTCACGGAAATGGCCTCCGCTGCTTCGCAAGTTTATGGGCGGAGGCGACGTCTCGATCGTGCCTCTGCCGCTGGGTGTGCAGGGCGAACTCGGCGTGATCGTCGCGGCGGCTCAGCGGGCAGATTTCCCGCAGCAAACCGAGGCACTTCTTCTGAGCGTGGCAGCGAATCAGGCCTGCATCGGGCTGCAGGAAGCGCGGCTCCGGAGCCAACAGAAGCGTATCGCCGACGAACTCGATCGGCGGGTCGCGCAACGAACCGCCGAACTCGCCACTGCAAACGCAGAGCTGCAACTCCAGGTTGGGCTGCTGCAGCGTCTTCCTGTATCCGCCTGGACGCTCAACCCTGATGGGACGCCGGATTTCGTGAATCAGGTTTGGCTTGAATACTCCGGTCAGACCCTCGATTTCATCCGCTCGCATCCCGAGGCCTGGATGATCGCGGTCCACCCTGAGGATCGCGAAGCAGCATCGATGGCCTTTTGGGAGGGAGTACGCTCGGGACAGGGTTTTGCGTTTGAAACTCGGTCTTTGCGCGTTCGGGATCGGACCTATCGCTGGCATCTCAATCAAGCCGTGCCCTTGCGCGATGCGGGAGGGAAAGTCCTTAAATTCGTCGGGACCACCACCGACATCGACGACCAGAAACGCGCACAGGAGGAACTGCGCGCGAGTGAAAATGATCTTCGCCAGATACTCGACGGCATTCCTGGACTCGTGGCTGCCATCACTCCGGGCGGAGTGCCAGACGTTATGAACCGGCCGTTCCTGGAATTCTTCGGCAAGACGGCCGAGGAACTGCGCAGTTGGTCGACTAACGATATCATCCATCCCGATGACCTCCCTCGCGTGATCGACGCCTTTACGAGTTCGATAGCTACCGGAACTCCCTTCGATCTCGAAATTCGTTATCACAGAGCCGATGGAGTCTATCGGCGGTTCGAGGTCCGCATCCATCCCGCGCGAGATGCAGACGGCAGAATCACTCGTTGGTATGGTCTCTTGGTCGATATCGAAGACCGAAAGCTCGCGGAGGAGGCACTTAACAAGGCCCGTTCCGAACTCGCGCACATGTCCAGGGTCACAAGCCTCGGGGCGATGACGGCGTCGATCGCGCACGAAGTCAACCAGCCGCTGTCCGGCATTATCACCAACGCCAGTACCTGTTTGCGAATGCTGGCGACCGATCCTCCCCAAGTCGAGGGCGCTCGCGAAACCGCCCGGCGGACGATTCGCGATGGCAACCGTATGTCCGAAGTGATCACCCGGTTGCGCGGGCTCTTTAGCAAGAAGGAGCCTGCGACCGAATCTGTGAACTTGAATGAAGCTGTTCTGGAGGTGATTGCCCTGTCCATAGTGGACCTTCAGAAGAACCACGTAAGCCTGCGTCCCGAACTCGCCGACAATCTCCCGCTAGTAACAGGCGATCGTGTGCAGCTTCAGCAAGTCATACTGAACCTGCTCAGGAATGGCTCCGATGCCATGAGCGCAGTGGAGGACCGTCCAAGGCTGTTGCTTATCAGAACCGAGCGAGACGAGGGTGATCGCGTGCGCCTGACGGTTCAAGATGCGGGAGTCGGGTTCGACCCTGAGGCCACGGATCGTCTTTTCGACGCGTTCTATACCACCAAGAGCGAGGGCATGGGAATCGGGCTATCCGTCAGCCGTTCCATTATCGAGAGGCACCATGGCCGTCTATGGGCGAAACTAAACGATGGCCCGGGAGCCGCATTTTCGTTCTCCATTCCTCGATCGTCCGAGGGTTTGGCTCGCGCCGATGGTATCCGTAATCCTCAGCCGCCCGCTGTCCCGGGTCCCAATGCGGCGTAAGCGCTAGCCTGGTCTGCGTATCCGCGACAAACCAACACTAAAGTGCAATGGACACTTTCTTGCGAGGTGGCGCACTCTGGGATCATGGAGTCCGGCCACACAGGCTGCGCGCCAGCGCTTCCACTTGTCTCAATCGTTGATGATGACGAGTCCGTACGTGAGTCGCTACCTGACTTGTTGAAGCAGTTGGGCTTTGCAGCTCGCGCGTTTTCGTCGGCGGAAGAGTACTTCGCGTCTGATTGCGTTGACCAGACCAGATGCCTGCTCCTTGACGTCGCCATGCCTGGCACGACCGGGCCCGATCTTCAACGGGAACTGATACGACGGCGACAAGCGACCCCGATCATCTTCATTACCGCTGACAAAGATATCATCGTTCGCCAGCGGCTGATCGAGCAGGGTGCGGTGGAATGCCTGTTCAAACCGTTCAGCGACACGGCGCTGCTCAAGGCCGTTAATTCGGCACTTAACCCGAAATGAGCTTTCCGCACGCTGTGATTGCGGGACCATTGTTTCATTGCAGTAGTCAACTCGCGCCCTCTATGTGGATCTTGGCGTCTTTGACTGCCTCTTCGGGGGTCTCGCCGTCCTGGCGCGCGACAATGTAGGCGGCATACCAGGCCGACCAGTGGTGCTTTGGAGCGGTAGGTTCGTATTCGCTGTGGTGTTTCTCAGCCTCTTGCAAGAGATCGGTGAGTGTCGCGACATCCAGATTGCTAAGTCCTCGGCCAGGCAGCCGGGTTGTGATTTCCTGAAACAGCCATCCATTGCCGTCGGGATCACGAAATGTGGCGAACGAGTTGTAGGTGGCATGCTCCGGTGCTGGCCCGCTGATGCGACCGCTGCCGTCGATCTGGAACTGCGCGCCTGGCGTTCCGGAGTGGAACACCTCACTCACCTCAATACCGCGTGCGGCTAGATCTTCGCGAGCAGCCGCAACATCGGAGACGATCAGGTAGAGGCCTTGGGCTGATCCCGGCACGGCCGATGTGATCTTCGTGCCAAACTGAACCGAGCACCCTGAGCCGGGAGGTGTGAACTGCACGACGCGAAAGCCGTTATCGTACGGGAAGTCGGCGTCCAGCCGCCACCCCAGCTTGGTGTAGAACTCCTTCGAGCGGTCAACGTTCGCGACCGGAATGACGACCACCTCGAACTTCATGTCTACTCTCTCGGGGTTAGGGGCGATAGTCGGGTCACTGCTCGGGAACGCACGTAGAGTTGCCATATTTCTCCTTGTTCCTAGCCAAACCGCTGCCAGGTTCGAACCCCAATTAAGCCAGAATCGCGAGGACGAATCTATAGGACGAACGTATCGACCAACAGAGTCTGGAGGGGACATACAGGCACAAGAGTGGTTCGTACTTTATCCCACGGGGCACGATACCAAGGTATGCCCAATACCATCGTCCAATTGATTCGCCGGAGCATCTAGGGTTTAATCGCGCCAGCCAAATATCTAAAGAAAGGATGATAAAGACATGCCGGAAGCGACTTGGAAAGCTCACGAGAAACACGGAAGGCTGACGACGCAGAGCGACTTGCCCGATAGCGTCTACGCGTTTCCGAAGCAGCGTAAGGAACCACTGACCGACGCACAGCACGTGCGCAACGCGGTCGCGCGGTTCGATCAAGTCATCGACGTCTCCGATGCCGACCGTGCGTTAGCATTCGCGAACATCGAAAAAGCTGCAAAGTACTACGACGTCAACCTCGCGGAAACGTCGTGGCACGAACTGGGCATTCATCCTCAAAAGAAAGCGGTGACGCGTTGAACGCATCGTGAGGTGAGGCTCAAGTTGTTTGTGGAGCCTCGCCTCACGCCAGTTCGCGCGGAAGAATGATGGTGAGAGTTATGCCCAGAGATAAATCTATTCGATCCGGTTGGCGATGTGATAGTTGCGGCGAACTTATGTCAGATCTGCAGGCAGGCTGGGTGGAGTGGGTCGCGGCAGAGGATACCAAGGGAAAACCCAAAGTAAGCGGGTTGCGGTTAGTGCACCGTCGCAACACCAGCCCCAGTCAATCAGAGCCGTACGGATGTCGGTACAATCCGCGAAACGAATTCAGAAAGAACCGGGGCATCGTAGAGGGACTGGCTCTTGACCGGTTCGCGGGTCCCGACGGGCTTATGTTGCTGTTTTCGATGATTGCGGAGCGTGAACTCCCGGCGCCAGAACTAATCGAGCTCGCAAAGCGAGTGCAGATCCCTGGGTACGAAGCTGTATACGAACTGGTCCGCGATGCCGTTAGCGAAGGAGTGATAGCGCCTTCTATCTCGACTGGCTTTTATTTGCAGTGCGAGATAAGGGATGTGCTGAAGTGGGCGAAATACCGAACTTCAGCGAAAACGAGCCACGTTGAGCGTCAGAATCGATGCGCGGTTTCTCACTAGATTATTGCGCAATGCCATCCCCGTAGTTTCCACTTTCGAAGTTTTGGGAGTGCATTATTGCGTCAGCGACCAAATTCTGGCTTTGGTCATCTAAAGTTTTGTCAGTTTTGTCAGCGACTGTTTGTGCTGCGTGCTTTGTGCTGCGCACAAGGAGACGAATTATGAAAGCAGTTGTTGTCCACCAATATGGCGGTCCAGAAGTACTCAAGTTCGAAGACTACCCTGACCCGGTTCCGGGTCCGGGCGAGGTGCTGGTGCGGGTAGCAGCCACGAGCGTGAATCCGATCGACTACAAGCGGCGCGCCGGATTGACGAAGGATTTTTATCCCATGCAGTTCCCAGGGCTGATCGGAGTAGATATGGCGGGGACTGTGGTCAAGATTGGGCCGGGAGTGGAAGGCTTTTCCGTCGGCGACCAGGTGTTCGCCATGGCGGACAATACTTACGCCGAGCTTTGTGTCGTGAAAGCCGCGGTTCTGGCGAAAGTTCCCAAGGGGCTCGACTTGATCCAGGCAGCGGCGCTGCCGCTGGTGACGACGACCGGCAACCAGCTCCTTTCAGCCACGGGAATCAAAGCGGGCCAGACGGTTCTCGTCGTAGGTGCTGCCGGAAATGTCGGGCGTTCGGCGGTATTCACTGCGAAGGAACGCGGGGCGACTGTGATCGCGGGGGTTTTGAAGAGGCAGATGGATGAGGCGAAGACGGTGGGCGCGGATCGGGTGGTTGCAACCGATGACGACACCGCGATTGCGAATCTTCCTCCGCTCGACGCGGTGGCAGATACGGTCGGCGGAAAAACCGCCCTGAAGCTGATCGCCAAGGTCAAGCCGGGTGGGGTGTATGCGTCGGTTGTAGAGGTGCCGCAGAACGCCGCGCAGTACCCATCTGTGAAGGTGGTGCATGTATTCTCGAAATTCGACAGGAAAACGCTCGAGTTCATGGCCGAAGCGGTGCGAGATGGCAAGCTGGTAATCCCGATTAGCCAGACGCTGCCACTCAGTAAAGCGGCCGAGGCTCAAGCAGCGGCGGAAAAAGGTGGTAGCGGAAAGATCTTGTTGGTGGCTTGAACTGCTGGCTTGAACTCGTTGCTGGAATACATCGTCGAAAGGAAAACCGCAAATGAAGAAAGATCATCGCGGAATTAATCCCGCTTCAAAACCCAGTGGCGACGGATGTGTGGAATGCCTGGCGTCATCGAAGGGCTGGTGGTTTCATCTCCGCCGGTGTGCGGAGTGCGGGCACATCGGATGCTGCGACAGTTCGCCGAGTCAACATGCGTCAAAGCATGCGGCAGCGACAGGGCATCCGATCATTGCCAGCTTCGAGCCGGGTGAGGATTGGTTCTACGATTACGAGAAGCAGGCGATGATCAAGGGTGTGGAGTTGCCTCCGCCGCATTCGCATCCTGCGAATCAGCCCGCGCCTGGACCCGCAGGAAGGGTGCCAGCCAACTGGGAGTCGCTCCTGAACTAGCCGCCGCTATTGTCGGCGTCCTCGCGTGGTCACCCAAGTAAGCTGGCGAGCCAGTAATCGACACTGAACTTTCCCGCGCCGGAGCAGATCAGCCAGATGAAGATGAGCACGTACAAGACCTCGGGAAGGTAGAGGAAGTCGTCGAGCCAGTTAAGAGGCGAAAGTCCTTTAGGCAGGGTGGAAAGCGCGCTGGTCAGGGTGGCGACAGTCATGTCAATCAATAAAGCCACGCAGGCCGGGCTCGAAAGAAACCCCACGGTCAGCAGCGATCCGCAGACGAACTCCACACCCGCCACGAAATAAGCCGTCTGATGGGGAAACGGGACTTTGGCTTTAACGAGCGTGTCGTAAACAGGTTTCGTGCCGCCGGCAACAAACAACTTGTTTGCCCCGGAGATGGCGAAGAAGACCCCAATCGAAACGCGTACCAGCAGGACGGCATATTGTTCCAAACCACCGCTACCCAGCAGCGCAAACTGGACCAACCGTTTCCAATCCACGTTTCCCTCCATCACCGGATTTGCTGTAACGACCTCCCAAATCAGGCCGTTCGACTTCTCGGCTAATCGCGGTAACACACACCACCCGCCGGCTTAAACCTGCCGACATTTAGCCAGAACAAAGTGGGCCCCGCAATTGGACGATGGTATTGCCCATACTTTCGTGTCGACTGCCTTCATGCCTGAGGAGCACGATCTTTCTCCTTCGGGCCAGTCCTGCGCACCGATCGAAGTGAAGGGGACTTGCTCTCGCACATTTGATACGAAAGTATCGTCGATACTATCGTCTAATTGCTTTGCGCCCTCACCCGTGGCCTAATCGCGTCTCGCGGGAGATGCGTGTGCACTCGGCCTTACCAGACTTTCTTCGTCAAGGAGAACAAACCATGCCTGAACTTGTGACAAAATCTGTGGCGCGGAAACAACAAGAACAACAAGAACAAAAGATCGAAACGCTCACCGCCGTGGAACGTATAGCCCGATTTACTATCGTTGCGACAGCCGTGGCGGTGCTCTCCGTCCTCGTCGCCACAACTGCCTACGCGCAGGACAAGTACTCGCTGAAATCGCCCAGCGGAATCGCGTTCGCCGACTTCCGGGGATACGAGGACTGGGCCGACGTGTCTTCCGCCCGAACCGACGACATACTCAAGGTGATCGTCGCCAATCCGAAGATGATCAAAGCGTTCAAGGCTGGCGTTCCGGTCAATGGCCAGCTATTCCCGGATGGCTCGATGATCGCGAAGCTCCAGTGGAAGCACAAGAAGAGCACCGAGGCCCCTTTTGTCGTCGAAGTGCCGGACGTCTTCAGCCAGATTTTCGTCATGGAAAAGGACAGCAAGAGATTCGCGAAAAGCGGTGGATGGGGATATGCAGTGTTCAACTACGATGCCGCATCGGACAAGTTCAGCCCCGACCCAAAAAGCCCCTCAGACTGCGGATTCGCGTGCCATACGCCGGTGAAGGCGAAGGACTACATCTTCCACCCGTACCAGAAGCGTTGAACCGCGTCTGGCCTCGGCATCAACGAATCACTGAAACTCTGCCGGCGAACGAGCCTTGGAAGGAGAGGTTAGTCGTGGAGCGTCAAGAATCAGCTGCGATGTCACGTCGTCGTCTCTTGGCACTGGCGAGCCTTTCTGCAGGCGGGGCTCTGCTTGCCCAACGGCCGCTCTTCGCAGATCGCGGTGTGGATGCAGCAGCAGCCGCCAACGCGACCGCCAACCTTAGGAACACATCGTTCGCCCCCCTGAAGCAGATCGACGCCGGCCTTCTGAACGTCGGCTATGCTGAGGCTGGCCCCGCCAAGGGCCCTGCGGTTATTCTTTTGCAGGGCTGGCCGTATGACATCTACAGCTACGTCGATGTTGCACCGTTGCTGGCATCGGCGGGCTGTAGGGTGATCGTCCCCTATCTGCGGGGTTACGGCACGACACGTTTTCTTTCGAGCGAAACGTTTCGGAACGGCCAACAGTCGGTCGTTGCTCTCGACATCATCGCGCTGATGGATGCGCTCAAGATCGAGAAGGCAATTCTCGCCGGCTTCGATTGGGGAGGGCGGACGGCCGACATCATGGCGGTGCTCTGGCCGGAGCGATGCAAGGCGCTCGTGTCGGTGAGCGGTTATCTGATTCCCAGTCAGGCAGCCAACCGGGCGCCGTTGCCACCGAAGGCCGAGCTGCAATGGTGGTACCAGTTTTATTTCGCGACGGAGCGTGGCCGGGACGGCTATGACAAATACCGGCACGATTTTGCCAAGCTGATCTGGCAGATTGCTTCGCCGAAGTGGAACTTCGATGATGCTACGTTCGATCGCACTGCAGCATCGTTCGACAATCCGGATCACGTCGCCATCGTGATCCATAGTTACCGCTGGCGGCTCGGCTTGGTTGACGGTGAGCCGAAGTATGACGATCTGGAAAAGCGCCTTGCCACAGGTCCCGTCATCACCGTGCCGACCATCACTCTTGAAGGCGATGCCAATGGGGCGCCACATTATCCCGACCCCAGTGCCTTTGCCAAGAAATTCACCGGCAAACATGAGCACCGGACCATTACCGGAGGCGTCGGGCACAATCTGCCACAAGAAGGTCCGGAAGCTTTCGCCAAGGCCGTGATCGACGTCGACGGTTTTTAGTATCCGACTGGCGTTAGCCTGGTAGGAGCGTCGAGACGTAACGCGGAGACGCGCATCCAATTTCTCAGGATTCCCCATGCGATCTGACATTATCCCCGGAGCCATCTTCCCCGACTACGAGCTTTCCGACCACGCCGCGAAACGCCGGAAGCTCTCCGAATTGCAAGGGCAACATCCGATGGTTCTCGTGCTCAGCCGCGGAGGCTATTGCCCCAAGGACCGCAGACAGGCCGAGTTGTTGGTCCAGCTTTACCCTGAACTCGAGGTTGCCTATTGCCGGCTGGTAACGATGAGCACCGACAATATCACCGAGACCAACGAATATCGCAGCGGAGTCGGCGCTCACTGGACTTTCCT
>JBELAE010000380.1:0-5197 GCA_049509155.1 Candidatus Sulfotelmatobacter sp.
CCCGCCTTCACCCGCCCATCCCCTTCCACCTTCACCGGAATCGAGAGCGTCCACGGCAGCGTCTCCACATCCCCAATCGCCTCGCCCACCGATCCAGTCCAGAACGCAACCACCGGAATCCCGCCCCCATAGCCGCCTTTCACCGCTTCGCCCATCAGGTTCGGCTGCGCAGATGTCCGAGTCAGCTTCTGCACATCATTCTCACCCCAGTCATAACTCGATCCTTGAAACGACCACATGTCATACGGCTGTGCCTTCGCATCCACCAGCTTCGCGCTGAACCGATGCTGCTGCGTGACGACCTGATTGATCTGAAAATCCGTTGTACCTACATTCTTGTAAGCGATGCTGACCAGCGCAATATTCGGGAAGTCGTCATACACTTCCATCACCAGCGTGCGCTCCACCGCAATCCCCGCCGGAGCCAGCGGGTGCGCCACAATCTCCACTCTCTTCCCCCGCCCCAGTTTCCCCGTCGCCTCCAGGACTTTCGCAGACTCAAAGTCCGGCACAAACTCAAGATCTTCCCCGTCGTGCACAATGTAATCACTGCCCGCCGCCGATCCCACCCCCGGCTCGTCCAGCGTCAGCCGCTTGCCATCTTTCAAAAGCGTCGCCTGCAGAAATCCCGAAGCCAGAATCTGAAACTCCGCCGCTTTCGTCGTCACCACGATGGGCC
Source organism: Candidatus Sulfotelmatobacter sp. (assembly GCA_049509155.1). Taxonomy (GTDB): domain Bacteria; phylum Acidobacteriota; class Terriglobia; order Terriglobales; family Acidobacteriaceae; genus Sulfotelmatobacter. The sequence goes on from JBELAE010000380.1 coordinate 680, forward strand.
CTCCTCCACGCAGCTCCACCTGAATGTCCGAAGGCCGCGACGCCGCCGCTTTCGGCCGCACTGCGGGCTTGCTGCAACTGAGCGTTAGCTCGCCAAATCCACCAAGCGTGATCGCAACCACAACGTATAACAGCCGAGGAACTCCGCGCCGGTAACGTTCAATACTGTTCATAATTCCCTCTCACCAGGCTCGTCGCATAACGAAAGCAATCACAATCATTCGTAACCAACTTCGCAACTATACAACAGCCGGAGAACTCACGCACTCTTTTCTCCCCCTGCGCCTCCGTCACCCAACCTCCGCCAGCACTCGCTCCAACTTACTCTTCGGCGTAGGCGTTGCCCCCACCTCGCTCGCCACCCAAGCCCCCACCCGATTCGCCACTTCACTCATTTGACCCAGCGCCGCTCCACGCAAATACTCATGCACGAGTCCCGCCGTAAACGCATCTCCCGCCCCCACCGTATCCGCTACCCGCACTCGAAACCCCGGATGCTCGCTTACCTCCACATCCCTCCCCGGCGCGCTCGACACCAGTAGACTTCCACGCCCGCCCCGCGTGATGCACACCAGTTTCAAATCGTATTCCCCGATCAATTGCCGGGCCGCCCCCAACTCATTCCCCGGCGAAAACTGAAAATGACCCAGGCTCATCACCTTCGGCAGTTCCTCGTCATTCAGTTTCACAATGTCCGCCAGCCTCATCGATTCCGCCAGCACTTCCTGCGAATAGTAAGACTGCCGCAAGTTGACGTCGAACACTTTCACCGCGCCCGGCCGCATGGCCTGAACAAACTGCCGAATCGTCGCGCGGCTCTCCCCCGACCGTTGCGCCAGCGATCCAAAACAAACCGCATCCGCTTCTTCGGCCAGCTGCCCCCAATCCGCAGTCCACTCCAGAAAATCCCACGCCACCGGATGCGCAATCTCAAATCGCGCCACTCCCTGGCCGTCGAGTTCCACCTTTACCGTCCCAGTCGCGTGCTCCTCATCCGTCTGCACGTGACCAGTGTCGAGCCTCAGCTCCTTCATGCGCTGCAGCGCATGCGTCCCCCGCGAATCCTCGCCCACACGGCTGGCCACAATCCCCTGATCGCCCATCAGCGTAGTGATATACGCAAAATTCGCCGGCGCCCCGCCCAGACATGTCCGCTCCGGCAGCAAATCCCACAACACTTCCCCAAGCCCCACCACTTTTTTCTTCATGGCCTTGCCGACTTAGTCTTCAATAAATCCCCCGCCCCGCCTGCGTACTCTCAATCCTCCCACGCTCCACCGTCAGCGAATACGCCGCTCCGCCCCTGCCCGTCCACGAGATAACATCGAAATGCCCGCCCGCCGGAACCCGGTAGACGCTGACTCCCCGAAACGTAAGCGCCACGCCTTTCTCGCAAACCTCCGGCCCCATCGTCGGACGCAAAAAATACGCGCCCTTCCCCGTGCCCACCACCGTCGCCTTCCCATCCGCCTCCACCAGCACCGCCGACTTCTCATCAATCGCCACTTCCCGCGGCGACGCGCTCCATCCATCCTTCATAATCCGCGCCAGAAATCCCAGCGTCCGCCCCATCCGTTCGCGCTTCGCAAAATGCGAATCCGTAATCAACCCCTCCAGATGCGGAACCTTCAAGAACTCCCGCACCAGCGTCACCCGCTCGAAATAAGGATTCGCCAACACCTCCTCCGACGCCAAATCCTTGTCGTCCGCCTTATCTCCCATCGCCCCGTAAACAAACTCGCCCAGGACCGCCAACCCCGCGCTGGTCCCGCCAATCGGCTTCCCCGCGGCGACGTCGTCGTTGATCGCCTGCTCGACCGCCGTCCCCTTCCACCGGCGAATGTAATTCGCCTGATCTCCACCCGCAATAAATACGACCTCAGCCTTCCGAATAATCGCTGCTAGCCTTGTATCCTCCGCCGCCTCGCGATCCGGAACAATCAGCGTCGCCACCGAATTCGCCTTGCACAACCCGTTCACATACGAGTTGTAATCGTCATCACCCCGCGCCCGCAGAATCAGAAAGTCCCCGCCATCTCCCTTATTACACAGCCATCGAAACGCCTCATCCAGATCCGTCCCCCCGCCCATCATGGCAATGCCCGCGACAGGCTGGGTCTGAACGTCCACCTTATTTCCAATCCGAAAATATTTGTAGGATTCCGCATGCGCCAGATTCACCACGCACGCCGCACAGGTCAGCAGCAGAAACTTCCGCAGATTTGTTTTGATCACTCCGAGAATATACAACAGCTCATGTGGCGACGGCCGCCTTCGGCCGTCCCGCCGAAGCGAAGCGAGACGGAACCGCAACAAATCCCGACGTCCTCCGCTCACGACCGAGCCGGAATCAGGCCGAACTCTGCACCGCCCAGAGAAGCCTGGCAGCCTCTCCCTACTTCAACCCCTCCACCAAATACAAATCCGACAGCGTCCGAATATACCCATACACATAAGCCTTGCCTCCGTCCGACATCAGCACCCGCGTAATGCTGTCAATCCCCGCCGCATCCGACGGCTCAAACAATCTCCACAAGCTTCTCTGTCCCGTGGCCAGGTCCACGCGAAAAACCTGCGCGGGAACGGACCGCGTCATCACAAACAGCGATTTCCCATCCTCCGACCACGCCGTTACAAACTCATCCGCCTGCAGTCCCGGCACGAGTTTCACTTCTCCCCCCGCAACCGGAAACAGGTAGACTTTTTGGTCCGGACCGCGCGCCGCCACCATCGTTCCATCCGTCGACACCACCGCCGATGCCACTCCCTCCAAACTGAAAGCATGCGGCTTGGCATCCTCGAGCGACTCCACGTAAAGCCGCGCCCCGTGTCCAGGCTCCGTCCCCGTGAACACAAACCTCTTCCCATCGGGCAGGAACATGGCGGTCATGTGATTCAATCCGTCGTCCTTCAACTGCCTCATCTCGCCCACGCCCGTCGGATAAAGCACCAACGGCGACGGCATCATATTCAGCCGCGATAGCGCCCACTTCCCATCCGGCGACAACGACAACCCGCTGCCGTCGCCCAGCCGGATCGCCGGCGACCCGTCCGTGTCCCGCAGATATACCGCGTACTTCGGGCCACCCCCTTCACCCGCCTCCTGAAACAAAATCGTCTTCCCGTCGGGCGACAAGCTTCCCGGCCGCGACCAATCCAGCCACGACAGGTCTCTCTCTTTGCTTTCTCCCGGAGCCAGCCCGATCATGCCCGCGCGATCGTTGCCCCGTGTGAGCAGCACATTTCCTTCCTTACCCACATCCAGCAGCGTCAACTCGCCCGGCACCCGCGCCAGCAACCGCACTTTCCCCGTTAGGTCCGTCGCATACATCGACCGGTCTCCTCCGGTATGCGTGGCCGTAAACCAGATTTCGTTCCCGTCCGGCGACCAAGCCAGCCCCTGTATGCTGTCCCATCCATCCGACAGCTTCGTCTTCTTCCCCGCCAGATCCACCACCGCCACGGCCCCACCGTCGTCCCCCGTTTGCGGATGATCCACAAAGGCCACACTCTTTCCATCCGGCGCCACTCGCGGATTTCCAATCCACCCGTCCGCCTCATACAACACCTTGCCCAGCGGAAACTCCAGCCGCTTCCGCGCCGCAACGTCATGCACAATCGCCACATTAGTTCCATCTGGCGACCAGTCCGCCCACTCCACATCATTCAGAATCTCGCGCGGCGCTCCGCCCACCAGCGGCACCCGCGCCAGCGTCCCCGCATATAGAAACGACGAATCCCGCGGCTTGCTGTGCAGCGCCAGCAACATCTCACCCGACCCCGACACCGCCAGCACGTCCGCCCCTTTCGGTTCCAGCAACTGCGACTGCGGACTCTCCGGACGCGTCGTATACAAATCCAGCGGCTTGCCTTCCCACGCCGCGCTGTAAATCACCGTCTTCCCATCCGGCGCAAACCGCGCCGAATGCACAATCCCCCGCCGGAACGTCAGCGGATGATACGCCGCAAACTCCGTCTTACCCCCGCCGCGCCTCAGCACTAGCGGCCCCGCTCCCAGTCCGGCCAGCAGCGCCAACGCTCCAACCACACCAGCCGCGGTCCACACCCTGCTTCGCGGCACCAGATTTCTTTCCACCGGCCGCGCCGGAACGCTCGTCCCCGAAACCGCTGCAATTCCCGAAGCGCTCGCTGCTCTGATCCTAGAACTCTCCAGGCCGCGCTTGACCCGCTTCAAATCCCCGCGCAACTCCGCCGCCGTCTGGTAGCGCATTTCGCGCTCTTTTTCCAGCGACTTCAAAATCAGATCGTTCAACTTCTCCGGAATCGCCGGATTCAAATCCCCCACCGGCGTCGGCATCCGATTCAGAATCGCCTCGAAAACCACGCCATTGCTGCTCCCCGAAAACGCCATGTCACCGGTCGCCATCTCATACATCACCGACCCAAACGCAAACAGATCCGTCCGCGGATCCAGTTCCTCCGCCCGCACCTGTTCCGGCGACATATACGCCACCGTCCCAATCGTTGACCCCGGACTAGTCATCGGCCCCGCCGGCGT
>JBELAE010000381.1:0-5190 GCA_049509155.1 Candidatus Sulfotelmatobacter sp.
CCATCTCGGCCGCTGGCGCATCAACAAAGAAGATCAGGTCGAGCGCATGTCGAGCGCGTGGGTCGATCTGAAAGAAGTCGGCAAGGGCCAGTGGAAGATGCGGCAACTCGAAAGCGTTTCACCGTATGAGAGTGTTGATCCTGAGACCAAGCGCGTCTGGTGGAGTGATGCCGGCGTGCATCAGGACATCACGTTCCCCGTGCATCCTGACCCCATCAGCGGCATGCACTGCTGGCATCAAATGGTGCGCGTAGAAAAAGCCGCGCCAGATGACCGTTACGGTGACATTTTTGTAGATACAAATTTGTCCTTCGCGGTTTATCAGCGATGGAAGGCTCTGGCGCGTCCCGCTCCCGGCCCGGGCGGGCTCCGACGCCCGCTGTGGATCCCTCGCGTAGTACGCCCCGAGGAAGCCGCCTTCTATATCAAGAAATAATGCGGGGTGCCCCATGTCTCGCGGTTCTTGCGAGACGTGGCGATTTCCCTCTCACGCCGGCAAACTCTTTTGCAACGGCAAACTGAAGGAAAACACCGACCCGCTGCCCAACTGGCTGACCACGCCGATCGTCCCGCCGTGAGCCTCCACGATAACTTTCGCAATCGCCAGCCCCATGCCCGTCCCCGGAGCTGCGTAGCGCTGGTGTTGCCCGCGATAGAACTTCTCGAAGATGAGTGACTGCTCGAACGAATCAATGCCGGGACCACGGTCGGCCACGCTGGTTACGAGCTTGTCGCCGTCGACTTCGCTGGTTACTTTGATTGGAACTCCGGCGTCGGAATATTTCCCCGCATTCTCCAGCAGGTGCATCAGCACTTCGCGAATGCGCGGCACGTCCATCGGAACCTTGGGCGCATCCGGCGCAACGATCACTTCTACAGGATGATGTTCCAGCGACGCTTTAGCGTCGTCGAGTGCGGGCTGAAGCGCGTCCTGGATCGAATGCAGCTGCAGGTCAAGCTTAAACATCCCCGAATCAAGTTGGGCCATTTCCGCGGCCTCGCCCACCAGGCGGTTCAGGCGATCGGTTTCTTCGTCGATCACGGTCAGCAATTCGCGCCGTCCTTGTTCGTCGAGCATCACTCCCGATAACAGAGTCGTGATGCTGGCCTTAATGGAAGTCAGCGGCGTCCGAAACTCGTGCGTCACCGAATCAAGCAACGCCGTTCGCAGGCGCTCATGTTCCTGCTCGGCACGGTTCTTGCTGAGGGCTTCGAGAGCGCGGGCGCGTTCAATCGCCAGCCCCGCTAAACTTCCCAGAGCGTCGAGCGTTTCCCGTGAAAGCTCATCTCCAGCCACGCCTAGGGCTCCCACGGTGCGCATCCCCAGGCGCAGCGGCACGTAGGAAACGCCGCCCTGCGTAATGGGCTCGCCCCGCAAGAGTGTTGAACGCAACACGGTTTCTTCGAATTTGGCGTCGAGCGACGAACGATACACCGTGGGGTGGTCCGCTGCCATCACAACCACGCTGCCCACCGAAAATGTTTCCTGCACGTACTTCGGCAACGCGTTCAGCAGTTCGAGCACATTCTCTGACGCCAGCAACCGCTGGCTCAGACCGAAAAGCCGCTCCACTTCGCGGCGGCGCTGTTTCGCTCCTTCCGCCTCGCGACGCGCGCGTTCCGCCAGATTACTGGCGACGAGCGCCGTCACCAGGAAAGCGAACAATGCCACCCAGTTCTGAGGATCTGCGATGGTGAAGGTTCCGACCGGAGGCAGAAAGAAAAAATTGAAGGCCGCAGTGGCTCCCGCGGCCATCACCACGGCATAGCGCAAGCCCCAATAAGCCGAGGTCAGCAGCACGGTCACCAGGAACATCAATGCGACGGTCGTGTGATTCACGTGCAGCTTGAAATCGACTGCTGTGATTAAACTGATCGCTACGACCACAGAGAAGTAACGGACCGCTTGTGTTCTCGCCCCGATTTTCACTCCCGCATTGTACGATGGACGTGACAATTCCCGCGCTCCGAAAGACAATAGCTGCTTTGACCAAGGCGCGGTTACCAAGGCAATGATCAACCGCGATAGCCAAACAATGACCAAAACGCCCGAGGAGTGGCTCAACGAAGTTTCGCCGGAAAAGCCGCGGGGAATCTTCAAGCTTTTCCTTGGCTACGCTCCCGGCGTGGGCAAGACCTACGCCATGCTGAGCGAGGCCATTCGCCGCGCCAGCCGCGGCGAAGACGTGATCGCCGGCGTGGTCGAAAGCCACGGCCGCAAGGCCACCGCCGAACTGGCTGGCAAGCTCGACCGCATCCCCCCTCGCAAACTCGAATACAAGGGCACGATGTTCGAAGAAATGGACGTGGACGCCATCCTCGCGCGCAAGCCGGCTGTGGTCGTGATCGACGAGTTAGCCCACACCAACATCGAGGGCAGCAAACACGCCAAGCGCTATGAAGACGTCATGGAACTGCTGGAAGCTAAGATAGATGTCCTCTCGACTATGAACGTCCAACACGTCGAGAGTGTCGGCCCCACCGTTCAGCAGATCACCGGCGTGCAGGTTCGAGAAACTGTTCCCGACTGGGTGATGCAGCGCGTAGACGAAATCGTGCTCGCCGATCTCACACCGCAGGCCTTGCAGAAGCGCATGCAGCGTGGCGATATCTATCCCGTAGACCGCGCCCAGCGCGCTCTCTCGCATTTCTTTCGTCCCGGCAACCTGATCGCGTTGCGCGAACTGGCGCTGCGGCAGGTGACGGGAGTGGTCGACCGGAGCCTTGACGCCTTCCTCGACAAGGATGCAACCCAGCCGGCGCACACCGTGCGCGAGCGCATCGGCGTCTGTGTCAGTTCGAATCCCGCGGCGCAATATCTGATCGCGCGTGGCTCGCGCATGACCGAGGCCATGGGCGGAGAGTTTTACGTTTTCTACGTCGATGTGGGCCGCGACACGCGTCCCGAGGATCAAAAGACTTTGGCCGAGAATATTCGCTTTGCGGAGAATCTGGGCGCTCGCGTGGTGCGCGGGTCGGGCAGTAGTATTGCCGACGGCGTCGCTCAGCTGGTGCGCGAGAATCACATCACGCAGGTGATTTTTGGCCGGTCCGCTCGCACCGGCTGGCAGCGCTACTTATATCTCTCAGCCATTCAGCGCTTTCTCCGCGACTCCCCTTCGGTCGATGTCCACATCGTCACCCAGGAGGCCCGCTGATGGCCGACCGCCCGCACATTCTGGTGGTCGATGACGAACCGCAAATCACGCGCGTGCTCCGCACCAGCCTCTCGGCGCAAGGCTACGACATCCGCATCGCTAACAGCGGAGAAATGGCGCTGGAGATTATGAAGGATTGGTCGCCCAGTCTGATCATCACCGATCTGTCGATGCCCTCGATCGACGGAGTGCAGCTCTGCCGCACCGTGCGCGCCGTTTCCCAGGTCCCGATCGTCGTGCTCTCGGTTCGCGACAAAGAGCAGCAGAAAGTGGAGGCGCTCGACGCCGGCGCCGACGATTACGTCACCAAGCCGTTCGGCATGAATGAACTGCTGGCCAGGGTGCGGGCGAATCTTCGCCGTGTCCCAACCGAGAGCGAGCCGGCGGAGGCGGTGATTGAGATTGGCGACTTTCGCATCGACACCGCCGCTCACAAAGTTACGGTGCGCCACGGCGAGGTTCGCCTCACTCCGAAAGAATTCGACCTGCTGGTTTTCCTGGCGCGCCGTCCCGGCAAGGTCGTGAACCACCGCACTCTCTTAGGCGCAATCTGGGGCGGCCAAAGCACCGAGCAAGTCGAGTATCTCCGCGTCTTCGTCGGCCAGCTCCGCAAGAAACTCGAACCAGATGCCTCCTCGCCGCGCTACATTGTCACCGAGCCTTGGGTGGGATACCGCTTCGAGCCGGGGGAATAAGGCGATCGTCTCCGCAGCCCTCAGCGAACTCAAAGCCCGCTTACGAAGATTCTACGAACCCTTTATCCAACCTTTACGCCTTTCGAAGTCAAATTGATCTTGGGTGGCACGTACAAGAACGCCTAAGGACACAGAAAGGTGGGAAAACGTAATGTCTACGATTCAGGATGTCTCTGCGGAACAACTGGCGAAACTCTTCCATCACTATCGGGCAGCTTTGGCGCATGACGGCGACCGGCAAGGAATCGAAAAAGCGTCTTCGTCCTGGGATCGCGCCCCGCAGAACGAGCGCAGGCTGATGGTGGCAGCAGCTCGCCTGGCGCTCATCGAATTGTCCACGCCCCCGGCGGAAGCCCGCCCGAGCCGTAAGTATTATGCCAAGCCTGGCGAGGCAGATTGGGGCTGCTGAACCGCTGGTGCAGATCTGATTCTCGGCGCGTTCGACCCTTAGTTGAGAGCGTCCCCTGGGCCTAAACCGATTTCCCTTACGAATTCTTTATGAACTCTTGATCCCGCTCTTACGCGCGGGGTTGTCCAATAGTTTTAGAATTTTCCGCGACAGGTGTGCCGGGTAAAGTGATGAGAGTTGCACTGGCAATCCTATGTCTCTGCGCGGTGACGTTTCTGTTGCGTTTCCTTGCAGCTTTGGTGAAAGAGGGAATAAGCTTGCCTCACACGATATCAGGAGTTCGTTTTGGCGGGTTCGAACCACCCCGGCGCCCGGGCGAACTCATCGAGATGAACCCGAAAGCTCTCAGAGGAAAAGCTTCGGCCGGTTCCAGTCGGCGGATGGCGCTCTGATTTTAGCGGCGTGTGGTCTCGAAATCGGCTGAGGAGATTACCCATGCAGGATGTTGTTTGGATCGCTGTCACCATCGCATTCTTCGCCGCATCCGTCGCGTACGTGCGTTTCTGCGACCGCATAAAGTAGATCGCATGAAGTAGTAGGAAGTCGAAGCAGGGTGTCGAAGCAGGAGGAGCAATGGACGTTCAGTCTCTCATCATGCTCATCATCAGCGCGCTCGTAACCGTGTACTTGTTCTACGCACTGTTGCGGCCGGAGAAATTCTGAAATGACCCTCAATGGCTGGCTGCAGATCCTGGTATTTCTGGGGCTGATCTTTGCCGTCACCAAGCCGCTCGGCGTGTTCATGACCCGCGTCTTCTCCCGCGAGAAGACTTTTCTCGATCCCGTCCTCCGGCCGGTCGAGCGCCTGATCTATCGCGTCACCGGCGTCGACGAAGCTCACGAGATGCGTTGGACCGAATATGCCACGACCATGCTGGTGTTCAGCGCAGTCTCGATGCTCGTGCTTTACTTGATCCAGCGAATCCAG
>JBELAE010000382.1:0-5187 GCA_049509155.1 Candidatus Sulfotelmatobacter sp.
GAGGACGTTGTCGCGATTGACCGGCTCGTAGACGTGCCAATTGGCTTGTGGATAAATCTTCAGGAAATTGCGTAGTTGGTCGGCGAGCGTGGGCGAGGAAATTGTTGGCGTGAGAATGCGGATGCCTGCGCCCTGCACAGCTTTTTGCGCGCTTAACGGGCCGCGGATCGCGTTCATGAACGCCAGCCAGGAGCGGACGTCGCCCATGGAGGTGACGGTCTGGGAGCGGTCGGGATCGTAGAGGCCGAGAATCGAGGCTTGCGCAAAAATGTCGGTGCCGCCGAGTGAGGCCGGGTGCAGATCGTTGCCTTCGACTTTTGTGGGACGGCCGAGATGGCTTTCGACCAGGAGCGGGCTGGCGTATCCGCCGAGCGTGGAGGCCGTGGCGTAATACATGGGGCGGCCGGGGATGACGCCTTCGGGCTGGCGAACGTAGGGGACGATGGGCTCGAGCGGGAGGCGGACGCAGCCGGTCATGCCGGCCAGGCCTAGCGATGCGCCCATGACTTTCAGGAATCCGCGGCGCGAGACGGAATCGACCCATTCAGACGCGCCTTTGGGGAATTCGCGGTGCAGGGCGGTTTGGAAATCTTCGCTGCCGGCGAGTTCTTCGAGGCTGCGCCAGTATTCGGGGCCGGACTTTTCTTGTTCGGGCTGGGCGGCGTCGTGCGCCGTGGCCTGGTCGATTTTTGTGCGGACGGCGGACAGGTCCAGTTTTTTCGAAGGACAAGCGTCTTCGCGCTTTTTGATCTGGACCAGGCTGCCGGGATTTTTTTCTTCGTTCGTCATTGCGTCGCAGGGGCTAAAGCCCTGTTCAATTTTCAATCGCTTAACGCCCGGCTAAAGCCGGGCTCTTCCACTCCTCCACCAAACCTTTTCGACGCTCCTTAAGCCGCGCCCTTTCAAATCTCTCAGCGGTGACAGGTGCTGCAGCTGGTAATGTCTTTCACGCTGCGCACGTTGTACTTCGTTAACAGGGCTGTGCCCAGGTCGGCCTGATCGGTGTAGCTCTGGCCGTCGACGACCACCGGGTTCACACTCGTGGGCCGCTGGTAGCGCATGTTGAATACCTCGCTGCGCGGGCGCAGATTTTTTTCCGGCGCGCGATGGCAGCTCAGGCACCACTCCATCTGCAGACTTTCTTGCTGGTACATCAGCGGCATCTGGTCGACGGGGCCGTGGCAGGTGTTGCAGCCGACTCCTTTACTAATATGAATGCTGTGATTGAAATAGACGAAGTCGGGGAGTTGATTCACGCGCGTCCACTGCAGCGACTCGCCCGACTTGTAGCTGGCGCGGACCGGCTCGAGGAGCTTGGCGTTGGTCCAAATTTGGGAGTGGCAGTTCATGCACGTTTTGGTGGGCGGAATGCCGGCAAAGCTGGAATTCTCAACCGAGGTATGGCAGTAGCGGCAGTCGATACCCAGGCCGCTAACGTGGTGCTGGTGGCTGAACGGCACTGGCTGCGGCTTGCGAACTCCGGCATAAGTTACGTAGGGCGAACGCTGGATTTCCATCGCCATCCAGGACAGCGCAGCGATTACGAAGACCGCGCCGAAGATGGTGGCGCGGGACAGAGTATTCGTACTGCGATGAAAAATCTGCGACATTCCCTTGTGAGATCTGGCTTACGAGACCCGGCGGATCGTTTCTGATTCGATCATTCTGGTTCGATCATTCCGTTTTCAATCGTCTGTTTTCAATCGTGATGTGATCGAGTGCGCTGTCCGGTTGAATACTGATTCGATACGGCGAATAGAAAACCACCCACTGGTTTTCTGAGTTGGCTGTGAAACTGGAAATTATAAAGAAGTCATCGGAGTTTGTCGCGGATTTTTCAAATTTTGCAGAAGAAAAAATCTTCGACGGGAACGATATTGGGAAAATGCTGCGTCGGTCAGCGGAAGAACAGTTGGGCTCGATTCATAGCACGCGAGATCCCTTCCCTTCGCCTGAAGAACGGCTCCGGTCAGGATGACGCCGCAGGCAAGCAGTACGTCTAGCGCAGATTCATGACCATGAGTTTGGGCTCGGTCATCTCTTCGATCGCGTAGCGCAGGCCTTCGCGGCCCAGGCCGGAATCTTTGACGCCGCCGTAGGGCATCTGATCGATGCGGAAGGATGGGACGTCTCCGGCAATCACGCCGCCGACTTCGAGCTCTTCGAAGGCCTGAAAGAGCAGCTTCGCGTCACGAGTGAAAACGCCGGCCTGCATGCCATAAGCAGAGTGGTTCACTTTGCGCAGAGCATCGTCGAAGTCTTTGTACGGCTCAACCGTCACGACGGGGCCGAAGATTTCCTGGCAATTCACTTTCATTTCGGGTTTGGTGCCGGTGAGCACGGTGGGTTCCACGACGAGATTCTTGCGGCCGCCGCCACAGAGCAGGCGGGCGCCGGCGCGTACGGCTTCGTCGATCCAGGCCGTGGTGCGGATCGCGTCGCTTTCACGGATGAGGGGACCAACGTCGGTCGATTCATCGAGCGGATCGCCTGTCTTCAGTTGCTTCACGCCCGCGACGAAAAGGTCGGTGAATTTTCCGTAGACCGAATGCTCGACCAGAATGCGCTGCACCGAAATGCAGGTCTGGCCAGCGTAGCCGAATCCTCCGGTAACGCAGCGCTCGGCGGCGTAGGCGAGGTCGGCGTCGCTGTGCACGATGACACCGGCGTTGCCTCCGAGTTCGAGTACGACTTTCTTTTTTCCGGCGCGGCGCTTGATGTCCCAGCCCACGGGGACGCTGCCGGTGAAGCTGATGAGCTTGATGCGGTCGTCAGTTACGAGAAGGCCCGCGTCTTCATTCGACAGCGGAAGCACGTTGAGGCCGCCATCGGGCCAGCCGGCTTGCTGCACGCACTCGGCCAGAAGCAGCGAGCAGAGCGGAGTCTGGGGCGCGGGCTTCAGCACCATGGAGCAACCCGCCGCGATTGCGGGCGCGACTTTGTGGGCTACGAGATTGATGGGGAAATTAAACGGCGTAATGCCGGCGATGGGGCCGAGCGGAAACCGGCGTACGATCCCCCAGCGTCCGGCGGTGGATTCCTGCCAGTCGAGTGGAAGATATTCGCCGTAGATGCGAGTGCTTTCTTCCGCCGCCACGTTGAAGGTGAAGATAGCGCGTTCGACTTCGGTGCGCGCGGCCTTGATGGGCTTGCCGGCCTCCTGCGCCAGAGTGCGGGCAAATTCTTCTTTGCGCTCCGTCATGGAGGCTGAGATTCTGCGGAGCACGCGCTGGCGCTCGAACGCGGGCAGGCGGCGGGTGGTGCCGAAAGCCTTGACGGCGGCAGCAATGGCGGCCTCGGCGTGTTGCCTCCGGCCCTGCACGACACGGGCGATCACGCTGCCATCGTAGGGCGCGCGAATCTCGACGACGTCGCCGTCTTCATGCCACCGGCCATCTACGAAAAAACCGTGGGTCGCAACGGGCGCGATCGTCATCTCTGCCATTTTTTTGGACCCCAGGAAAAACAGACCGGAACGATTATAGGACTTTTGGATGATCGGGAAGCGGCGGAGGACGTAAGAATATAACCACAGAGGGCACAGAGGAGCACCGAGGAAAAATCTCTCTGCCTTTACAATGGGCTCGGACTTCGTGTCGGACTTCATGGCTGGGCTCACTTCGATTTCCGAACTCGCCGAGCGTTTGCGGCGGAGAGAAATCTCCCCGGTTGAGATTACTCAGGATTGTCTTCTGCGGATCGAGAAGGAGGACTCCGGGCTCAACGCGTTTATCACGGTCATGGCGGAGTCTGCTTTGGCTGAGGCGCGGCGGGCGGAGAGTGAAATTCTGCGGGGGGAGTGGCGCGGGCCGCTGCATGGCGTGCCGGTGGCGCTGAAAGACATCATCGACTTGGCAGGGGTTCGCACCACTGCGGCCAGCGCGCTATATAAGGATTGGGTTCCGGAGCATGACGCGGAAGTTGTCCGCCGCCTGCGGCAGGCGGGAGCGGTCATCATCGGCAAGAACAATCTGCATGAGTTCGCCTACGGGGGCAGTTCGCTGGTCAGCCACTTTGGGGATGTGCATAATCCGTGGGATGTGGGGCGGATGGCAGGAGGATCGTCGGGAGGGTCGGCGGCCGCGGTCGCTGCGGGTCTCGTCTACGCTGCGATTGGCACGGACACGGCGGGGTCGATTCGCGAACCGGCCGCGCTTTGCGGCTGCGTGGGATTGAAGCCGACGTATGGGCGCGTGTCGAGCCGGGGAGTGATTCCGCTCTCGCGGTCGCTCGACCACGTAGGGCCTCTGGCGGCGACTGTTGAGGACGTGGCCGTCGTTCTTCAGGCCATTGCGGGATACGATGCGGGCGACCTTGGCTCGGTGGATGTTGCCGTGGCGGATTACTTGTCGGGTTTGCGCGAGGGCGCGAAAAAGTTGCGAGTGGGCGTGCCGCGCGGATATTTCTTCGACGACCTCGACCCTGAAGTCGCGTCGGCGATCGAGCAAGCTTTGCGCGACATCTCGAGTTTGGGTGCGGCGATAAGAGAGGTACGACTCGACGTGCCTATCGACCGCACGCTGCAAGCGGCTGAAGCTTACGCCTATCACGCGGAGAACGTGGCCAAGAGCCCGGAGTTGTACCAGGCTGAAACTTTGCGGCGCATTCGCAACGGCGAGGCGGTCACGGCGGCGGAGTACATCCAGCGCCGCCGCGACCTCGAAGAAGCCCGCCGCAACATCGGACGGGTCTTCGCTGACGTGGATGTGCTGGTGACTCCAACTACGACCGCGCCCGCTCCGGCGATTGCTGATCTGAAATCCGATCCTGACGCGCTGCGGCCCGCCGAACTCAAACTGCTCCGCAACACGCGGCCGTTCAATGTGTGGGGATTACCCGCGATCTCAGTTCCCTGCGGATTTACGCAGAGCGGACTGCCTGTCGGCATGCAGATCGCGGGGCCGCATTGGCGGGAGGATTTGGTGTTGCGGTTAGCTCACGCTTACGAGCAGGCGACGGACTGGCACAAAGCAAGGAATTCTTAGCCGAGAAGATTTATGCTAACGCCTGCTTACAGTAGTAATGTTTGAATTGCCAACCTACTAAGGACAATGAAGGTGCATGATGACCAGAGCCTCATGGGCGAAGGAGCGCAAACTCGGGGCTGCTGGGCTCGCCGCTGTGATCGCGGGCTGGATCATGCTCCTGTACATTCACACTCTTACTTCCGTCTGTAGCCCTTCCGCA
>JBELAE010000383.1:0-5179 GCA_049509155.1 Candidatus Sulfotelmatobacter sp.
GCCAGGCCTGGTTCTCGTCATGCCAGAGGGCGGCTCATCGTATTACACGAACGCCGCCGACCCGCCGCAGGATCGCTACGAGGACTACATCGTGAGGGATCTTATTTCGGATGTGGAGAGCAGGTTTCCGGTGGCAACCGGCCGTTCGAACCGCGCGATCGTGGGCGTTTCGATGGGAGGGTTCGGAGCGGTGAAGTTGGCTCTGCGTCATCCTGAGCTGTTCATCTTCGCAGGGGGACTCAGTTCGGCCATCGACGTTCCGCGGCGCGGGCTTTCCTTTAAGAGACTTCATCAGTCCCGCCATTTCATTTCAATTTTCGGTTCCGCAGGAAGCCAGACGCGGCGCGACAACGATCCTTTTGTGCTGGCACGGAGCGCAGACCCAGAAGCCGCGCCGTATTTTTTCCTGACCTGCGGCGACCAAGAGAGCCTGCTCCCGCCGAACCGCGAATTCGCCGCTCTGCTCGAGGAGCGTCACTTTCCGCACGAGTTTCACACTACTCCCGGCGGTCACGAGTGGAACCAGTGGAATGCGTGGCTTCCCGGCCTGTTTCGCAGCCTTGCGGAACACATGAAGCCGAACGCGTAGTCATCCCAGATTCGTTGTCAACGGCAGCTGACGTCTGCGGCTAACTTCGGCAAGGAGTGGCGTGGGGCGGCGTCGCGGGCGGAATCGGCATCAAAGTTGGTATCATGGTGCCTGCCTGCTGCGAGTGCAATCCCGGCGGGAGCATCGCGGACCCGCTGTATCCAGAAGCGCCTGTCTTTGCCACGGTATCCGGTCAAGGTATCCGCCCAAGTATGGGATGAGGGATGCGGCCGAGGTATGGGTCGAGCGCAACGGTCCGCAACCAAGCCCGGCAGCGGGAGGAGAATGAATGATTCGAAAGTTCGCGATGGTTCCTGGATTCAGGGTCGTTCTGACGTTGATTTTAGCGACGATTCTGGCAGGAGCCACGATGGTCTATGCTCAACAAACTCCGGCGCAGCAACCTGCTTCACAACCACCATCCGATCAAGCTCCAGCAGCCCAACAACCGCCTGCAGCCCAACAGTCGCCCGATAAGCCCTCCGGCAGCCAGGAAGCGACGCCCGAAGAGATCGGGACGCGTAAGGCAAAGCCGAAAGAATATAAGAACTGGGTTTACAGCGCGGGAGCCGGAGCCAGCCTCACCAACGGCACTACGGGAAAGTTTGTGCGCGGCGGAGGCGGCATCGCGGCCGCCGGCGTCGCTCGCAACTATAGTAAGTACATCGGATTCCGCCTGGATTTCCAGTTCGACAATTTGCCTTTGCGCGACTCGGCGCTGGTGTCGGCGCAGGCGCCGGGGGGGAACAGCCACGTCTACTCGCTCACGCTTGACCCCATCATCAGCATTCCAGTGACCCCCGACTGGGGCGGATACATTCTGTTTGGTCCGGCCTTCTATCATCGATCGGGAAAACTGGATTCTTCGACCGCCATACCGGGATCGGCCTGCGATCCGTTCTTCGTGTGGTGGGGGCCGTGTTTCAACGCCAGCCTGCCGGTGAGCGGAGATTTTCTGCACGCCAGCCAGAACGAATTTGGTGAAAACTTTGGCTTTGGCCTGACTCACAAGATCACGCCGAAGATCGAGATGTACGCCGAGTTCCGCTATCTGCACGGCACGCACAACGGCGTCACCACCGACTTGCGCCCGATTACGCTCGGGGCGCGGTGGTGAGGCGAACGCGTTATTCGGGATTGGTGCGGTAACTCCACAGCTCGGCGGACTGCTTCTGCAGTTGCACGAACGACGATGCCGGCGCGGGCTGCGCGATGCCGGGGCAGGCATTGGCTTCGCGCACTGCGGATTCGACAAGCGCATGCGACGGGGCCAGCGAGCATGCTGGATCGGTGACTGTGGCGTCCCCGGTGAGCAGGAAAGCCTGGCAGCGGCAGCCACCGAAGTCTTCGGTGCGGTGATCGCAACTGCGGCAGGGCTCAGGCATCCAGTCTTCGCCGCGATACTTTTGGAATGAAGGCGACTCCTGCCAAATCCATTGCAGAGTTTTTTCGCGCACGTTCTCGAATGACAAGCCCGGCAACACTTCCGCCGCGTGGCAGGGAAGTACCTTGCCGGCAGGATTGATGAGCATCAATCTTCGTCCCCAACCTCCCATACAAGCCTTGGGATACTTCGCGTAATAGTCGGGCACAACGGAATCGATGCGAATGCGGCCGGCGAGGCGCTTCTCGGCGTCGGTCACGATTGCGACCGCTTTCTCCAGCTGCGCGTGGGTCGGCATGAGCGCGGCGCGGTTGGCCAGCGCCCAGCCGTAGTATTGCGCGTGGGCGATCTCGACTCGTTCCGGATTCAGTTGCTCGATGAACGCGATCATCTCTTCGAGATGGTCGAGGTTCTGGCGATGCACAACCAGGTTCACGGTGAAGGCGAGCTTCTTTTCGTCAACCCGTCGGCGAATCGCCCGCGAGAGTTCGATCTTGTGGGCGTGCGCTTTCGCTCCTGCGATCCAGTTGGCGGCTTCTTCCCGTGAATCCTGAAAGCTGATCTGGATGTGGTCAAGCCCGGCCTCAACCAGCGCCTGCAAGCGCGCTTCGTTCAAGCCGAGGCCGGAAGTAATGAGATTGGTATAGAGTCCGGCGTCGCGCGCGGCGGCGATCAGTGGGGTCAGGTCGGGCCGAGCCAGCGGCTCACCGCCGGTAAAGTGCGCGTGCAACATGCCGAGTTGGCCGCATTGCTGGAAGACGCTGGTCCACTCTTCGGTCGAGAGTTCAGCCTTCGTTCCCGCCAGTTCCAGGGGGTTGGAGCAATAAACGCAGTGCAGCGGGCAGCGATGCGTGACTTCGGCAATGAGGGCGAGCGGATTAGGAACCATGATTAGGTGGATTTCTGCCGCGAAGAACACTCGGCCCGGAAAAATCCAAGTTGTCGATAAAGTGACCGGCAAAGGAACTCACGCCGCTTTGCAGCACTGAGCCCAGCTTCCCACCTCAGCTCCATGATGACGTGATATCGATCCGAAAGGCAAGCTGACTCCCGGATGCGTCTTGTTTACGGCACAATGCTCTTGACGGGAATGTTACTATAAGTAACAATTAGATCGATGTACAAGGTCTTGACCACGAAGGCTTTCGCCAAATCGCTCGCCCGCATTCCGGTGAACTGGCAAAAGCGGATTGTGGGGAAGATCAAAGAGATTGCCGCCGATCCTTACGCCGGGCACAACAACGTGACCAGGCTGCAGGGACGGGACGGATACCGCTTGAGAATTGGCGACTGGCGCGTCATCTACGAGTTGCATGACGACCGCCTTGAGGTCTGGGCGTTGGAGGTCGGCGCGAGAGGGGGAATTTATTGATGCGAATTGAAACCATTACGCGCAAGGGCAAGGAGTTCGCGGTAATCCCAGTGCAAACTCTGCGGAAGTTAGTCGAAGATGCGGAAATGCTCGCCGACGTAAAGGCGTACGATGCCGCAAGGCTGCGTCTACAAAATGGCGAGGACGAACTCATCCCACTGGAGATTACCGAGCGCAGATTGAGAGGAGAACCTGCTCTGCGCACATGGCGGTTGCACCGCGGACTCACCCAGGAGCAACTCGCGCGAAAGGCGAAGGTGTCGCGGGCGTTGGTTGCAGCGATTGAGACTAAACGCAAAACCGGTTCAGTCGCCACCTGCAAGAAACTGGGCGCCGCCTTGGATGTCAGTTGGGAGCAACTGGCGTAGCGTTCGGCCCTATTTCGCGTTGGGATAAAACACAGTGCAGTTTAGTATCCGGCTTCGCGGCCTTGGCGGACCGCCAGCAGTACGACCTCTTTTCCATCATAGTGATACAGGGCGATGTATGCACCACTGCCAAATTCAATCACCCATTCGCGGAACTCGGTGGACATTTCTTCAACCGGGCGGCCGATCTCCGGGTGCTTGGTGAGCGCCTTTACGCCTTGCCGGATCGCCTTGCCGGCGCGCTTGGCGGCATCCCGGCTCTTGGGGGCCAGGAAATCATGGAGACGGGCCACGTCCAGCAGCGCCGGTTGGGACCACTTCAGGCGCGGCATTTCGGAGGACCGGCGTTCTTACCCGCTTCCAGTTTGGCTAACCAGGCGTCGGCTTCTTCGGCGGTAGCGTGCAGGCCAGTTGTTTGATAATGCGCCCAGGCCGCCAGCGCATCTTGCCGGAATTGCTCTCGCTTCTCTTCGCGCTCCACGTATTCCTCGATGGCTTCGCGCATGAGCCAGTGCGGCGACCGGCGGCGCGCCGAGGCGAGCCGCTGCACCCGCTGTTTTACCTCGACATCAAGCTTCAGACTGGTGGTGGAAGCTTTTGGCATGGCTGTACTCAAAGGTGTTACCTGGTGACACTATGGCATGACAGGGCTAAATCGCCCTAATAGTCTACGATTCGTTTCCTCTGCAATTGCTCCAGGAACTGGCTGATGTCGGCGCGAATCTTTTCTGGGTCGGCCACCGCGAACTGTTTCTGCAGTTCGGCGATGATCTCGCCGAAGGTGCGCTGGCCGTCGCATTGCTCGAGGACTTGGCGGCCGGTGCCTTGCAGTTTGATGGCGCCTTCGGGGAAGAGGATGACGCGATCCTGTTCGCTGCCTGTCTTACTCTCCGGACCCCAGCGGCATCCGGCGGCGAGGCGGGGGTGACTGGAATCTTGCGGGGGCGTCATGTGTGTGACCTGCGGGAAAAAGCAGGTTCCTCCACTACGCTCGCTTTGCTCCGCTTCGGTCGGAATGACAGAGCTTTGTTTCTTGATTTCTTCCTGGATGTCTTCTCGGATTTATGCCGCACGCTAGCTTCCCTCGATAAGAAATGCTCCGGGCGGCGGCCAACCGGGCTGCACGTAGGCGAAATAGAGCGCGTCGAGCTGCGCCCAGAGGATATCGCATTTATCGCGCAGGGCCTGGATTGCGAGTTCCTGCTCGGCGCGCGTTTTCGCATGCTCATAAACGTAGTTGATGGCGAACTTTGCGTCTTCGGGAGCTTGCGTGAGCCGCGCTTCGAAGTAATCCAGGCCGCCGGAGAGCCACGGATAGTGCTGGCGCAGTTTCTCCATACGCAAAGAGATCAAGTCGCGGGAGAACAATTCGGTCAGCGACGACGCGACTGCTTCGAGCAGGCTGCGGCTGCGCACGATGTTCAGGTATTCGTTCACGGCGAAGCGCGTCGCGGGAAGAATTCCAG
>JBELAE010000384.1:0-5175 GCA_049509155.1 Candidatus Sulfotelmatobacter sp.
CGAACTGAAAGACCTCATCCTCCGAATGCAGCCCGCCGGTGTAATCACCGGCAAAGTTCTGGACGGCGACGGTGATCCCATGTCCGAGGTCGAGGTGACGGCAACCCGCTATGCGGCAGGCTCCATCGAAAGCCGTCCTCATGGTTTTGGACGCACCAATGATCAGGGCGAATATCGCATGGCCAATCTCCAGCCCGGCCGCTATCTAATCGCGGCACTTTCGGCCCGAGACGACTCCGATGAAACGGTGGAACCGGAGCATAAGGACAACCCAAAGGACAATACGACGAACCATAAGAGACCGCAAAGATCGTATAACACTTACTATCCTGGCAGCGCCGACAGGAGTCAGGCTCTACCCATCGAGATCCATCCCGGCGACGAAATTCCCGTCAATATCAATATGGTGTTCGGCCCCACATTCCGCGTCCGCGGATCGGTCGCGAACCTGACGAATGCCCCTGATGCCGACAACGATATTCTTCTTTACCCAAAGGACTCCAATGGGTGGCACGACTCCTATTCAGCGCCCGAGATCAAGCAGGACGGCTCATTCGAAATTCGCAGCGTCCCGCCTGGCCTCTATTACTTGGCAATGAAGGCGAGCACGGATGCTGGGGCGCAATCCACGTTTGTCCAAGCCATCGAGGTGACAGATGCCGATATTGAGAACTTGCACGTCGCGGCTGTGCCCGTCAGTTCCGTGCGTGGGCGGCTGCATCTGGAGGGCAATGAAAAAAATGAATGGCCAGGCTTGGTTGTTGCGCTGGCTTCGGATGAACCCGATTCGGACCTGTGGCGCCGGTTCACCGGACAAATGTCGTTCGACGCTTCGGTCAATCGTGACGGCAGCTTCGAAATTCAGCGTGTCCCCGCGGGGACTTACCGGGTTTTGGCCTGGACATCGGGATCGAATTTCGCGCGCGATACTTTCCTTCAGTCGATCCATCTCGGGGGCTCGGATATAACGAATTCCGGCCTCAAGGTAAACGGTGGAAACTACTCTCTTGAAATTGTGATGGGCGCACAAGGGTCAGCCATCGAGGGTGCTGTGCTGGATGCCAAGGATCGGCCAGTCGCGGGCGCGACCGTGGTTGCCATACCCGATGCGGCGCGTCGCGGACGCACGGAACTCTATCAGACGGAGCGAGCCGACCAGCAAGGCAAGTTCCAACTACACGGCCTCGCTCCCGGCGAATATGAGCTGATTGCCGTTGAATATCTAGACGAGGATTATCGCGATCCGGAATTCCTCAAGCAATACCAGAATTCCAGTCTGACCATCCAGTTGGAAAAAGGCGAACGAAAGACGACTACCCTCAAGGAAGCTCTGGCAGCGGAAAAGTGAGCCTTACGCGCTCTGCGGGCCGCGTTTCTTCTGTTGCTGGCACTTGGTCATGATGGCTGATCGCAGGCGGCCGCGGAGATCTTCGGGCAGTTCGTAGAGCTGGGAGTCGCGGTAAATCTCGATGGTCTTCTTGGTTGTGTCGCAGACGACATAGCAGTTATGGCACCAGGAAAGATGGTTTTCCAATTCCACTTTTGTTTTTTCGTCGAGCACGCCGTCCAGATAACTGGTCAGCTCGGTCAGAAATTCAGAGCATTTCACTGGTTGCCATCTCCGCTGGGAGCATCGCCCGTTTTGACATCGGCAGTCTTTGCAGCTGCCTCGGAACTCCTGGCCTCGCCGTTCTTGCCATTGCCATTCTCTCTTCTCTGGAAGTAGCGTCCCAACCGTTCGCGCAACTGCAGGCGAGCCCGCAGTAGCCGCGATTTGACCGCGGGCACGCTCAACTCCAACGCCGCCGCGGTTTCTTCGGTCGAAAGTCCTTCCACGTCCCGCAGCACAAACACCGTCCGGAAGCCGGGGGGCAGGCCCTGGATGGTCTTGCTTAAGATCTCACGCAACTCCGACTGCGTGTATTGCTGCTCCGGATTCGGGCTCCAGTCCGCGATTTCGCGGGGCAGCGAGTCGTCTTCCGTCTTAATGTCTTCGTCTAACGAGACCGTGCGCTCCGGCTTCCGCCGGCGCAATTTCATCAACGCTTCGTTGACCGCGATCCTGACCAGCCAGGTATAAAACTTCGACTGCTCCTGAAACTGTTTCAGGTTCCCGTACGCTTTCAGGAACGCTTCCTGCACCACGTCTTCCGCATCTTCGCGGTTTTGCGTGATGTGTTGCGCGATCCGAAAAACGTTGCGATCGTAACGCCGGACCAGTTCTTCGAACGCCGAGTCGTCGCCTTCTTTGGCGGCTCGTACCAGCGCCAGCTCTTCGCTAACCGGCCCTACTAGTTTGTTTTGGATGGCTCCCATTCGCTTGGCGATGCAGTATTTTCCGGTTTCGAGAACTATGGGTTACGAACTATGGATCACGCACCATGTGACGATGGTCACAGAGTCGAAACTGTTATTCTACTTGGTAACCCGCTTCTTGCCCAATAGCTTTGCCATAGGCTGCGAGAAAAGTTTGCGATAGAGTTCAGAAGGCCGGATTTTACCCGGATGAGCAGGTACCGAAGTAATCCAAGGCATTTCTACAAGTGCCGTATAATCAGCACTTAGGGCAGTATGTTTTTAGACGTGCGAGGTGGCGGGCAAAGACTTCGGTATTGGGAACGGTTCTCTGAGCATGGCGGATAGCAAGGAACTCCAGCAAATCGTCGAGCGAGCGGTGGCGCAGGTTTTCGACCGGGTGCTTCCCAGGTTGCAGGCGGAATTGGTCGAGCGTGTTCTGGCAGAATTGCCTGCGGCATCGTCACAGTCGGCGGAAAGCGGCGCGGGAAGCCCGGTCCAGCACGGCAATGTTCCGCACAGCAATCTGGTGCAGGCCGTGGCCAGCATTCATGCCGGAAGCACGCAAAAAGAAATTCTGCGCGCGTTGCTCGAAGCGGGCAGCGCCTACGGCACGCGCATCGCGCTCTTCGTCGTAAAAGGCGGAGCGGCGACCGGATGGCAGAGCCGCGGTTTGGGCGAGGACGATGCCATAAAAGATTTTCCGCTGGACATGACCGCCGGACCCGCGGCCCACGCCTATCAGAACCGCATCGTCGCTCCCGCCAACAGCGCCGAGATGGACCGGCGGTTCGTAAAGCAATTTGGCGGACCCGAGAACGAGCAGATCATCGTGCTGCCCCTGGTTCTCAAAGATAAGGTCGCGGCCCTGCTCTATGCCGACGGCGGCGCCGAGGGCGTGCTCGATGGCCCATCGCTCGAAGTGCTGGTGCTGGCCACCAGCGCCTGGCTGGAAGTGGCCTCGCTGCGCAAGCAGGCGCATCGCGATGTTAGCGACAGCGCGGTTAGTATGGAGCGCATCGAGCGGCCGGAACACCCTCCCGTGCCCCCGGTGCAGACCGTCAGTTCTTTTGCCGATCCTTTCGCGGCCCAGCCTTCCAAGCACACCGCGAGGAAACCCGAGCCGGAACCACAACCGCAGCCCCCGCAACCCGAGCCGGAACCAGCCGAGGTGGTCGAGATCTCCGCGCATGCAGCATCGGCCAGCGCGGCAGCCTCTGCACCCGCCACCGCCGCCGACCCCTTCGCCGGGATGTCCGCCGAAGACGCCGACACGCACCGCAAGGCGCAGCGCTTCGCGCGTCTGCTGGTAGATGAGATCAAGCTGTACAACCAGGCGAAGGTGGCCGAGGGCCGCCGCAACAAAGACCTTTACGATCGCCTGAAAGAAGACATTGAAAAGAGTCGTTCCACGTTTCAGAAGCGTTACGGCAACACCGCGGCCGCCAGTGGCGACTACTTTCAGCGGGAAGTCCTACGCAGCCTGGCCGAAGATGACATGTCAGTCATGGGCGCAAGCTTCCGCAAATAGCATTGGTTTCGGGAAGGGCACGGCTTCAGGGTTGCCGCTCAGGCTTCCCAAGAAACGTGGGCTTAGGCCCTGAGGTTCACTCTCCGCATCGTCCTGGCTCCAACAGTGCTAAGATTTCATAACAGGTTCTGGCCTTCGCGTCTCCGCGCGAAACAATGAAGGTGGTTCGATTGGGTCTCAAGTGGTGGTGGGTGCTTGCGCTGGCCGCGCTCCTGCGCGTGCCCGCATTCGCGCTTGTTCAGCAGGGCACGCCCGCACCGGCTTCCGATACTTCCGAAAAACAAGCTGGCACAACCGCGCCCGTCAACGAAAAACCCACAACGAAACAGACTGCTCCTAAGAAGCCCGCGCCACGCAAGGCCGCGCCGACGAAATCTTCCTCAGCGGCACGCACTCCGGGCAAGTCCGCGGCCAGCGCGGTTCCCGCCAACAAAAAAGCATCCCCCCATCCCGCGGCCACAAGAAAAAAGCAGCCCATGTCTCCGCGCGTGCGCCGCATCCGCCAGGCCTTCGTGGCCTCGACCACGTTGCGACCTATGGCGCAGCAATTGATTCAAGATCGCTCCGCGGCTGGGTACACTGGAGTGGAAGCCTATGCCCGTGCGCACTCCCGCGAAGATGCCGGCGCTTTGGCCTGGCTGGTCTTGGGATACGCGCACGTTCTCGACCATGATTATGCGAAGGCGATCGAGCCACTCAGCCGCGCAAAGCCATTGTCCGGCGACCTGGGAGACTACGTCGCCTATTGGCTGGGAAGCTGCTACTTCCAAACCGGCCGTCAGGCCGAGGGACTCGCCGCGCTGGCCAACTTCGAAACCACATATCCGGATTCGCTGCTGGTCCGTGATGCGCACCTGAGTTACGCCAACGGTCTGATCACCGAAGGCCGAGCCGCCGAGGCCGCCGAGCTTCTTGAGAAAGACCGCATCCCCGCGCGCTCCGATATCGAGTTTGCCATAGGCAAGGCCTATGCCGCGCTCGGTCAGACCGCGAAGGCTGCCGACGCCCTGGCCAACGTCTACTACAACATGCCGACCGCGCCCGAGGCCGACGCGGCCTACGCAGAGTTAAAAAAACTCCCGTCGCTTCCTCCTCCAACACTCGCGCAGCGCAAGACACGCGCCGACCTGCTGATGAAAGCCAAACGCTACAACGACGCGACCGACGAATATCGCGAACTCGCGAGTCACGCCACAGCCGAATCGCGACCCGCGGCCGAACTCGCGCTGGCCGACGCTCTGCACCGCAGCGGACGAAATCGCGAGGCCAAAGCCGAGCTCACCACCCTTGCCGGCGCGACCCCCGAGCAAAACGCCCAGCGTCTGTACATTCTCGGCGAGGTGGCCTGG
>JBELAE010000385.1:0-5164 GCA_049509155.1 Candidatus Sulfotelmatobacter sp.
GGCGAAGAGATCGTCCCAGGTTTTGAGAACGACGGTGTGAACCAGAACGAGCTTTCCGGTAATGTCGCCCGCCTTCTTGAAATCAGCTTCGGTGCCCTCGCCTACGTCAACCACCGGCACGTGTTTCACCGGAGCCAGGGCGGGGGCCCAGGCCACAGAAACCGCACGCACATGGAACGGCGAGAGCACCGTTCCCCCGCCGAGCTTCGAGGCATCGACCTGGTAAGCGGTGGTCGCCGTGATATCGGTTGCGCCTTCGGACCAGGAGTTCGGAATCGTGAATCCCTCAGTATGAACGCTGTCAGCTCCGGCCGCTGTGAAAGCCTGCACTCCCCAGGTGATCGCGTGCTGCATAGCGACCGTGCCCGGAACTCGGCCGCCAATTTCGTCGGTTAGACGATGAAGATTCGTTTCCAACGGCGAGGGCTGAAGCGCTGCCTGGATCACTTTATTCGCTTCGCTCGTGTCGGCGGGTGGATTTGCGGCAAGGCACGTAACACAGAAAACGAAAGCCAATAACAGGGGCTTTACAGTGCGCATATGGGGTGCATTAGAAATGAAATTCTCGGAAAGCGCAAAAAGAAGCTGGTGTGGAACGCCATGCGCGATCCGCATTGCCCCGGGTGGGCCCGAATGGGCTGAAACGCGCTCGTGGCGTATGCGTGCCAACGCCTGGCCATTATTAATTGCGATCATCTCACGTCGCTTGGCAAGTCCTGGGTTTTCCTTCGGCGTTACGAGCAGCCGAGACGGGGGTACAATGTTGCGATTCGTTGGTCCAAGAACGGGGAATCCCGTAGTGGGTGGTTAGTTGCAGGGAATCCTGTCGCTGAGTTAGCCCATGCAGGAAACCGAAACAATTTGCAAAGGTAGGTCACCCGGATCGTCCGGTAGACCTTCCCAGGAGAAGGCGCGATGTTGACGACTATGATCGACAGCTCAGATATGATGTCCACCCTCGAGGTTCCCGACGGCCGTAATCCCGATCAAAACGCGTGGCTAACCCTGACGCTGCGCTACAGTTTGAACTTCGCGGACAGCAAGAACATGATCGCCGGCGTGATTGAGAAGCCGGGGTCGAAGTTCGTGGCAGTGGATTCAGACAAAAATCGTCTGCCGATTGTCGATTGGGATTTTGCGTCGCAAATTAAATTCCAGCGGGCTTTTCAACGCGGCGAAAACATCTGGAATTGGCAGTTTGTTCTGATTACGCCCCAGGATTTTGACCAACTGGACTTCACCTGCATAACGTCAGGCTGGGTTGTCCGCCCGAATGTTTTGTGCTTGTTTCGGTTAGTACCGAACGCGGCCAATGCTCACTTGAAAATCACCGTGGTGCGGTTGGACCCATCAGTGACCTCTTCCAAGTCGTTTCGTTCGAATAGTACTCTCTATGACCACCTTGACGTGTGGTGCCCCACTCTTGGTCACGAACTCGGGCACGCACTCGGGATGCCGCATATCAAGGAGCTGTTGGGCGACGCTCAGTGTATCGCCGACGCCAAGCGCGGGATCTATCCTGACCGATGTTATGGGGAGACGGACTTCGAAAGGCAGAACATCATGGGGGCGGGCACAAGAATTTACCTGGCTAATGCCAAGCCCTGGGTGGACCGCATGGCCGACCACACGAGTCTGGCGAAATCCGCGTGGAAACCTACTGGAATTATGACACTGCCACCGAGAAAGATTCCGCTGGGCGTGGCGCTGGTGGCGAAGCCAAAATTGTTTTGATTCCAGATCTTTTGATCCTGGATCAAATTCTCCAAGACGGATAACGGGTTACTTGATATCCAATTGCAGGACGCTGAGCGTCGGAATTCCTGCAGGCCGTAGGTGAAGTCGATCAGGTTGGCGCAGGGAACGCCGCGCTCTGCTTGGGAGGAGGACAGAACTGGCCTTCGGCGAAACGGTTGCTTGTTGATCGCTTGAGCACCGGGCAGATTGATTTTGTTGACTCCGAGATACTGGCATGGTCAAGTGCTGTAAGAGGCTAGCCACCCCTCGTGCCCTCGACACGCGTGAATGCGAACGCCTTCTACCTCCTTGGAATCGCGCTTGCAGTTTCGGTTGCGCTGTGCTCTCCCGTGGAATCAGCCCTGCACAATTTTGTCTTTGGCGGGCCCTACTGGAGCGAGCACTCCTGCGGCGCGGCGGTAACGCTGCTCAATTGGGGACCTGTTCTGCAGGCAGTGCTAACCCCGCTGTTTGTCTTTCTTCTGCCCGGAGCAGGATCCGTTATCGTAAGCGGCGCAAACCGTCGGATGAACTGGCGTCCGATGCAGCTCTTTGCCGCCGCAGGTTTGTTCGCGGCCGTGGTTCCAATTGTCTGGTGGTTTGGCGTCAAGGGCTATGCGGTACAAACTGGCTGGTGCGAGATGCTGTTCGATCGCAGCCGGTTCATCGACCCATTCCGCATTGATGATCTCAACGATTCCTATCACTACTTCGTCTGTCTGAGCGTGTTCGCCACGATGTGGGTCGGCACGACTGCCGCCGGACTGCGCCTGCACTCGGCGCGGGAAGCCGAACCTGGCTTGGCCGGTCCTGAGCTGCGTGCCTTCCGCGATTTTTTCTGGGTCTACCTGCTCGGCTGGGCCGTGCAATACCGTGTCAGCCTGTGGTCAACCCAACCGAACCCAGATTCAAGCCAAGCGCAGGAGTGGCTCACTTGGACGGTAGTCACGTTTATTTATCTCACGGCGAGTTCACTGTGGACGCTGGCTTTCATTCGTTGGTTCTGGAAGTGGCGGGTGCGGGCATGGTGGGCGAGCGTCGCCGTGGCTTTTGCCGGGACTTACGTAATCGACATTCTAACCATGTTGACGTTTTTCTGGCTCTTCGTGTGGGCACCGGCGGCCCTGCTCCCTCTCTCGCACTGGAACGTGTGGGGGATGTTGTGGGCTCTGACGGTCGGCACCTGGCGATGGCAGGCGCTACGGCAACAACCCCGCGCAGCCGCTCCTTCGGGTCAAGAACTCCAGCAACCCGGCGCCGCCGCAGTCTCTGGTTTGGGCAGCCCGCCCGAACCACCACCGGCCTTGGCCGGTCTGAAGATGGCGCAGACCGTCGCCGTCGGCATAGCCATTTTTCTGCTTCTCGCACTCTTGTACGCGGCAATGATGGCGTACGTTTTTCTGCACCAGCGCAGGCCTCCACAGTACCCCTAAAGGCAGGGGCGCCACGTCGATCAATCAACGACGGCAAAACTGCCGGTCGATTTTGGCCTCGATCACTTCGGCGGGAGCGGATCCATCTTGTCGAGGATGCGGATGGTTTCGAGCATGACGCTGCCCACGATTTGCAGGCTCTGCGGGCTGAGTTTGTCGACCGTGTCCTGCGGAGTGTGCCAGAAGACATTGTTGTAGCCGTAGGTAAAGTCGATCAGGTCGGCGCAGGGCACGCCGCGTTTCATGAAGGGCAGGTGATCGTCGCTGACCTGGTTGTTGCGCGCGAAAAAATGTGATTGATAGCCCAGGCGTTTCGCCGCTTCCCCGACAACATCTTCCAGCCAGGGCGTGGAGTTCAGATCGCGATCAATGTCGAGATCGGCGTCGCCGATCATGTCGGCCAGCAGGAAGGCCTTGATTTTCTTTAGCGTGCCGTCGGCCTGCCACTTCTGTGCCACGTGATCAATGCCGTACAAACTGTCATCATTGAATGGCATTTCCTGCGGCAGACCTCCCGAGCCGTCGGGTTTGATCGCTTCTTCGGCATCGTCCCAGACCAGCCAGACGCTGTAGCCGTCTCGTGGTTTACCGCGCAACTGATTAGCGAATTCCAGCAGCAGCGCGCTCGAGGAAGCGCCGTCATTTGCGCCCACATAGGACGTGTGGCGCAGCGGGTAGTTTGTGTCGTAGTGGCTGGCAATCACGATGATGCCGTCTTTTGTGCCGGGATACTTGGCGATGATGTTGTGTACCGGAAACTTGCCCTCGGGGGTGTCAGCGGTGAAGACGTCGTCCTCGACGTCATCGCCTTTCAGGCGAGAGTCGATGTACTCTTCCACCTTCCTGTGATTCGGGCTGCCTAATGGGCGCGGGCCGAAGTTCACAATCTCTTTCACGTACTGCAAGGCGCGGTTGGCGTCGATGGCGGGCGGCGGGCCGGAGTCTGGCGGCAGAGTTAGAACCGGAGCGGACGCTGCCGGAGTCTGAGCTTTGTCCTGCCCCTGAGCAGAGTCCTTGTCGCGGTCACAGGCCAGCCATATCAACATGCACGCCAGCAGAATCCATCGCAAAGATTTCGCTTCCGACATTTTCATCGCACCCGTCATTTTCATTGCACCCGCCATTTGTTACTTCGCCTGCTTCTCTTGTTGCTTTGCCTTGTGCTTTTCTTCTCGCGCATTGCGCTGCTTGGGATGCACCAACCAGGCTACGCCGATGCTCAGGGCATACAAAACCAGCATGGGCGCGGCGAAAACGCACATGTTTACGATGTCGGGCGTGGGCGTAACGATGGCCGCAATAATGAATATCACGAGAATCGAGTAGCGGAAGTTCTTGATCATGAACTCCGGGCTCATGATGCCCATGAAGGCCAGGAAAAATACCAGGATCGGCATTTCGAAAATTACTCCCATGCCGAGAATGATGCTCAGGAAGAGCTGGGTATATTCGGTGATCGTGATCATGGGTTGGAATTGCTTGCCGAAGCCGATCAGGAAGTCCAGGGCGCGCGGATAGACGATCCGGTAGCCGAAATATCCGCCGGAGACGAACAGGGTGATCGTCGAAACCATGAAGGGCACGACATAACGTTTTTCGTTGCGATACAGACCGGGCGAAATGAACATCCAGACCTGATACAGCACGTAGGGCGAGGTCAGGAATAGACCGGCCAGCGCGGCGACCTTCAAGTAAAGGTTGAAGGGGTCGGTGGGATTGAGAAAGACCAGCTTTTCGGGCAGTCCGTGCTTGCGAAGCACGTCGACGATTGGCCTTTGCGCGAACCCAAAGAGCCATTCGGCCTTCCACCAGCACAATCCAAATCCAACGGCTACGGCAACAATGGAATGCACGAGGCGCTTGCGCAGTTCCTCGAGGTGATCGAGGAAGCCCATGGTGGTCATGGGTTCTTTTTCGCCGTCGTCGCTGCCGCGCGCGGCTGCGAAATCAAACATGCGATTCCTGCGTGGTGGGAGATGCTACGTGATCCGAGG
>JBELAE010000386.1:0-5164 GCA_049509155.1 Candidatus Sulfotelmatobacter sp.
GCCCGGCAGGCGCCACGGTTTCTGGCAACCATAGGGCCAGGTTAAAAGCCTCCGCATTGGGCATTTTACGTGCGATTTTTACAGATTTGGGTACCAGGCTCCGCCAACGCAACCCACGTAAAGTTTCGCAAAGCCGGTTAAGAAAGCCACGAACCAATCTACAATTGATGTATGGAGCCAGAGCTGGTTTATGAGCAAGCTCAGCGATTACATGGCTGCCTGGTGGGCGTTGACTAAGTTAGTGTTGTTGGCCCTGGCTGCGTGCACTTTCGCTCAGGGGCAAATCCTCTATCAGGATCAGGTACTCCAGGTCCACGATCTGCCTACGTTGACGGCGCGTTCGCCTCACTCCGCCGACGTACTGGTGACCTCTCTGGATACCATATTCCACGACCACGAGATATGTTGCGGCAAAGACTCGGCTCTCGAAGATAGCGTCGCGGCCGCCGACCCTAAGTCCTTGAAGGATGTCGCGAGCAAACTGCAAGGGCGGCAATATTTGGGTGACGGTCGTCCGATTATGGTAAACGCCACTTATCTCACGCCGGATGCGGTAAATTCCGGCCTGCTCGTCGGGCAGTTTCTGAACCAGCACGCGGCGCTGATGCGGTTGAATTCGCACATCTATGTCGTCCATGGAATCGTCTACATGTGGATCGCAACTTCAAACGGCGGTGACTCCGGCGTATCGGAATCAACTGCGATCCACAAGTTTCTTCTTTGGGATACTCGTTTTTCCGATTCGCGCCGGGAAGTGGTCTTCAATCGTGACACCGACGACCTAAGCAAGGTGGACGGGTTCTTGTTTGTGGACGTGAAACCGCAATAGACCTCTATTTGTTCGGCTATCTCTCCTTCCCTCGACGGGAAGTACACGAGTGCGAGACTCTAATTTTTTCAACTTATTGCTCAAGTCATGTTAGCCTCGACTTATGGAGGGGGTAATACATGACCAACCTGAAGAAGGTAGTCTCTTCCCTGCAGTACGAGTACTCCCGTCTTGAAAAAGAGATGGGAAGAGTGGGGAAGGCGCTGGATGCGCTAGGCCAAGCTGGCGGGAAGAAGCTCAAGAAGACAGGACGAACCTTGAGCAAAGAAGCCCGCAAGCGGATCGCCGACGCGCAACGACTACGCTGGGCAAAGGTGCGGAAGCAAGCTGCCAAGCTAGTCAAGTCGTAACCTGCAGTCATTTCGCAAGCACCGCAGATGGCCTCGTTCGTAACTTCTCCCAAGATTTGCGAGCGGGGCCTGAGCGGGGCTGGCATGAAACGAGTAACTCAGGAATTCCTGCTTTGCAGGGGCTGAAGCCCACATTGATTTTTCGCGTCTTTACGCGGCGCTGAAGCGCCGCTCTTCCACTCTAAGTCCAACGGAACCACTTCAAGGCCAGGACGAAAGAAATTCCACCCCACAGCGCCAGGATCAGCAAACGCGGCCACTGCTGAAAGAGCGGTGTGCCCTGCAGAATGCTGGCGCGCAGGGCATCGTTGAGCGCGGTCAAGGGCAGGATTTTGATCAGGGGATGGATCACCTGCGGAAATCGTTCGTAGGAGAAGAAGACACCCGAGAAAATCCACATGGGCATCATGACCAGGTTGATGAGGCCACTGATGCTTTCGATTTTCTGAGCGCGGCTCGCGGTAAGCAGGCCAACGCCGCCGAAGGTGAGCGAACCCAAGCCGCCGATTAGCGAGATCGACCACACCGAGCCAAGAACCCGCATGTGAAAGAAAAGGACGCCGAACACCAGCAGCAGGCCGATCTCGATGACCATTAACAGCAGGCGGCTGGTCATGATGGCCAGCAGAAAATCTCCGCGCCGCATGGGTGTGCCCACGAAGCGCTTGAGGAGCTTGCGCTGACGCATGTCGACCAGCGCGAAACCGATGCCCCACATGCCGGAGTTCATCAGGTTCATGCCCAGCAGGCCTGGGATCAGGAAATCGATGTAGCGGGAACCAGGCTCGGACGAGGTAACCGACTTGGTCGCGACGACGTCTTTGCGGCCGGCGGCGGACTGCAGCGCGTCATTGACTTCGGCTTTCGCTAGGACGCTCTCGGGACGCGCGGGATCGTAGCGATATTCAAAGCCGCCCTGACCGTTGGGTTCGATCACCACGTCGAACTTGCCGAGGCGAAATCCTTGTTGGGCATCGGGGGCCGGCAACACTTGAATCTTGAATAGCTCATGCTGCGGAGAGCGCGCCAGAAGCGCCTGCGCGTCCTGGGGCCCGGCTCCAGGGACGATCGCGACCGACACGGCATCTCCCGGCTTATTGCGAAAAGCTATACCCAGGCCGAGAGCGAGCAGCAGGGGGAAAACAAAGACCCAGAACACGACTTCCGGTTCGCGCTTGAGTTCGAGCAGACGTGCCATCAGCAGATGGCGGTAGCCGGACCAGCGGCCGTTGCGGCGTTGCGGGGTCGACGACTTCTTGACCGCGTTAAGGGGCGTTTCCTGAAGCACGCTCATAGTTTGATTACGAGATTCGATTACAGCGGATCAAATTACGCCAGCGAACTACTGCGCTTGCGGCCTCCATTTGTTCAGGAACTCAGTCAGTACTTCCGGCGTCAGCCCGCGTGCGTCTTCGAACTCACCATTTTTCTGGCTGACCACCAACGTTCCGTCGCTCTCCGCGACTGCCAGCGCGGGGATGCCTTTGTCCAGTGGGATTTGGAATTGCTGAACCAGGTCGGCGTTTTTGTGCTCGTCGGGCCCCAGATCGATGTGAACCACTTCATAATTCGCGGCGACGATCGGAGCCAGAGCGGGACCATGGAACGCAAGGTCGAGCACGTGGCAATCAAAACACCAGTTCGCGCCGAAGACCAGAAGCAGGCGTTTGTGCTCCGGGGTGGCTCTCTCCTCGGCTTCTTTGATCTCGGCACGAGCGTCGGCATCGGCGGGATATATGTTTTTCTTCATGTCCGACGGCTGCTTCAGGTGGGGAGTGTCGGTTCGCTCTACAGAAATCAGCCGCCACTGATCACCCTGCTGCAGCCAGGACTGATCGTCAGTAATGGTAATCGCCGCTCCACTGGCGGTCTGCACCTCGGCGCGAAAGATGTAACTGATGTGACCGTGCCGGGGCTCGTTACGAATCACATGCACGTCCATGCTGCGCGCCTTCAGGCCCAGCCAGAAATTCGCATCGCCCTCGGCGTCACTCTTCACGATACCCACGTCGACGTGCGCCGGGGGGTCTGTGCTGTAGAGCGCTTTCAGAGTCGGTGCATCCGCCGCGAGGACTGCGCTCTTCCATTGTTCGAACGGAGCGAACGGCGCAGACGGGTCTGGCGATGGCACAGCCTGCGCCCAGCCCGAAACGGTCATCGAAACAAGAATGAAAACAGCGATTCGAATGAAGCAATTCATTTCCACTCCTTGTAGCAATTGTTGATTGCTGATTGTTGATTTCTGATTGAAAAGCCTGTTCCGAAAGCCTAAGTTGAGCCTATCGTTTTTTAATCGACAATCAGAAATCAACAATCAGCAATTCCCGACTTCACTCTTCCCGCAGATGGCGTCCGGTCAGCCGCACGAACACATCTTCCAAGCTAGCCTGGCGCGTGGTCAAATGCTGCAACTGACTTCCCTGCCGGGCGATGGCCTCGAGCAACGCAGGGATGGTCAAGTGCGGCTGCTTTACGTTGAGAGCAGTCATGCCGTCGTCCTCGCGGACCGATTCGACACTGGGCAATCCGCGCCAGGCTTCTTTCACCGACGCCGGCGCGGCGCCATCGGAGCCGCTCACGGAAAATTCGACTACGTGATGCCCGCCCAGGCGGTCGATCAGATCGGCGGGCGAACCTTCGGCGATAATCTGCCCGTGATCGACGATGGCCAGGCGGTCGCACAGGCGCTCGGCTTCATCCATGTAATGGGTGGTGAGCAGCACGGTGCCGCCGTCGCGCTGGAAGGCACGGATGATGTCCCACAACTGACGCCGGCTTTGAGGGTCGAGGCCGGTGGTCGGTTCATCGAGAAAAAGAATTTTCGGATTGCAGACCAGCGCCGTCGCCACGGCCAGGCGCTGGCGCTGCCCGCCAGATAGTTTGCCTACCCACGAGTCGGATTTCTCGGTGAGCTGCAGTTGCTCGAGAACTTCATCGGATGACCGCGGCTCGCGATAGAAGCTGGCAAACAGCTCTATGGTCTCGCGCACGGTGAGTTTTTCGGACAGGCGCGTCTCCTGAAGCGAAATTCCCAACCACTCGCGCATCTCGCGCTCGTTCTCGATCCAGGAATGCCCCAGGATCGAAACCTGTCCCGACGTCGGTGCGAGCAGGCCTTCCAGAATTTCGATGGTCGTGGTCTTCCCTGCACCGTTCGGGCCGAGCAGGCCGAAACATTCCCCGGTCTGGATCTCAAGGTTCAGCCCGCGCACAGCTTCAACCTTGTCGTCGTAGGTCTTACGCAGGTCGCGGCATTGGATGGCGGCGGGCATGGGGAGATTCTACCGGATGTGGTTTCTTTCGTCGTTACAGACTCAGTGACCGGCCGCGTGTTCTTCCCCTTCGGGCAGCAATAGCTCTTCGATCTCCGGACCGCCCTTGTAGAGCCACCTAGCCATGAGAGAGTATCCGACGATCCTGGTAACAAGGAAACCCAGTAGGAAGAGATAGTAGTGGCGCCCGTATTCGATCGCGGTTGAAGCAGGTGGCTCGTGGCTGAGGTAGTGAAGGAACGAATGCAAATTCTCAGGTAAATAGGACACATCGGATAGGGTCCACACAATCAAAAGCGTGGCGAGAGTGCGGCTGGCTAGCATAACGGCGTCCTTCCTTGAAATGACTTTCCCTCCAGGCGAAACGGGGGCCTGCTAAAATACCGCATCGCGGGAAGTCTATCCCGCATCTTTTTCCCATGCGCATTCCCAAGCGCGGCTTCACTTGACGGCGTTCCCTCTAAGACGCCCGTGTGTCGTTTCCAACAATCCTAGTTCTCAGTTCCCGGTTCTCAGTTCTCAGTTGAGAACCTGATAAGGAAGCCGCCTATGCTGCGCAAGCTTTGTGTCTTGTCGTCTCTGTTTCTTGCCCTCGCACTCAACTCCATTGCTCAGGACTCTCGCCACTTCACATTTCACTATGGCTTTACGGTGAAGAATCTTCCCGCCGGGGAAAAAGTTCGCATCTGGATTCCGGCGGCTCAATCGGATGC
>JBELAE010000387.1:0-5121 GCA_049509155.1 Candidatus Sulfotelmatobacter sp.
CTTTTGTTCTGAGCCTTGTCCCGAACTTTGTCCCGAACCTTGTCCCGAACTTTGCTCCGGAGCCGTCGCAGGCGCGGATTGCGCGTGCTGTCCCGAACACAAAGATGCCCAGCCCAGCGTGACCAGTGCCAAAACTGCAACTCTCAATTTGAACTGATGGACCATCAATGTCTTAACTTTAATCCCTCTCACACATCGCGCAGCTGGTCGCAGCAGAAAAGAACACCTGCGGTTTCCCGTTTAGAGCGCTCGCCTTCGCAGCCGGAATTCCGTGTGATGCAGCCGCGGCGTCGGCTGTTGCCGGAGTGTAAGGCAACTCGTTGCAACTATAGGCGACCGCCAGACTACACCGCAGCAGTTTTGCAATGCATGCGATTACCTTAGATAGTCAAGGAGACAGCCAAGGAGGTCGCGAAGGCCAGGACTAGACAGCCAGTGTTTCGACAGCCAATTTCTCAGGCGGTTTGCTCGCCCGATCCGCTTCCAATGACCTGATCAAGCTCACTCCCACCACAACATAAGCCCAGATCAGATAACGGTCTTCACCCGACGGATAAAGCAGAAAATGTGCCGCCGCCGCGCAACCGGCGACAATCAATAAAGGGTCCGGTCGACGTCTCCAAGCCAAAATTCCCAGCAGAATCCAAACCGCAACCTGGTCCGCGATCGCATAAGCCCCCCTCCACAGACCGCGGACGTATTCTCCCACCGCGAGCACGTGTGGAATCTGCGCCGGGTAGCGCCCGCTGACAAAGCTGAAGCGAAACAGCACGATCCATCCATAATTCCCCGCCCAGTGATTGATTCCTAGAACGATCCCGACCGCCGCAATCGCAAGCGCTCCCGCAACCAGTCGTGGCACTTTCCGTTCCCACGCCAGCCATGCCAAGACGGCAATCAGAATTAAGAGATCGTCCGTTCTCACCCCCAGCGACAAGAACAGAAGTCCCAGCGCCACAATCGTGCTCCGTTCCAGCACCCACAGCGCCGAAATCACCAGCACCGCCGCCAGCCCATCCGGTCCTCCCAGTCTGCCGAGGAAAGGGATTGGAAGCGCAGCCATCAGCAAGCCCGCCAAGAGTGGCCGCTTGGTCCAGAAAAGAACGACCAGCCCAATTCCAAACAGCGACAAAGCTGAAATAAAGCTGATCGCACTCTGTATGGGAACGGCTCTGCTCAGTTCTGCAATCGCCACCAGATAGACCGGCCGAATCGCAAACATGGGCTCCAGTTCGAGCAAGTGTTGCGGACTATCCAGAATCGAGCTTTGTTCGGCGCGCGGGCTGGTATGCTTGACGATGGAATACGCCGCGTCAATGGACTGCGTTTTCCCTCGGACAATGGCTTCGTAAATGTACCGATCAAGATTATCAACCGGCGAGCGATAGCAGGCAAACGCCAATCCCGCAAGAAAAAGCACGCAGACCGCGAATTTACAAGCTCTAAGCAAGGCGGCATAGTACCACGATCCAGTTCTCCCCAGCTCCGTGGGTGAGAATGAGGTAATGGCGCAGTTTGACTGGCCAGTCTCAGTTCCTAGGGGCGTCATCCTGACCGGAGCCGTTTTTCAGGCGAAGGGAAGGATCTCGCGCGCACACCGGCGGCGCGTCCGAGAAGCACCACGCTAGCTTCCTCACCCGGACGAACCGCGCCGGTTTCGGGATGACGCCTCTGGAATAGCGCCCACCAAATCCAAACCGCACGACTACCGAAATCCTCCGCCTACCCCGAACGCCTACTTATGCGATAGCCTCTAGACTCGCGTGAAGATCCTCTACGTCTCACAATACTTTCCGCCAGAAATGGGCGCGCCCGCAGCCCGCGCCTCCGAACTCGCCGTGCGCTGGGTCCAGGCTGGCCACGAAGTATCCGTGCTGACCGGATTTCCCAATCACCCCACCGGAGTGGTCCCCCCCGAATGGCGCAGCCGTCTGCGCCGCCTTATCTACCGCGAAAAAATCGCCGGCGTAGACGTCTTTCGCACCTGGCTCTGGCCCCTGCCCAACCGCAAAGCGCACGAGCGCATGCGCAACTACGCTTCCTTCTGCGTCTCCGCCGCCCTGCGTGGCCTGACAATCCCACGCCCCGATGTGATCATCGCCTCATCCCCGCAACTCCTCGTCGGGCTCTCCGGCTGGTGGCTGGCGTTCGCGCGGCAAGTGCCGTTCGTTTTCGAAGTGCGCGATCTCTGGCCGGAATCCTTGACGGCCGTCGGCGTGGGTGATGAAGATTCGTTGTTGCACCACGCCCTCGCCGCGGTGGCGAAGTTTCTCTACCAGCGATCCGACCTAATCGTCGTAGTGACTCCCGCGTTCAAGCACCACCTGATGCGCCATTGGCGCGTCCCCGCCGAAAAAATTGCAATCGTCGAAAACGGTGTCGAGACCGACCTCTTCACTCCCGCCCCACCAGCCGCCAACCAAGCCCTACGGCGCGAACTTGGCGCGGACGGCAAGTTTAACTTCATAGCCTGCTACATCGGCACCATGGGCATGGCGCATGGACTAGAAACCCTGCTCGACGCCGCCCACCAATTGCAGTCCCGGAGTTCAACCGCGCAGTTTCTGCTGGTAGGTGAAGGCGCAGAAAAAGAACGCATCAAAACTCTCGCCCAATCCCGCGGATTGACCAACGTCCGTTTTCTAGACCAGCAGCCCCGCGAGAAAATTCCTGCCTTCATTTCCGCTTCCGACGCCTGCCTGGTTCTCCTGAAAAAAACCGACGTCTTCAAAACCGTCATCCCCACCAAGATGCTGGAGTTCATGTCCTGCGCCCGCCCCGTAATTCTCGGCGTGGATGGTCAGGCACGCCAGATCGTCGAGGCCGCCGGAGCCGGGCTGGTGATCGAGCCAGAAAATGCCGAGGCTCTGGTGAAAGCCATCAACCAACTATCCGCCAATCGCGAACTGGGAGCCGCGCTGGGTCAAAAGGGAAGGGAATACATTCTGCAGAATTTCTCCCGCCATTCCACAGCGGGAAAATACATAGACGTGCTGCGAAGCCTGCTAGGAAATCTTTAAACTAAGCGCTCAGTCGTCCTCTGTGATCCCCTGTGTCCTCTGTGGTTCAAGCTTTCTTCGGACACCTTTCGGACACTTTAAGGATGAATGCTGTAAATTCCCACCGCCGTCGCCGCAGTCATCGCCGCATCGAAAGTCCTGCCCGCCAACACGCGCGCTCCGCTCACCGGAATGAAAAGAATATCGTCCGCCTGCAGGGTAACGTCGGGGGCCTTCGCCAGCAGCATTTTCTTGATTTCGACCCGCGTCTCGATGATCCCCGTAGGGCCTTTATGAAGGATGCGAGCGCCGCTCAGCTTCGCCGTGTGGTTCGTCCCCCCGGCCAGCGCCAAAGCCTGCAGCACCGTAAGCGTGCCATTGTCGACCAGCAATCCGCTCGGACGTCCCACATCCCCCACCACATAAATAATAGGCGCCCGCGGGATCGTGATCGTGTCCCCCGGCATGATGTCGATATTGCCGCTCAGGTCGTCGCCCAGATTGCGCGGCAGGTCGACGTGAATCGAATCCGGCTGGTTCTTTCGGATGACCGCAATCTTCCGCGAAGCAGACGACGTGAACCCACCCGCCTCGGAAACAATCTCATAGAGCTTGTGATCCGCCGTATCCGGGTAAATGCCAGGTCGCATCACCTCCCCCAGCACCGTCACGCCCTGGGAACTCGCTTCGTCCACAAAAATCGCTACATGCGGGCTGCGCACGAACCCGCCGTCCGTCAGCCTTTTCTCGATCACCGACTGAGCTTCCTCCTGGGTCAGGCCATCGACGTGGACGTAATCGATCAGCGGAAGATAAATGTCTCCCGCCAGGCTCACTCGCACCTTGCTCGTCAGCTCCGGAACGTTGTACACGTTCACTTCAATCAAATCTCCCGGACCCAGCTTGACGGCCGTCGACTGGTCGGCTGAATCTTGCCCCGCACCACCAGCCTTGGCAGCGCCAGCTCCCGCAGCGCCCGTTGCCGACTGGGACACGGTCTGCGCCGCGGGTTGTGCTGAAGGAATTGCTGAAGGAACTGCCGCAGGAGTCTCGACGGGAACCGCCGCGGAAGGTACCGCCTCCGCAGGTGTGCCGCTCTGCCCCGGCTGCGTCCCGTTGCCCGCTTGCTGGGCTGCGGCAGCGCTCACCACAACCAGCAAGCCTGCGAGCGCCAACCAGCAACCACGGTTGCGGCGGGTGAAACTCGAAGTGCCCGAATCCATCGGTAGACCCCGGAAGTATTAAGTGAGAATTTGATCTGCAGTTTAGCACAGCAGCATGAGTTGCGGTCCCACTATGCGCAGGCTAGTTATCGTCCATTACGGCACTATCGGGCTAGTTTTCCACAAGTTTTCCGTCGCGGCGATTGAAAATCCCGCGCAGACGCTGCTAAAGTCTATAAACCCTCAACGCCAACAGGAATCTGTTTTCTAACCATTAGCCGCGGGTCATTGCTGCGATACTTGGGTGCGATACTCCGCTGCGATACTCTTTTAGGCGGGAGCGGGCATGCGGTTCCGGCGCACGTCCGCTTGCCGAAGGTGACACAGGTTGACGGGCATCTTCCTCGGGACATTTGTTTTAGCGCTGCTGTCCGCTTTCGTACTCACTCGCTACGTGCGCGATTTCTCCACCGCCCGCGGCTGGGTCGCGGCGCCTTCGCAAGAGCGTCACCTGCATTCCAATCCTCTGCCGCGTCTAGGCGGCGTGGCCATTTTCCTTTCCTTCTCCTGCTGCATGGGCATGGCGACGCTGTGGGCGATGCACAGCCCTCGCTTCCATTCCGCATTTTCGCTGAAGATACTGTTCACCATCCTTGCCCCCGCGTCGCTCGTTTTTCTGCTCGGTGTCTATGACGACCTCCACGGAGTCGGTCCCTACTTCAAGTTCTCAGTGCAGGGCATTGCCGCCACCATGCTGTTCATGGGCGGCCTGCGCATCGTCAACATCCCAGTCCTGTTCGGCGAGCACAAACTCCCCTGGTTCGTAGGATTAGCCTTCACCATTCTCTGGGTCCTCGCCATTACCAACGCCTTCAATCTGATTGACGGCTTGGACGGTTTAGCCGCCGGCTCAGCCCTGTTCTCGACTCTAGTAGCTTTCGTAGTGGCGCTGCTCAACG
>JBELAE010000388.1:0-5110 GCA_049509155.1 Candidatus Sulfotelmatobacter sp.
GCTGCCGGCGATCACAAGATTGACAAGGTGGGCCTGCAGCTCTACACCGTGCGCGATCTGATGAAAACCGATTTCGACGGCACCATCGCCAAGGTCGCGCAGATCGGCTACAAGGAAGTCGAGTTCGCCGGATATTTCGGCCGCACCGCGCAGCAAGTCCGCGCCGCGTGCGACAAGAACGGTCTCTCCCCAGTCTCCACCCACGTTCAGTACGACGAACTCGACGACAAGTTTCCCGCCGTCATCGAAACCTCCAAGGCCATCGGCCTGAAATACATTGTCTGCCCCTTTATCGCGGAGGAGCTGCGCAAATCTCCCGACATCTGGAAACAGGCCGCGGACAAATTCAACCGCTGCGGAGAGCAGACCAAAAAGGCCGGCATCCAGTTCGCCTATCACAATCATTGGTTCGAATTTCTCCCCGTCGATGGCAAGCTTCCCTACGATGAACTCCTCCGACTGTGCGACGCCAATCTGGTAAAGATGGAAATGGACTTGTGCTGGATC
This sequence comes from Candidatus Sulfotelmatobacter sp., assembly GCA_049509155.1. Taxonomy (GTDB): domain Bacteria; phylum Acidobacteriota; class Terriglobia; order Terriglobales; family Acidobacteriaceae; genus Sulfotelmatobacter. Next base: position 508 of record JBELAE010000388.1, read on the forward strand.
ACCGCGGCGGGAGGAGATCCGCTGAAGTATTTCAACATGTATCCCGGACGCTTCCCGCTGGTTCACGTCAAGGATCTCCACTCGATGCCCAAAGTCACGGCCGGAGGAGCGCAGAACTACGGCGATACCGTCGACTTGACCGAGGTCGGCAGCGGCTTGATCGACTGGAAGAAAATTTTCGCCCAGTCGGACAAGGCTGGCATCAAGCACTACATCGTCGAGCACGATCATCCCAAGCAGCCCTTCGACAGCATCGCCAAAAGCTACCAATATCTGAGCACGCTGCGCTGGTAGATCGAGCGTGGAACCTTGCACGGAATGTCAGCGTCTAACGTTGAGAGTGCAATCATGACGTCGATCACCGCAGCCCCATTAGGCGCGCGTCGGCGATTGTTCGCCGTGCTATTGGCGGTTTTCCTCTTGCTAGGCACTTCCTGCGAGAAGAAGGCCGCGCAGTTGTCTGACGCAACGGGGCTTTCGACCTACCAGGCAAGCAAACGCATTGCGAAAGAGGAGAACAGCCCTAACCGTGCCGTTCCGATGTCGACCGGCGTCCTCAGCGCAAGCTTGGTGGGGGGCTACGATAAATATCCTCCCGACGTCGCCCAGGCCCCGCAGCCCGACACTTTCGAAGCCCGAAAAATCGTCCGCAACGGATCTCTCGATCTACTGGTGAATGATGTCGGCCAGTCGATTGACAAGATTGGGTCCATTGTCAAAGGCGTGGGCGGATTCGTCGAGAAATCGACGCAGATGAATGGCGGCGCCGGTTCCGCAACCATCACCGTCCGCGTTCCTGCCGCTCGCCTTGACCCGGTGATCGCGCGGGTCAAGGCCTTGGCCACCAATGTTGACCGCGAGAATGTTGAAGCACGCGACGTCACCCGCGAGTACATCGATCTGGACGCCCGCCTGCGGAACGCTCAGGCCGAAGAAGCGCAGTACCTGCAGATTCTGAAGCGCGCCACGACCATCAAAGACACGCTCGACGTCACCGAAAAACTCAGCGATGTGCGCGGCCAGATCGAACAAATGCAGGGCGAAATGAAGTTTCTGACGTCGCAGATCGACATGTCGACTTTGGAAATCTCGCTGCGCGCCGAGGCGGACGAATCGATCGCAGGGATCCATTGGCGGCCGCTTCGACAGGCAAGAGTCGCAGTGAACGATATGGTTTCGGGACTGGCCGACTGGGTCGACTCAGTTGTAGCCTTCTTCATCAATCTGCCGCTGATTGCGGCTTGGCTTTTGTCTATTCTCGCGTTGGTCGTGGTCGCGATTCGTATCGTGCGCTACTTTTGGCGACGCTTCGGGCCGAAGACAACCTGGCGGCTGCCTTGGAAGCGTCCGCCAGCGCCGGTCTCCACGCCGGGTCCGGGCTAGAGCAAGTACTTTTTACTTTTGCTATTCTGCGATTGAACGGTCTTTCGCAACGGAGACACATGCAAGTCAAGCGCACGCCCAAAACCTATGACGTTTGCATTATCGGCTCCGGCGCTTCCGGCGGCACCGCGGCCAAGGTGCTCACCGAAGGCGGCCTGACGGTTGCGCTGCTTGAGGCCGGCCCTCCGCTGGTTCCCGCGCGAGACTATAAAGAACACGTCTGGCCTTATGACTTGCCGCATCGCGGTGCAGGCGTGGGAGCCCGGGCTCGTCACGGCGTCGGAGACGAATTTCTTGCGCCCAACGGCGCCTGGGAAATTGAAGGCGAGCCTTATGTTTCCGCTCCCGGCTCAAAATTCCGCTGGTTCCGTTCGCGCATTGTCGGCGGTCGCACCAACCACTGGGGACGCATCGCTCTGCGGATGGCGCCGGTGGATTTCAAATCCCGCTCGCATGACGGCATGGGCGACGACTGGCCGCTCAGCTACGAAGATGTAGCGCCGTATTACGACAAGGTTGAGTCGTACATCGGAGTCTTCGGGACGAAGGAAAATATCTCCAGCGCTCCCGACGGAATTTTCCTGCCTCCGCCCAAACCGCGCTGCACTGAAACCATTATCAAGAAGGCATGCGACAGCTTGAACATTTTGTGCATCCCCTCGCGACTGGCGATCCTGACTCAGCCGCACAACGGCCGCGCCGCCTGCCACTATTGCGCGCAATGCGGCCGGGGATGCATTACCGCGTCCAACTTCAGCTCGAGCCAGGTGATGATTCCGCCCGCGGAGACGACCGGACGCTTTACGCTGATCACCGAGGCGATGGCGCGGGAACTGATCGTGGGCAAAGAGGGCAAGGTGGAGGCCGTCTCTTATATCGACAAGGTGACCCGGGAAGAAAAGCGCATTCATGCGCGGGCCTTCGTCGTTGCCGCGAGTGCATGCGAATCGGCCCGCCTTCTGCTGAATTCGAAGTCCACGCTGTTTCCGGATGGCCTCGGGAATTCTTCCGGAGTCGTGGGCCGCAACCTGATGGACACGGTCGGCAGCAGCGGCGGCGGATATTTCGAAGCGCTGGAGCATGTGCCGGCGCACAATCATGACGGCGTCGGCGGCATGCACATGTACTTGCCGTGGTGGAAGTTCGATCGCAAGAATGACTTTCTTCGCGGCTACCACACCGAGTTCGGCGGTGGACGCGGCATGCCCGGCATCGGCGACTACGACCGCTTATGCGACGATTTTGAAGGTTATGGCGCATCTCTGAAGAAGGAGTGCAAGAAAAAATACGGAACTTATATCGGATTCGCCGGCCGCGGCGAGATGATTCCCAACCAAAACTGCTATTGCGAAATCGATCCCTCCGCCGTGGATCAGTGGGGCATCCCCGTGCTGCGCTTTCACTGGAAGTGGAGCGACAACGAAATCAAGATGGCGAAGGATATGCAGGAAACCTACCGCGAGATTGTGGAAGCCGCGGGCGGAATCTACCTCACCTCAACCCATTCCGATGGGCCGAACCCTTACGGTATCGCCGACGGTGGCGTGATCATCCACGAAGTCGGAACGGTGCGCATGGGAGAACACCCGGCCACGTCCGCGTTGAACCAGTACTGCCAGTCGCACGACGTGAAGAATCTGTTCGTGACCGACGGCGCCAGCTTTGTCACCAATGCCGATAAGAATCCCACCCTCACGATTATGGCTCTGACCTGGCGCGCGTCGGATTACTTGCTCGACCAGGCGAAGAAAGGAAATCTGTAGCCGGATCCCCGCATGCCGATTTCGCGACGAGATATTCTCAAATCGCTCACCATCACCGCGATCACCGGTTCAGTGCTGCGCGTGATTCCTCTGGAAGCGGCCGAATACGCGCATCGCATGGTGCGCGCGGAACGGGCCGCGGCCGACAATCAGGTATATGCACCGAAGTTCTTCTCCCCCCACTTCTACAAGACGCTGCAGTCGCTCTGCCAGACCATCATTCCTTCCGACGACGACGCGAAAGGCGCGATCGAAGCGGGCGCGCCCGAATTCATCGACCTGATCACCAGCGAAAATACGGACTATCAGCTCGCTCTCGGCGGCGGACTGATGTGGCTCGACAACACCTGCATCGATCGCTACGGCAGCGCCTATCTCAATTGCACGCCAGAGCAACAGAAGGAAATTCTTGACCTCATCGCCTACCGCGAGAACGCGAAGACTGATCCCAGCCTGGGGCAGGGCGTCGAATTCTTCGCATTCCTGCGCAAGCTCACCGCCGACGGCTTCTTCACCAGCGAAATCGGCATCGAATATCTGGGCTATATCGGAAACACATACCTGAAGGAATTTCCCGGCTGCCCGCCCGTGCCGGGTCTGTAGACGGCCAAGATCTTGAACCACAAAGGATACGAAGGACCACGAAGGAAACCAAATCTGGACGAAGTCTTTCGTGATCCTTCGCGCCCTTCGCGGTGGATGGTTTTCTTCGGCAGAGGGAAGAAAAATCAACGACCGTTCAAGCACCGAAGTAATGAGCCTGCGCTAACTCTTTTGTGGCACTCTATAGAACGTGCCCAAACCACCGCCAAGCGACTACATCGACTGGGATGCCCGGCGGGAGGGCTACGTCGAGACTCCGAACAAGTTCGTGCCTGTCGTCGCCATACCCAAAACCATTAAGCAGGACCCGTCGAGCAAGCTGGACAGTATTCGCACCGAAGAGCTCTGGGCCAGCCTGATCGCCGCGGGCGGCACCATTTGGGCAGTCTATGTTGCGACCACGGACTACGACAGTCTCTGGCGCATGCAAATTATGCCGCCCGGCCCGGTCGAGGTCTGTGCCCTGGGCATCCTCGCCTGGCTGCACGCGAAATGGCGCCGCGCCACCAGGGCTGGCTGAAAAAGAGTTTGGACCTTCGCCCTTGCGTCAACCTTGAGAAGCCTTCCCGAACGGATCTTCCAGCGACAATGTCTGTGGCGTGAACAGTTCCGCGCCGTTTTCAGTGATGTGCATGTCGTCTTCGATCCGCACACCGAACTCGCCTCGAATATAAATTCCCGGCTCGTTGCTGGTGGTCATGTTGGCCTGCAGCTTCGTGCGGTTGCCGCGGACAAGATAAGGCCACTCGTGCCCATCCATGCCAAGGCCGTGGCCGAGCCGGTGGGTGAAGTACTTGTAGTCGGGGCCGTAGCCGGCATCGGTAATTACTTTTCGCGCCGCGGCATCGATGGAC
>JBELAE010000389.1:0-5092 GCA_049509155.1 Candidatus Sulfotelmatobacter sp.
CCGATTTATGAGTCAATGATCCGCTACGTGGGCGGACGCGCCGTTCCGATTCACCTGAAAGAGGAGCGCGACTTCTCGCTCGACGTGAACGAACTGGCTGCGCTTATCAGCGACCGCACCAAGCTGATCATATTGAATTCGCCCCAAAACCCTACAGGTGGAATCATGGAGCGCCGCGACGTCGAGCAGATTGCGAAGCTGATCGGCGACCGCAACATCATGGTCCTGTCGGATGAAATCTACAGCCGCTTACTTTTTGATGGAGGCCAGCACTTTTCGATCATGTCGGTGCCGGGCATGCAGGAGCGCACGATTCTGCTCGACGGCTTCTCGAAGACTTATGCCATGACGGGATGGCGCATGGGCTACGGCGTGATGCGCGCCGACTTGGCCGCACACATGACGCGCCTGATGACGAATTCCAATTCGTGCACTGCAAGCTTCACGCAGGTTGCGGGAATTGAAGCCATTCAAGGCGATCAGAGTTCGGTCGACCGCATGCGCGATGAATTTCAGCGTCGCCGCGATATGTTCGTTGCGGGGCTTAATAAGATCAAAGGTTTTTCGTGTCGCATGCCCAAAGGCGCGTTCTACGCATTCCCCAACATCACAAAAACAGGATGGAAGTCGAAACCGCTGGCCGACGCTCTGCTGGAGCAGGCAGGAGTCGCCGCACTGTCCGGCACGGCATTCGGAGAATTCGGTGAAGGCTACCTGCGCTTCAGCGTCGCCAATTCGCTGGAGAACCTGCAGCAGGCGCTCGACCGGCTCGACCAGTGGACGAAAAAGAACCTTTGAACTGGCTCACAAAAATCCTGGCCGATGCTGGCGTTTTGAAAGGGCGCGGCTTAAAGCCGCGCGGCAATCGTCGAGAAAATCAACTGCGGTTTTAACCACCGGAGGATTCGGTGAAAGCAACGAAAATCATCCGACCCTCAACGAGCCTGAAACCCAAACCCAGCCGTCCACATGCTCCAGGTTACGGCTTCCCCAAAACCAGCAAGGGCCTTCTCCCGTGGTCGTGGGCCGAGCAGCGGCTTAAAAAATCGCACAATTACTGGATCACCACTGTCAAGCCCGACGGTTCTCCTCACACCATGGTCGTCTGGGGTCTGTGGCAGGATGGACGATTCCTATTCAGCACTGGCAGCAAGTCGCGCAAGGCTCGCAATCTGGCGACCACCAGGAATTGTGTCGTGTGCGCGGAACATGCGCAGGAGGCGGTTATTGTCGAAGGCGTGGCGGAAATCGCCGACATCTCGGCGCGGCGCAAGTTCCTTCCGCCGTATGAAAAAAAGTACAAGTTCGATATGTCGAAGATGAAGGACGACATCCTCTCGATGAAGGAGCCTGTGTTTGCGGTGCGCCCACGGGTGGTGTTCGGCCTGTGGGAGAAACATTTCCAGAGCAAGTCCACGCGTTGGAAGTTCGAATAACGAGACCGCCCCGTTACCTTCGTTACCCCTGTTGCATCATTCGAGTTACGTGTCCTTGCGATTCTCCACCCTATAATTTGCACAGCTGCGGTAGTGAAATCTCCGCGGGAAAATCGTCGAAACCGTCGTCGAAACCAATGGGAAAATTGCAAAAGAATTCAAAGGAACAAGCCGCGCCCTGGATTTACAATCCGTGGCTCGACCTCATCGTGGGCTGTGGAGCCTGGTCGGCGCCGCTTCTGCTGTTGTCGTACGTTTCGGCGGCCTCGAATGCGCGGTCGTGGTCGATTGCGTTCTACGTGCTGGCGCTATTCTTTAATTATCCGCACTACATGGCGACAATTTATCGGGCTTACCATCGCTCTGAAGATTTTCAGAAGTACCGCATCTTCACGGTGCACACGACGGGGCTGATTCTGCTGACGCTGCTACTGTCGCACTTCTGGCTGCGGCTTCTGCCCTGGATTTTCACCATCTATTTAACCTGGAGCCCGTGGCACTACAGCGGGCAGAACTACGGGCTGTTCATGATGTTCGCCCGTCGGGCGGGAGCCGATCCCGACAAGAGCGCGCGGCGCGCGTTATACGGCGCCTTCGTAGTTTCGTATCTGGTTCTGTTTCTAAGCTTCCACACCGGGCCCTCGACGGACCCGCTGTTTCTGTCGCTGGGAATTCCAGCGGTGATAAGCCGCTGGGAGCAGATCATTCTGATCGTGGCATTCGTGGCGCTGTCGACGTTTGGACTCTCACGGCTGGCGAGCGCGACCGGATGGCGAAGACTGATTCCATCACTCACGTTGTTATCTTCCCAGTTTTTCTGGTTCCTGCTGCCGGCGGCGATTTCGCTGATCAAGGGTCTGGAGATTCCGCAGAACCGTTACAGTTCGGGCGTGCTCGCGGTCATGCATTCGGCGCAGTACCTGTGGATCACAAGTTACTACGCGCGCCGCGAAGCCCTGGGTGAACGCGCCGGCGGATTGGCGGCGAGGGAGCCGCGCAACTGGCGTCCACTGGCCTATTTCGGGGTGCTGGTGGTCGGCGGTATCGCCTTGTTTGTGCCGGGACCGTGGCTGGCCAGCCTCGCGTTTCATCACGACTTCACCTCCAGCTTCCTGATCTTTACAGCGTTAGTGAACATTCATCACTTCATTCTGGACGGCGCCATCTGGAAGCTGCGCGATGGGCGAATCGCATCGCTGTTGCTCAATTCGCGGGAACGCATCGCGGACGCCGCCGGCGAAGCTGGCGGACAGTTAGCCGCCGCACTGCGTTGGCTGGTTGGTGGCAGCGCCCGGGCACACTGGTTGCGGGTTGGCACGGCGGCGCTCCTGCTGATTTGGGGAACGGTTGACCAGGCGCGATATTATTTGTCGCTGCACGCCGACGATTTGCAGGATCTGCAGCATGCGGAAGCCCTCAATTCATTTGATAGTTCGTTGCAGGCACGGCTGGCGCAGCGGGCAATGGAAGACGGCCAGCCGCAACAGGCGGAAGCTGCGTGGAAACGCGCCATGCAGGCCAACCCCGCCGATCCGGCACCTCGGCGGGGCCTGCTGCGGTTCCTGATCGACCAGAACCGCTTCGACGAAGCCTTCAGTCTGACCGAAGCCTCGCTCAAGTACACACCGAAGGATGCGAATCTGCTGGTCGACCGTGGTTTGCTGGCGCTGCGGAATGGGCACGCCGACCAGGCTCTGGCCAACTGGGAAGCAGCCTTGGCCGCGGATCCGGGACAAAAGCTTGCCCACTTATATCTCGCGGACGAACTGGATCGGGAAGGCAAGGCACAATCCGCGGCGTCGCATTACAACTCTTTCCTCGAACAGATTGCCCGGCAACCAGTGGAAGGTCGTCCAGCGCCGGAGCAGGTCATCGCCATCGTGTTGCGCATGGCGGATTGCCAGGCGCGCTCATCGCAGACCGAGTTGGCGGTCAAGTCCTATCATCTGGCGGAGAAACTGGCAGCGCAAACCCGCCAAGCGAGGTTGGAAAGCCTGGCCGACGTGAATGAGGCGGCATTGCAGTCGAAGACCGGTAAACTGGACGACGCTCTGCGGCTCTACCAGCAGGCGCTTCGGCTCGACGACTCCATCGCCGACGCGAGCGCCAGCGCTGAAGACTGGTTTGCCTATGGTCGTTTTCTCGATGATGCAGGATTTCCCTCGCGGTTAGCCTACGCCTGCATGGTGAAATCGGAAACGGTGACGCGATCCCTGCATAGCACAGCGGTTCCGACCTCGCAAACCGCCGCGCGTCTGCGAATCGAGAAGCAGCTCGGTGCGGCTGCGGCCGCGGTGCAGCGCGATCCAGAACCTGTCCTGCAGGAGGCGTTGGGGCTTCGCCGCTAAGCGAACCGCTCGAATCGCCTTTGGCATCCCGTGCCAATTGACGCTATGATGATCCTGCTCAACAATTAAAAAGACATCCCTGCAATCCATTCTTTGGCTTCCTGAGGAGGGAAGAGCGCATGGTCGATGAAGGCGATCAGATACACGTGGAAAATGGGTCCAACGCCGGCAAGTGGATTCTGATAGTGCTGGCCATTCTGGTGGTGGCCGCTTTCGGGTACGCGCACTACGCCACCCACTCGGCTGTCGAGAAGCTGACCAACGACCTGAGCGCGAGCCAGTCGCAGGTCAAAGAACTGCAGAGCCGGATGCAGACCCAGGAAGCGCAGCAGGAAACACTGGCCCGCCAGGCCGGCATGACCAAGAAGGAACTGGTTCAGCGCACTGCCGAGTTGCAGGCGGAACAGAAAGCCGCGGAAACTCGTCTGGAGCAGGAACAGAAGGCGCAGGGCAATCAGATCAATGCGGTCACCGGAGAAATCTCGGGCGTGCGAACCGACGTCGGCGGAGTGAAAACCGACGTCGCTTCGACCAAGGCGGATCTGGAGGCCACCAAAGCCAAGCTGCAAAGTGCAGTCGGCGATCTGGGTGTGCAGAGCGGGCTGATTGCCAATACTCGCTCTGACCTGGATGTGCTCAAGCACAAGGGCGACCGCAATTACTATGAGTTCACTTTGCTGCGGGGCGCCAAGCCGCAGCCGGTGTCGACTGTGAGTCTGCAGCTCAGGAAGACCGATGCCAAGAAAGGCAAGTTCACCATGGATGTGACGTCCGACGACAAGACGATCGAGAAGAGAGATCGCAACGTCGCCGAGCCCATTCAGTTCTATTCTGGACGCGATCACCTGCTGTTTGAGCTGGTGGTGTGGACGGTAGACAAGAACAAGGCTACGGGATATTTGAGCACCCCGAAAGGCGCGCCTGTGCCGGTGACCGCGAACTAAACCGCGAGCCAGACCGGGGGAAACAGGGCCAGTAGGTTGGGCTGCTAAGCCGGGCTACTAAACTTGGGCTACTAAAATAATGACCGGAGCGTTCTTCCCCGGAGTCCACGTGCTGCTGCAGATCGTGCTGCGCACGGGCGTGATCTATCTGCTGGTGCTGATCGGTGTGCGCCTGAGCGGCAAGCGCGAGGTCGGTCAGATGACTCCGTTCGACCTTACGCTGCTGCTCCTGCTCTCAAACTCCGTCCAGAATGCGATGACCGGGCCCGATACGTCGCTGTTGGGCGGCGCGGTCGCGGCCAGCACGTTGCTGATCCTGAATTATCTCGTCGCGAATGTTTCTGGCGGAAACCGGCGCGTCCGG
>JBELAE010000039.1:0-20228 GCA_049509155.1 Candidatus Sulfotelmatobacter sp.
GCAAGCTGGCGGCTGATGGCGACCAGCAGATTTTCGTCGCTGCTGGAATATGTGTATCCCAGACCACTGCACAACCCCATAACGCCTACGGGTGCGTCTTTACCCCAGAACAGGACCCAGATCCAGGAACGATCCACATCGGAGCGCACAAATTCCGCAACCTTGTGCGGCAAGTGCGGCAGATAGTCGGCGGTGACCACTTCGGTGCGCGACCGCATCACCAGGTCACCAAAGCCTTCGGTAAAAAGAACTTCTGCCGGGCGCATCTGGTCGCGGCTGCGCGGGCCCCAGGCGGCGCGCCGGCGATAGGTGGTCGCATCGCTGTCGGATAGGTAGACTGTCCCGCTCTCAGCTCCGAACAGAGTTACCACTTGTCGCAGCGTCAGGTTCAGAATCTCGTCGAGATCGAAGGATTGCGCGGCGACCACGGCCATGGCATTCAGCGCGTTCAGTTCGCGGTTGCGGCGCCGCATCTCGTCTTCGGCACGCCGCTTCTCGGTCATGTCGAGAACAAATCCCTGGTAGCGTTCAACGTCGCCAGTCGAATTGCGCGTGGCGAAGCTGCTCTCCACGGCCAGCAGAAGCGTGCCATCTTTGCGGCGCAGAGTCACGTCGAAATTCCGCACGTAATTGTGGTCTTCAATTTCGCGGCGGAACGCCTCGCGCTGCTTGGGGTCGACGCAGATTTCCGTATTCAGGTTCAGAACCAGCAATTCTTCGCGCTGGCTGTAGCCGAGCATGTGCACGAAGGCGTCGTTGCAGTCGATCAGCTGGCCCTCAGGATTCGCGACGTAAACGCCTTCCTGCACCTGCTCGAAGAGCAAACGATATTTCTCTTCGGCGGAGCGGCGGTCGGTAATGTCGCGCACCACGTGAATGGTGCCTCTTTGCGGGCTGCCTTGTTCGGTATAGGAAGAAGTTGAAACCACCGAGAAGCCGCCGAAACAGGGGTCGGCGCCTTCCGTGAATTCCTCGTCTCCGCCCATCGCGCAGTAGGGGCATCCCGTCCACTCGCCGAAGGTGTGGGGCAAAGCCAATTCGCAGGAGCTGCCGACCACGTCCGCCGCGGCCTTGCCCAGATGTTGAAGCAGAACCTGATTGGCCTTGATAATCCGGAAGTCGGCGTCGTGGGCCAGAATGATGTCGTGAATCGAATCGAAGGTGTTGATCCACTGCCGCTGCGAGCGCAGCACCTGCTCGAGCAAGCGGAAGTTCTCGACCGCGACCGCAAGTTGCTTGGCGCAGGCCTGAAGAAAGTCCAGTTCTTCTGCGGTCCAGCCGCGGCTGCCGGAACTGCCCAGCAACAGCAATCCGATCGGCGATTTGTTGCCCGCGACCGGGACCATTACAACCTGGCGAATTCTCTCCGTCTTGAGGCACTCCTCAGGCTCAGGACCAGCAGCATTTCGCGTGGTGACTTGCGGGCCGGGCTCAGCCAACAGTTTCTGAATGGCGCTGTCAATCTCGGCGAAACCTGCATCGCGCAGAAAATCGGAGGAGAGCCCGACGGCGTGCGTCGCCACCAGATGCCCACCTTCGAGCAGGCGAAACCAGGCTGCCTTGACTCGCGTCAAGCGCTGCAGTTCGTCGATAGCCGATTGCACTACGTTGCCGTATTGCTGGGCGCTGGCCATGCTGCCGGTGATGGCCTGCATGGCGCGCAGTCTGCGGGTTCGGGCACGGGCTTCGTCGAATACAACCAGCAGCATGCTCATGCCGAGCGCAATCTCGGCTGCGAAGAAGGCCGCGGCCGGAACGCGGTCGGTAAAAGGCGGCCAGGAAAGATGAAGCATCGGCAGACAGAGCGCGAGCAGCCACGCCGATGGTTCCCACCGTCCGCGGCGGGCGCGCAGCAGAGCAATCGAGGCGGTCAACAGGATGAGCCGGTAGCCCACTTCCACGGCGACGCGCAAGGGCAGGGAATCGGGCCACAACAGAATTCGGGTTCCGGCAAAGCCCACCAGGACGGGCGTGATCACCATCAAGGGAACGAGCAAATCCCGGTCCCGCGTGTAAAGCAAGACGGCTCCCGCCAGCAATCCCACGGCAAGCACAAACGAGGCCTGCACTGCGACCGCATCGAAAGGCGCGGGTATCTTCGCCGCAAAACAATGTTCGGCCAGACGCGACGCCACCAGGGCCGCCCAACCCAAAACCCAGACTTTGAGATAAGTCTCGCGGAAGGCACGCAGCGCGAGCAGGGAGGCGCACAGCAGAATCAGCAGAGCCAATTCCGCCGCCGTGGGCTGGGCCAGTCCAAGCTTTGCCGCCGTATTCCAGAGAGACCAAAACGATGCGCTCATCAGATTTCGAACGTGCCTGCGGACGTACGTCTTCCTTCCTTTTGAATATCATGGCCCGGTGCATTCCCGGTGGAGTTTCCGGACCACGGTGATTACTTTCGGCATCTCGCCGCTGAGTTACAATCGCCGATAGACTTTCGTGTATTCCCATGCCCGACCGCATTCTTGTTGTTGACGACGAAGAACCGATTCGCGAAATCGTCGCCTCCATGCTCGGCACCGCCGGATATGCCTGTAAACAGGCGGCTTCCGGCATGGAAGCCCTAGCGGTCCTCTCCTCAGGTGAAGAGTTTGAGTTGATGCTCTCCGACTTGATGATGGCGGATCTCGACGGCATCGGACTGCTGGAGCGTACGAAAGAAAGATATCCGGACATGCCGGTGGTGATGGTTACCGCCGTGCACGACATTTCGGTTGCGCTGAGGGCCATTCGAGACGGAGCCTACGACTATCTGCTGAAGCCTTTCGAACGCGAACAACTGCTGAACACGGTCAGCCGCGCCCTGGAAAACCGGCGCCTCAAAGTAGAGAACAGAACTTATCAAACCAACCTGGAATCTCTGGTGAAGGCCCGCACCGATCAACTGCAGGCTGCGATGGCCAGTTTGGAGCGCTCCTACGACATCACTCTGGAAGCCCTGGGCGACGCGCTGGACTTGAAAGATCGCGAGACCGAAGGCCATTCGAAACGAGTGACCGCATTTACCATCGCCATTGCCCGCGCCATGGGCTTGCCTCGCGACCAGATCAATACCATTGCCCGTGGCGCCTTTCTGCACGACATTGGAAAGATGGCCATCCCGGACAAGATTCTGAACAAGCCGGGAAAACTCGAGCCCCACGAATTCGACATCATGCGGGAACATGCCTTCCACGGCTATCAGATCGTGAAGAAGATTCCATTTCTCGCCGAAGCCGCCGAGATTGTGTTCTCGCACCAGGAAAAGTTCGACGGGACCGGATATCCTCGCGGCTTGAAGGGAGAGCAGATTCCCCTTGGGGCGCGCATCTTCTCCGTCGCCGACACGCTGGACGCAATCACCTCCGACCGTATTTACCGTCCGGCGCAGACCCTGCAGGCGGCGCGCGAGGAAATCGCAAAATGGGCGGGCCGGCAGTTTGATCCTGAAGTGGTGAAGGTGTTTCTCGAGATGCCAGACAATATCTGGGACGATCTGCGCAGGGAAATCCATGCCCAGATCTACCGCGTATCGTATACCCCAGGGCCAAAGACTAAACCCCCGAATGAAGCAAAGACTAAAGCCGAGATTGAAGCGAAGGCGAAAGCCGAGAGTGAAGCAAAGGCTAAGTCCGAGAGTGAGGCAAAGGCTAAATCTGCAAGTGAAGATGGAAACCTTTGAAGAGTTTCAATCCATTCAAATTATTGCTTGCGGCAGCCGTGTTGTTCACGGCCGGGCTGACGGTGAGTTGCGTGTTCCTGTCTCGCGGCATCGTCCAGATCGCGGTCAGTGACATCGCCTGCGGGTTGCTGATGTTGATTGTCTTGGCCGCGTTTGCCAGGAACGGCATGGCCAGCAAGGGCCGCATGCGCTGGTTCTGGATGCTACAGGCCGCCGGCTGGGGAATGTGGTTTTGCGATCAGGTGGTGTGGATCGTTTTTGATCTGGTGCTGCAGAAAAAAGTGCCGTCCATGTATCCCGCGGATGCGTTGTTGTTTCTGGCCGGCGCGCCCATGATCGCAGGCCTTCTGCTCCGGCCCCACCGGCAACCTTCGGAGCGCAGTGCGCGGCTGGGCCTTCTGGATTTCCTTCTTCTGTTGCTGTGGTGGCTGTATCTGTATGTGTCGTTCGTGGTTTGCTGGCAGTACATTTCGCCCAATGAGGCGGGGTACAATCGCAACTTCGATTTGCTCGCCGGCGCAGAGACCATTCTGATTGCCTGCGTTCTGCTGGTCTTCTGGCGAGAGAGTTCAGGACGGTGGAAAACGTTCTATGGGTGCTTTTGCGGCGCGTTCGTGTGCAATGGCGTCACCTTCTACGTTCTCAACAACGCCATCGAGCGTGATGTCTATTTCACCGGCAGCCTGTACGACATTCCTTACTGCGCGTCCTTCGCTTTGTTCGTCGGGGTTGCCATGTTAGGTCCGGGCCTGTCGCCGACAGCCGAAACCGCGGCCGACGAATCGTATAGTGCGTGGATGACGAATCTGGCAATGATTGCCGTGCTTTCGTTGCCGATCATTGCGCTCTACGGGTCGCTCGATCGCCGTCTGCCGCGCGAAGTTTCGGATTTTCGAGTGCTGGTGACGCTGGCCACCATGTTTCTGATGGCCTTCCTGCTGTTCATTCAGCATCGCCGTCTGAACCGGGAACTGCGGCGCACCAACTCAGTGTTGCAGGAGGCTTCGCTTACCGATCCCATGACCGGACTGCGCAACCGGCGCTATTTCTCGGCGACCATCGAATCGGATGTGAGCCAGGCGTTGCGGTCCTATGCCGATGGCCGCGATACGCACACGCGCGATCTGGTCTTCTATTTGATCGACGCTGACAATTTCAAGGAAGTGAATGATCACTACGGCCACGATGTCGGCGACAAAGTGTTGGTGGAAATGGCTCGCCGTCTCAGTTCTTCGATTCGCCACTCCGATGTTCTGGTGCGCTGGGGCGGAGAGGAATTTCTGATCGTTTCGCGCTACACCGATCGCAGCGAAGCCGAATGGCTGGCGCACCGTGTTCTGTCGGCGGTCGCGGATCAGCCGTTCAGCCTGGGCGGATCGGGAGAAACATCTGGAGAAAGCCCGCGGGAGACAATGCACCGTACCTGCTCGCTGGGCTGGGCAGCGTTTCCCTGGTTTCCCGACAATCCACGGGCCCTCAGCTACGAAGAAGTTCTCACGCTGGCCGACCGCGGCCTTCGTCAGGCCAAGCAGTTGGGCAAGAACCGTGCGGTGGGCATTGTGCCGGCGGCCGGAAAACTTCCCGCCACGACGATTGAAGGTCTGCACTCCGCTGGGATTGACGTTGATCTGCTGGCCGTGTCCGGTCCCGCTCGGGGCTGAGACCGCGGCCTTCTTTCGCCCCTTCGGGGCTTGATCTTCTCCCACGTCGCACCCGCGCCGGAGCATTTTCATCCACGAAACATTCAGCAAACTAGGTCGTCGCTGGGGCATGACTGGCTTCAGTCGCCGTCTCTGTGAGCGGGTCGACCTCGAGTGTCAGGCTGTCGATTTTGCGCACCACCACTAATTGCCCCAGGGGCAATGCCTGCGAAGCGACCGCGTCCCAGAGTTCGCCGTGGACGAAGACTTTGCCTTGCGGTGAGAGCGCGGTTTGTGCGACTCCAGTTTCGCCGACCAAGCCTTGGGCTCCGGTGACTACTTTGTTGCGCCTTGCCTTGAGGGCGATGGTCATGAGGAAGGCGGTGATCAGGCCGAGCGGGACGCTGACGGTCAGCGCGGTCAGCAGGTGCACACGCATTTCTGGAATGGGCGAGTCGACCAGCAGCAGGCCGCCCAGTGTGAGCAGCGCGATGCCGCCAACGGTGAGCACTCCGTGCGAGGTGAACTTCGCTTCAGCGGCGAACAACGCGAACGCTCCGAGGATCAGTCCTAGCGCGGCAAAGCGCGTGGGCAAACGATTCAGCGCGAAGGCCGCAACCAGAATGAAAACCACTCCCACCGTGCCGGGAACGACCGCCCCGGGATGGTTGAATTCAACGTAGAGCGCAAGTGCTCCGATGGCTAGTAGAAGAAAGGCGATGTTCGGGTCCATCAGTTCATCCAGGACATGTTCCTTGAGCGTCATTTCGAAAGGAACAACCGGCAGACCGGCCAGGTTCAGCGAAGCGGTTTGCCCGTCGAAGCGTTTGAAAGTCTTTCCCTGCATCTGGCGGAAGAGATCTTCCGGACTCGAGGCCACGTAGTCGATCAGATGTCCGGCAAGGGCTTCTTGCTCGGTGAAGGATTTGGACTCGCGCACGGCGCTTTCCGCGGCTTCGATGTTGCGTCCGCGCTTGGAGGCGACGGCGCGCATGATAGCGGCGGCGTCATTCTCGATTTTCCGGTTCATCTCGTCGTCCGGCTTGACCTGGACCGGACCGATGAGCGTGACTGGATGCGCCGCGCCGGCGGCTGTTCCCGGAGCCATGGCCGCGACGTCAGCCGATTCGAGAATGAAGATTCCTGCTGAGCCGGCATGCCCGCCCGTCGGCGTCACGTAGACGATAACCGGAATGGAGGAGGCCGTGATCTTCTCAATGATGCCCTGCATGGAGCTGACGAGGCCGCCAGGTGTATTGATCTCGATCAATATAGCCTGATCATTGCGCTGGCGCGCTTCGTCGATGGCGCGGGCAATGTATTCGGCACTGATGGGCTGAATGGTGTCATTGACCACGACCTTCAGGACTTGCGCGGAGGCCGGCGAAGAAACCGCCAGAAGGGCGAAGGCGAACATGAAGAGAGATAGCGTCGCAACTATTTTTTTGCGCGCTCCCGATAAAAGCTTTGACTTGTGTGAGTTACCGCGCGCTGATACGGCTGCGGGAAGGCAAAATATTGAGATCAAAGAACTTGCAGGTAAAATATTGCGGAATAAGGAGTTACACGGTTGATTTTCGATTGGGGCAACACGAGATGGTCTGCAACCAAACACCGATTCGTTACCTTCAGCTACATCTAGTTTAACAGGTTGCGAAGGATTGTTTGCGAAACGGACGGGGGAGAATTCGCTTTTGCGAGAACGGGTTAGGGGGACGCGAGAAAAATTTGCTTGACAGCGTCGGATCATGAGTTGCTTCAGCGCTTGGGGGTGATCTTGGCAGAGAAGGAATGCGCTACGATTTTCCCGTTCCGCACGACGAACGTGTCGGTCCCAGCGTCGTACACATTATCTGGCGTTTCTGCATTCCAGCGAATGTAGGCGTAGTCACCTTCGACGCACTGCTGGTGCAAGGTGAACTGAGTGCCCGGCTGGGTAAACTCTGAAACGATGTGCTGGAACACGGATGTGATCGCATCCGCGCCTTTGATTAGTCCGGTGGGCATGAATAACACCGCGTCCGGTGAGTAATCGGCGAGAATGCCTTCGAGGTCACCTTTGCCGAAACACATCAGACGATGATCGAGAACATCTTTTGTAGAGGTCATCCCTGGACGATACCCCAGATCGTTCCTAGAAGGCTACTGAAGGTTTCGAGCCTGTGAGTATGCAGGCTCACAGACCATTTCTCGGTCCCGTTGCGCCACGCTAGCTGAGGATCAACTCAAGCATACCGCGTCGCCCGCCGATTGCCGTCGAAAAAATCCCCATAGCGTTGGCCTCTTACGGGTTGGGTGCGTTCACAGGACGTACATTCGAAGCATCCACCAGACGAGGAGTATCGCGACGATAGCCCCCGCGACGTGAACGATCCAGTCGCCAACTGTTTTCGGCTTGCCAAAATTGAACATGCGGCCATGTTAGCAGGAGCCCGGCGCGACATCGCCATCTCGCTCATGGATTGGATTGCCTTGCAGTGGTGGCTCAGTTTGAAACCACCCCACGCGAGATCCCTCGCCCCGCTGGTGAAAACGCGGGGCTTCGGGATGACGCCCGGTTAAGAGGGAGCCAATCTCGCCGGGTTTCACAAAGGGTGCACAGCGTCTGCCTCGGCAGGATTGGGATGGTGGTCGGCGGTCCATCCCGGCAAGGAGGTGCTGCCGGTGATCAGGCGCGCACCCCGCTCGTAAGTGGCGTAGGACCACGCCCACTGGATGAAGACCAGCAGACGGTTGCGGAAGCCGATGAGGAAAAAAATGTGGACGAACAGCCATGACAACCACGCGATGAAGCCGGAGATGTGGATGCGTCCGAATTCGGCGACGGCTGCGGCGCGGCCGATGGTCGCCAGACTGCCCTTGTCCCAGTAATGGAAGGCGGGGCGTGGCCTTTGCTCTGCGCGCGAGATCCCTCCGCCTGTGGGTGCAAGCACGGGCGTTCGGGATGACGCATTTGTATTGTCACTCGCTTTTAGTTCCTTGTGAATCAACTTCGCGACGAAGCGGCCCTGCTGGATCGCTACTGGTGCGACCCCAGGAAGCATTTTGCCCTGCTCGTCTTTTAGAGCGGCGAGATCGCCGATGACAAACACTTCCGGATGGCCGGGAACGCTGAGGTCGGGTTGTACGAGCACGCGTCCGGCGCGATCAGTCGGCGCACCCAGGGCCTTGCCCAGCGGGGAGGCGGCCACTCCCGCCGCCCACAGGATCACCGTGGCGGGCAGTCGCGTGGATCCAACATAAACCGCGCCGGGCTCAATCTGCGTCACGAGCGCGGAGGTGCGCACTTCGACTCCCAGGCGATTGAGTTGCTCCTGCGCGCTGCGGGACAAGTCTTCCGCGTAGGCTGGCAGGACGCGCGGGCCGCCTTCGAGCAGCAGGATATGCGTGCGCGCGGGATTGATGGAGCGGAATTCGTGGGCGAGAGCATGGCGGCTGATCTCGGCGAGCGTGCCGGCCAGTTCGACTCCGGTGGGCCCGCCGCCGACTACGACGAAGTTGAGGGGCGTTGCGGTTTCACCCTTGCTAAAACCAGTCTGGGCAAAACCGGTGGCAGCCTGGCGCTCCGCCAATTCGAAGGCGAGCAGCACGCGGCGGCGGATTTCGAGCGCGTCTTCGATCGTCTTGAGGCCGGGAGCGTAAGGCTCCCACTCATCGTGTCCGAAGTAGCTGTGACCTGCGCCGGCGGCGAGGATGAGGTAGTCGTAGGGAATATCGGCTTCAGAAGTTTTCACGACGCAGCGCTCCAGGTCGAAGCCCGTGGCTTCGGCCATGAGCACGGTGATGTTTTTGTGCGAGCGAAGAATGTTGCGGATGGGCGCGGCGATCTCTCCCGGCGAAAGTCCGGCGGTGGCCACCTGATAAAGCAGCGGCTGGAAGGTGTGGTGATTCTGGCGGTCGATGACCGTGATCTGAACGCGCGCCTTGGCCAGCGTTTGTGCGGCATTCAGGCCGGCGAAGCCGGCGCCTACGATTACGACCCGGGGTGTCGTCGGATTCGCCATCTTCTGACTCATCAACTTCTGTCGTCTTCTCTTCGTTCTTGCGGGCGATGGTTGCCGTGCCATGCCCCACCTCTATAAGATTCAGCGCGATGCCAGATGATTCCAGAAGTTCGACGGCGACCGGAGTAACGACCGGAGCAACCACCGGAACTGCCGCGTGGGTTCGCCTGCTGATGCCTTCCGCGGCGGATTTGATTTTCGTCGCACTGCTGGGTGTGCTGGTGTTTACGCCGCTGTCGGTGCGCCTCTTGGGGGATGCGGGGATCGGGTGGCACATTCGCACGGGGCAGCAGATTCTGGCTACGCACGCCGTCCCGCGCGTGGATTCGTTTTCTTCGACGATGACGGGGAAGCCGTGGTTTGCCTGGGAGTGGCTCTATGACCTGGCCGTGGGCCAGTTGGAATCTACGTTGGGACTGAACGGGGTGGTGTGGCTTACGGCGGTCGTGATCGCGGCGGTGTTCGCGTGGACGTTTCGCCTGCTGATTGCACGAGGGGTGAACTTGCTGGCGGCGCTCGTGTTGGTGCTGCTTGCCTTGTGGGCCTCGACGATTCATTTTCTGGCGCGTCCGCATGTGCTGAGCTGGCTGTTCACGCTGGCATGGTTTGTGATCCTTGATTCCTCGGAGCGGGAATGTTTCGGAGAGCCTGGTGCAGGAACAGGTGCAGGAAGCCGACGAAACGGGCGATGGTTATGGGCGTTGCCCTTGCTCATGCTGGTGTGGGTGAATGTGCATGGCGGTTTCCTGGTGGGGTTTGTACTGCTGGGAATCTTTCTGGCGGGGGCTGCATGGACTTGGTTCGGAGCCAAAGAGGCGCGGATCGAAGAGCTGCTGCTGAAGATCGCGGCAAGGAGGAGGGCGTGGAGTTTGGTGTGGGTAGGGCTGCTTTCAGGGGCGGCGAGCCTGGTCAATCCCTATGGTTGGAAACTGCACCAGCACGTTTATTCCTATCTCTCGAATCGCTTCCTGATGGATCACATCGATGAATTTCAGTCACCCAACTTTCATGGGTTGGCGCAGAAATGTTTTCTGGCGCTCCTGCTCATTACGGTGGCGG
This sequence comes from Candidatus Sulfotelmatobacter sp., assembly GCA_049509155.1. Lineage (GTDB taxonomy): Bacteria > Acidobacteriota > Terriglobia > Terriglobales > Acidobacteriaceae > Sulfotelmatobacter. The sequence continues at coordinate 10,368 of JBELAE010000039.1, forward strand.
TGCTGGCGCTCCGGGGCCGGGAGCTGCGGCTGAGCCAGGGGCTGACGGTTTTGTTCGCTGTGTATGCCGGGCTTTATGCGTCGCGGAATATTCCGGTTTCTGCGATTCTGCTGGTGATGGTGGTGGGGCCGATTATGCCGGCCGTCGGATTTGGCAGGGAATTCTTCGGGAGAATGAGTGCCGTGGAAGCGTGGTTGCGCGGCCACGTGTGGGCCATTGTCGCAGTCGTGGTTACTTTGTTGATCGCCGTGAACGGCGGGCGGGTTGGGTCTAACCTACTGATGGATGCGCATTTCGATCCCAAGCGGATGCCGGTGGAGGCAGTGAACTATCTGGAGAAGTCGGAGTTGAATGGTCCAGTGCTAAGTCCGGACTACTGGGGCGGATACTTGATTTATCGCCTTTATCCGAAGACGCGGGTTGTGGTCGATGATCGACATGATTTTTATGGCGACGAGTTCTTTAAGTCTTACTTGAAGATTATGCACGTGGAGCGTGGGTGGGAAGAATCGCTCGACGCGCAGGGGGCGTCATGCGTGCTGCTGCCTAGAGATGCGGCCCTGGCCAGCATGCTAGCCGAGACCAGGGGATGGAGAGTGATTTATTCGGATGATGTGGCAATTTTGTTCGTGCGGGAGCGGGTGAGTCGGTAGGCAGCGATGTTTTTGAAAGTTGACATTTCGGAGCGCGGTTTTATCGCGCTAGCAATCGGGTGTTTGGCTGGCGAACAGCAGGTTCCTCACCGGGCTTTCAGCCCGATTCGGAATGACAAAATAAACTTGATCAAACTGAGCTTACGGCTTGTCGATGTGTAGCACTTCAGTTGATGCATAGCACTTCAGTCGATGCATAGGACTTCAGATGATGGCGGCAAGAACCGGTCATTTCGGCAGCAAGACTGCAGTTGCGATCCTGCTCGCTGGTTCACTGTTCGGACTTGCGGGGTGTTCGTCTTCCTCTTCATCGTCTTCTTCCGTGATGCCGCCGGGTAATCCTGAGGGCTCGAATCTGACGCAGGTCAGTTCTGACCCCTACACCATGCCGCCGGGGCAGCATGCGACCGAGGTCGAGCCGCATATGCTGGCCAATGGGAACACGCTGGTGGCCGCGTTTCAGACCGGACGCATCGGTCCCGCGAATGGAGGCGCGGGCGCGACCGATATCGGATGGGCGACTTCCACAAACGGAGGAACTACCTGGACTCACGGATTTCTGCCCGGTCTGACAACCGGTGAGGGGACTGGACCGTACGAAGCGGCCAGCGACCCCGCCGTGGCTTACGACGCGAAGCATGGTGTATGGATGATTGCATCGTTGCCGATCTCGAGCACGAAAACCCCGGCGGTCGTGGTGAGCCGGTCCACCGATGCGCTGACCTGGCAGAATCCGGGCAGCGTCGACCTCACCTCTGCGAGCTCCGACAAGAATTGGATTGTGTGCGACAGTTGGGCGAGCAGTCCGGATTACGGCAATTGCTATATCGAGTGGGACGAACCTGCCTCGGACGAGATTTTCATGAGCACTTCCTCGGACGGTGGGTTGACGTGGTCAGCGCCGGCGCCTACCGCGAACCTGGCGGACGGTCTCGGCGGCCAGCCTTTGGTGCAGCCGAACGGGACAGTGGTGGTACCGATCGAGGCCTTTGTTTCGGCGGGCCCAAGTATTTCAGCCTTCAGTTCGAGCAATGGAGGTATGAGCTGGACGGCCCCGGTGACGATCTCGAACATTCAGGTTCACAACGATGCGGGAGGAATCCGCAGCGGACCGTTGCCTTCGGCGGCGGTGGATGGCGCGGGCACAGTCTGGGTAGTGTGGGAAGATTGCCGCTTCCGCGCGAACTGCTCCGCCAACGACTTGGTTTACAGCACTTCGGCCGACGGCGTGACTTGGGGCGCCGTGACGCGCATTCCCATCGATGCCACTTCCAGTACGGTGGATCATTTGATCCCAGGAATTGGAATTGATCCGGCGACCTCGGGCACCGGCGCGCACGTGGCGCTGCACTACTATTACTATTCTCAGAGCGCCTGCACGCTGTCGACCTGCCAGCTTCTGGTGGGCTACATTTCGTCGGCGAACGGAGGCTCGACGTGGAATGCGCCGGTCGCGCTCTCCGGGCCGATGCAGCTGAGCTGGCTGCCGAATTCGCAGAACGGGCTGATGGTGGGAGACTACATCGCCACCGTGTTCACCAGCGGCGTGCCGCACGGAGTGTTCGCCGTGGCGCAAGCAGTTTCGGGAAGCACTTACAGCGAGGCGATCTACACGGGGCAGGGACTGACTGTGACCGCGGCAGGGCAGCAATTGTCTTCCGCTGGAGATAAGCCGTTGCACAAGCTCTCAGACCCGATCGAGCAGGAGCGGCCGGAGAAAGGCGTGATTCCGCCTTCGCGGCGCGGGGCCAAGCGCGGCGCAAAATGATCTGGTGATGTGGCGGGTGCCCGCGGCACATAACCCTCTTTCGATCGCGAGCCGTTAACTCGACAATCGTTAACCCGACAATCGTTAACTCGACAATCGTGCCTTAATGGCCATGATTGCTATGATTACGGCGGCGGACGATTTTGAGAATTCGCTGTTAGCACAGGCTGCGACTTCCTGGTCGACGGATTCCCCGGCGTTCGCCCTCTTGAGCAACTCCGCAGCCGCCAGGTGAAAACGGGAGTGTTCATACTTCAGCTTGGTGTATTCGGGGAGAGCAGAATGGCTTGCGCCCTCGCTATAGATCCATTTTCCCAGCACACATTTGTGGTCGACAATCACGTCGGCGACGCGCAGGTTGCCGTCGTGTTTGGCGAGAGAGGTGCGCAGCTTGCGTTTCCACTTGCTGTGGAGGGTGACGGCTTCGTCGAAATCCATTCCTGCTCCGGTGGGACGGAACTTCCCGTCTATGAATATCGGCAGAAATCGTGGGAGGGATCAGAGAGGGAAGGATGAAGGGTTGCCTCGCGAACAGCAGGTTCCTCACCGGGCTTTCAGCCCGATTCGGAATGACAACATTCTTTATGATGACATTCTTGTGACGACATTCGTAATGACAACACTCGCGGAAAATGAAAACCATTCGCGCAAGTTGCATGACTCGCGGAAATGGCAACATTCGGAATGATAGCCGGTGAGGATAAGCTGCCTACCGTCGAATCGGCCTAAGCTTAGAAACGATCATTCTAGAATCGTCCTAGAATCGTTCTAGAAACGGTCGTTGGTGTCGATGCCGAAGCCCAGGATGGCCGTGACTTCTACCGGTTGGTCGCCGCGCATGGCGGGTTGAAACTTCCAGCTGTGCAGGGCAGCTAGGATTTTCGCGGTCATGTCGGCGGGACCGGTTTCGAGCACGCGGACGTTCTTCAAGTTGCCAGCGGCGTCGAGGGTGCAGGCGACTACCATGCGGCTCGGTTTGAGGCCATCGGCCAGATCAGTGCGGATCGCGGTTGGCGCAGTGAGAGTGTTGCCGTAAGGATGGCCGGCAGTCGCTTCGTCGGCAAATTCCATGACCACGGTACCCAGCGATGTGTCGAAATACGTGGTGTATTTCTCGCCCCGAAGCAGGTTCTTGTAGGGCTCGAAAGCTCCTCCGGAACTGGCTGTAGCAACAATGGTTACTCCGAGCGCCTGCCGCTGTCTAGCGGGGGAGTGTCCGGGAGTTTGAGGATCGCTGGCACCGGGGTCGGATCCGAAGCTGGGCAGATTGACGATCGTGGTGCCTCCGCTAATGTCAACGCCGCGAACCGGGGGTGTGCCCGAGGGCGCGTTTCCGGCTCCGCCGGGCCCCGCCGACGGAGCGATTCCGCCGCGAGCGCTTGCATCAGAACCATGATCGTCGCTTGATTTTGGGCTGGATTTTCCGGCTCCCGTGCTTGTGCCATTCATGCCGCTGCCCGGGCCATCGCCGTGGCCAATGCTGGCACCGCCACCGGTGTTGCCGAGTCCGGGCTTGTCGTTGTTCTTGCCCGCAGGAGACATGGCGAGCGAACCGGTGCTGGCACTGGGCAAGCCGACTTTGGGGCCAGGCTGGCTGGAAATTACCGCGCCGGCGTTTCCGCCGCTGCCAGCGGTGTTGGATGGGGCCAGGTCTGCGCCAGCATCCAGCGCTGCGCCGAGGCCGGAGCCCTTGCGAGCGAGGCCGGAGCCGGCGATTCCTGAGCCTCCTCCGACCGTAGGCGGAGGGGGGACGACATTGTTGGCAAGCAGTCGGCCAGAGGGAGCTCCCGCGCCGCCTCCGGTGTTACCGGAGCCGCCACCGGCTCCGGACAGCGAAGGCGGAGGTGGAACAACGCTGGGCGCGCCGAAGATTGCTGCCGAGGACGATGCGAGCGGGCGGTTGCCGGTGCCGCCCGTGACCCCAGTCGAAGGCGGTGGCGCGACTACGTTCGAGGCCAGCGCTGGACCCACGCCGTTGCGGGTGGCTCGCGGGACGCCGCCCATGCTGACGGTTGGCGGCGGCGCGACGACATTGGGGGCAAGCGATGTTCTGGGGGCGCCAGCGGGGCCGTTTGCCTGAAGCGCCGGTGGCGGGGGCACGACTTCGGTGGGGCCAAAAAGTTTTCCCATCAGGCTGCTCATAAATGATCCGCTGCCCGATTGGGTGGGCGGAGGAGGCACAACTGTCCTCGACGAATCTGCAGTGCTGCCGCTGGCGGGGCGGCGCATATCTTGGGAGACGTCAGCCGAGGGCGGGGGTGCGATGACCGTGGGCGCGGGTAAATTCAACTTGGGATTACGCGCGGCAGCGTGCTCCGGAGCTGAGACCGGCGGCGGAATCACCACGGCGCTCGTCATCTGCACCGGCGAACGCGAGATTTCCCGGCTTACTCCTGCGGGCGCCGGAGGAATTACATTGGCGGCCAGCGCTCGGGTCGAGCGGGCTCCATCACTGGCTACGCTGGGAGCGGGAGCTACCACCGACGGATTCAGCGACGCTGTCGTCAGTGCGCGATCCCGGGAGACGCTGGGGGCCGGGGGAATCACAGCTGGACTCAGAGCCGGAGCTACCAGCGTGTGGCTGCCGGAGATATTCGGCGCGGGCGGAATCAGTGTCGTGCTTAGATTGGGCGCCATGAGCGGCTGATCGCGCGTTGCCGACGGAGCGGGAGCGATCACCGAGTCGAGTTGAATCCCGTTGCGAGTGTAGTCGCGGATTACATTCGGAGCCGGAGCGACTAACGTCGTGGCAAGATTTGGAAGGGTGCGGGTGGAGCGCAATCCTTCCATCGGCGGAGGGCCGGGATTGGGCTTGATGGCCAGCAGGTTGGCCACCGCGTCGCGCGAGGAGGGAAGTTTGAGATTGGGAGCGTCCACGACCTTCGGAACCAGCGATCCGCCGCGGGCGATCTTGATGGTCTGGGTGTTGTGGTGGGCTTCGTCTCCGCCAGCGCGGCCGGTGGGCGCAGCCTGAGCACCGCCGAGATCTTCGGTGCGCGGGAGTTCGTCGCCGCTGTAGTAGATCACGTCGTGGCTCGAAAACCTGGGCGCAACGAAGGGCCGCAATTCCGCGATTTTCACCTGCACCACGATCGCGGCAAAGATGAGAAACGCCTCCAGTAAATACGAGGGCACCATGATGCGCAGTGGAATCAATCCGAAGGGAGCTTCGCCGGCCAGGCGGCGTTCTGAACGCGCCAGGGCTGGCCCGATGGAGTCGACGAACTCGCGCCAGGGGGAGGACCATTCCACCAGCAGCTTGGGCTCGTCCTGCAGTTCGTCCTTCCGGCGGACGGGCTCCTCGAGTTGGAGAGTCGCATTCACGAGAGCGGTACTCTACCATCCTTTTCGATCGTTGTTTCTTGAATCGGTGTTTCTTGAATCGGCACTGCTTCGATCGATTTTTCTCCAGTTGTTGTTGCTGCGATCGTTTTTTCTTCGATCGTTATTTCTCCGATTCTGATTTCAATTTTATCCCCCACCGCGGTTCGCGTTTGAGCCGCAGTTCGACACGGTAGTTCCAGCACGGATGCGGCTTGCGTTCGGATCGGGGCAAAGCGCCAGGGCTGCAAGTCGGGCTGAATATGGATTACCTTCATCGAGTCATCGAGATACACCACGTCGATGGGGAATCCCATGCCGAGAGTATGAACGCCGTGGCAGGGGACAATCCAGAGGCCGCAGCCATTACGGAAGTCACTCGATTTCAGCCCCAGCAGGCCGCGCAGGCGCGTCCAGTGCGTGTCGGCCACCGAAAGGGCGGTGGCGAGGTAGGCCTGGCGGGTTTGATTGAAAGCCTGTCCCTGCGAGGAAAAACCCGCCATAAATGCAAATGCTCCCCAGTTGCGTTCCGTAGTTGGAGGCGATTTCTTACTTGCCGCCCGAAACCGGCCCCAGTTGCCGGATCAGCTCGATGACTGCCGGACCGATCGTGACAAAAATGATCGAAGGCAGAACAAATATCACCAGTGGGGGGACCATCTTGATGGTGGTCTTTGCAGCTTGTTCTTCGGCCCGTTGCCGCCGTTCCGTGCGGAGGGAGTCGGAATGCACGCGAAGGGCTTGGGCGACGCTGGTGCCGAAGCGATCCGTTTGAATCAGTGTACCAACCAGGGAGCGGATGTCGTCAACCCCGGTGCGCTCCACCAGGTTACGGAGGGCTTCCGCGCGCGGCTTACCAGCGCGCATTTCGAGGTTGACCAGATGGAACTCGTCGCTGAGATCGGGGTGGGCATGGTGCAGATCCTGGCCTACGCGCATCAATGCTTGATCGAGCGCGAGACCGGCTTCCACGCAAATCACGGTGAGGTCGAGGGCGTCGGGCAGTCCAAGGCGAATGCGCTGCTGGCGGTCTTTGATCATGCGCTTGAGGATGAAGCGCGGCAGGAAAAAACAAAGACCGGGAACGCCGACGATCAGAAAGAGGTTGTCGAAGCCGGCGAATAGCGCGACCGCGGCAAAGCTGGCCACGGCCATGAGAATTCGCGCGCCGAAATAGTAGTTAACGTCGATGGCATCGCGGAATCCGGCTTGAATCAGCCAGGCGCGGGTGCGCGATACATCCGCCGGAGAAAGCGGGATGGCTCGGCTGATGGGATCGAGCGCCTGCTCGATGCGTTCCCGCATGGCAGGTTTGTTTTCCGTCTGTTGCTGCTGCTGTCCGCCCAGAGCGCGCAGGCGAGCGCCGAGGACGGAACTGGGGCTCAAGGCCGCGGCTCCGAAGGCGAAGACCGCTCCCACCACGGTGACGAAGACAACGACGACCAAGATCAAAGGCAGCATGACTGAACCTAAACCTGGATCCGGATGATCTTGCGGATCACAAAATATCCAATCGTTTGCAGCGTTATCCCGGCGACCAGCAGCGTGTGTCCTATCGGGTCTGAAAACAGCGGCTTAATGAAGCTGGGATTGAGCACCAGCATCACGGTGACGATGATCGGCGGCATGCCCATCAGTAGGCCCATTGTGAGCCGGCCTTGGGCGGTGTAGACGCGCACCTGGCGCTGGATCTTGAAGCGCTCGCGGATCACGTAGGACAGGTTGTCGAGAATTTCTGCGAGGTTGCCGCCCGTCTCGCGCTGCAGCATAACCGCAGTCACGAAAAACTTTACGTCGACCAGGGGCATGCGCTCGGTGAGATTGATGAGAGCGTCGCGCACCGGCATACCAAATTTCTGCTCTTCGTAAAGTTGCCGGAACTCGCTGGAGACGGGCTCTGCCACTTCGTCGGTAATCATTTCGATGGCGGTGGTGAAGGCGTGTCCGGCGCGAACCGCGCGCGCCAGCGTGTCGATTGCCTCGGGGAAGAGTTCCTCGAATTTCTCAAAGCGCTTGTTGCGCCGGTACGAAACGTAGGAATAGGGCAGCACAAAACCGAGCAGCATTCCCACCCACGCGGCTTCGAGCCGCTTGGTGAAGGCATAGGCCAGGAATGTGGCAGCGACTCCGGCCAGAGCCGACAGCCCGAGAAAGTTTCCGGCGCGCAGTGACATGCCTGCTTGCGCCAGCATTTTTTGGATCTCGCCCACTCGCGCGGACCGCCGCAGCAGGGTGTCGAGAGCGGGAATCTTGCTGAGTTGCTCGTCCCGCAGCAGGGCGAGTTCTTCCTCCGCGGCGAGTTCGGGTACCTTGCGCTCGCTGGCCAGGCGTTCCTTAATGAGCCGGGCCTGGGCGTTGCGCTGGTCGAAGAGCGAGCCCAGAGCGAAAGCCGCGAGGGCGACCACGACGAACACGAGAAGCGCGATTAAGGCTGCGGGCATGTTTTATTTGAAACCCAGTTTGAAACCCAAATTTCAGAACTTGCGACTTAGTTCCGGCCTTACTCAGACCTCGGTTTTCGATTCGAACAGCGCCGGCCGCAAGCGGGAGCCGCCAGTCGCCAGCCGTTCCGCGAACTGCGGTCGCACGCCGGTGGCGCGGAATACGCCGCGAACCTTGCCGTTCTCATCGACGGCGGTGCGATCAAAACTAAAAATGTCCTGCATCGCGATGGAGCCTTCGTCCATTCCTGTGACTTCTGAGATCGTCATGACTTTGCGTGTGCCGTCCGAGAGGCGGGCGATCTGCACCACGGCATGCACGGCGGATGCGATCTGGTGGCGCACGGCGCGCTCGGGAATGTTGAGATTCGCCATCGACACCATGTTTTCCACGCGGGCCATGGCGTCGCGTGGGGAGTTGGCGTGGACGGTGGTGAGCGACCCCTCGTGGCCGGTGTTCATGGCCTGCAACATGTCGAAGGCTTCCTCGCCGCGGACCTCGCCAACCACGATGCGGTCGGGACGCATACGCAAGCTGTTGATGACCAGTTGCCGCTGCCGGACTGCGCCCTTGCCTTCGATGTTCGGCGGGCGCGTTTCGAGGCGAACGATGTGCTCTTGTTTGAGCTGCAGTTCGGCGGCGTCTTCGATGGTGACGATGCGGTCGGAGTTGGGGATGTAGCCGGAGAGAACATTTAAGAGCGTGGTTTTGCCGGCACCGGTTCCACCCGACACTAAAATGTTCAGGCGACCCTTTACCATGGCGGAAAGCAGTTCGAGCATCGACTCGGTGAGAGTTTGATTTTCCAGCATCTGGCGTGCGGTGACGGGCTCGCGTCCAAAACGCCGGATAGACAGGCAAGGGCCGTCAATGGCCAGCGGCGGAATGATGGCGTTCACGCGCGATCCATCAGCCAGGCGGGCGTCAACCATGGGCGACGACTCGTCGACCCGGCGCCCCACCCGCGAAACGATGCGCTCGATGATCTGCATGAGGTGGGCATTGTCTTTGAAGGACAGGCCGGTGAGTTCGAGTTTGCCGGCGCGCTCGATGTAGACGCGGTCGAACTTGTTGACCAGGATATCGGAAACGGTGTGGTCTTTGAGCAGCGGCTCCAGCGGGCCGAGACCGAAGATTTCGTCGAGAATTTCGCGCGAGAGGCGTTCGCGCTCGGCAAAGCTGAGCGGCACGACTTCGCCGTTGACCGCGTTGCGGATGACGACCAGCACTTCGTCGCGCGCCGAATCGCCCGTAGCCTTGCCTAATTTTTCGAGGTCGAGGCGGTCGAGGATCTTGCGATGCAGGTCGGCTTTGACCTGCTGGTAATCGGTGCGCTCGAAAGATTGAAGATTTGCCATTGGGCCCTAAAGTCTGTGCGTGTTTGAGAACAACTCTTTCGCCCCTCCGGGGCTTGTTCTTCCTAGCTGCTTTGCACCCACGGTTTGCGCCGTGGGCTTTACTCTTGCGCCGCTTCGCGGCTGACCGACATCTACACGATGAAAGCTTATGCGGCACCCGTACTAAATTCCTAAACCGACTTGAACAACGACCAGGTTGCCCGCTTTACGTCAGCGTCATTGCGGGTCAATTCCTGGGCCAGTCCGGCGAAACAGCGGGCGATCTCGGAATTTCGCTGGTCCATTACCGGCGTGCCGCGGTCGATTGCTCCGGAGACGG
>JBELAE010000390.1:0-5073 GCA_049509155.1 Candidatus Sulfotelmatobacter sp.
CGCGGAGCATGGCGGCTCCGGCGCGTTTTACGGAGTGGGCGGTATCGAGCAACTGGGTGCGCGATTCGACCGAACACGGTCCGGCGATGACCACGACTTCGGGGCCGCCGATGGCGACGCCGTTGATCTTCACCACCGTTCGCTCGGGTTTGACCTGGCGGCTGACCAGCTTGAAGGGCTGGGCGATGGCGACGACGTTGTCGACGCCAGGAGCGACCTGGAGGGCTTCGATTTCGTGGCGGCGTCCGCTGCCGACGGCGGCCACGATGGTGCGCTCGGTGCCGCGGGTGACGTGAGGGTTGTAGCCGGCCTCGCGGATGCGTTCGATGATGTGGTTGATTTCCTGCTCGGTGGCTTTCTCGGACATGTTGACGATCATGGGGTTCTCCTGGTGTAAGCGCGTTGCGTTGGTGCGTGGGCTAGTTCTTCGTGCTGGCTCGTCGTGATGCCTCGCGTGCTGGTTCGCCGGCAAAACAAAAGCCGCGATCTCATGATCGCGGCTTGCTGGAGAACCTGGTTTCGTTTCAGGTGGCCGTTAGTGGCTCATCCTTGTCCCAGGCAGCTCCGCAGCCGCTGCTTCCGTAAACCGGAAGTAAGCGGTAAATGCGGCGCCTGGAGTAAATCGTGTCATAGAAGTCTTCATTGCAAACTGCGAATCAAAAACTGAAACAAATCAATCAAGCCGATAGGTAACAGGTCAGACGAAGAGCAGGCAACCACCGGAGTTGCATGCCTATTGGAGCGAACTGGCCACGCTGGAGAATGCATTGTTGGCATTCGACCCGATTAAGCGAACCGTTCCGACCACGAGAACCAGAATCACGGCCAGCATGACCGCGTATTCGGCGATGTCTTGTCCTGCATCTTCCGACCAAAGGCGCTGTATTACTTTGAACATTTATTCTCCTCCAGGCCGCTGTGAGTTCCTTGAGAGGGAAGGACTGAACTCAAAACTGGGTTCACACATGATGCACGCGGGCGAAGGTTCTTGTCAATGTGCGATTCGATATTTTCGAGGCAGGGAATCAAGGCTGCAAAAGAGCTGGTGAGGGCTGGGTTTGAGCGGCATTCGCGGGAGCGGTAGAGGGCGGTTGCGGGAGCAATTGCTGAGCAGCGTGCTGGGCATATTGCAGAACGCGATCGGGCAGGAGGCCAAGATAAAGAGTGGCCACCAGGCTGATGGCGAGCGCGAGGCCTAAACCAAACGGAACCGGAGTGACCGGGACCTGCTGGCGCGGTTCGCGCATGTACATGACGACAATGATGCGGAGGTAGTAGTACGCGCCAATGGCGCTGTTGATGACTCCGATGATGGTGAGCCAGATCAGGTTGGCTTTCATGGCGGCGCTGAAGACGTAGAACTTGGCGAAAAAGCCGCCGGTCATGGGAATGCCGATGAGAGAGAGCAGGAAAATTGTGAGCGTGGCAGCCAGCAGCGGGGAAGAGCGGCCCAGACCTTCGTAGTCCACGAGGGTCACGTAGCGTTCACCGGCGTTAGCGAAGTGGCTGACCACGGCGAACGCGCCCACATTCATGGCGGCGTAGGCGGCGGTGTAGAACATGGCGGCGGAAATTCCGTTGGGCGAATTCGCCGAGGTGGTCATCGCGAAGGCTACCAGAAGATATCCGGCGTGCGCGATGGAGGAGTAGGCCAGCAGGCGTTTGATGTTGGTCTGGACGAGGGCACCGACGTTGCCTATGGTCATGGAAAGAGCGGCGGCCAGCCAGAGTAGCCAGAAACGGCCGGGCGCATTGATGGTGAATACTACGCGCAGGAGCACGGCGAAGGCTGCGGCTTTCGGCGCCGTAGACATGAATCCGACGATGGGAGCGGGTGCGCCTTCGTAGACGTCGGGCGTCCAGATGTGGAAGGGAGCGGCGGCGACTTTGAAGCCGAGGCCGACGAACATGAGGGCCATGGCGACGTAGACGAGCAATTGTACGGGGCCGGACTGCAGCTTCTGACTGATGACGTCGATGTTGGCGGATCCGGTGGCGCCGAACATCATGGCCACGCCGTAGAGGAAAAATGCGGTGGCGAAGGAGCCGAGAAGAAAATATTTCAGAGACGACTCGCTGCTGGCGGCTTCGTTGCGACGGAATCCGGTGAGAATGTAGGTGGAAATCGAGGAGATTTCGAGGGCGATGAAAATCAGGACCAGTTCGACGGCCGAGGACATCAGCGTCATGCCGACTGCACCGAACAGAATGAGCGCGTAATATTCACCGGCGCGAATGCGCTGCACCGCCATGTATTCGAACGAACTGAGGATGACGACGGCGGCGATAGCAATGATCAGAAAATGGAAGTAAACGCTGAAGCCGTCGACCTTCACCATATTCGAGAAAGCAAGGCCGGGAGACTGCGCCATATACCAGGTGGCGAGAAGGGCGGCGATTGCGCCGACGAATGCGATCAGGCCGAGCAGCTTCTGGCTTTTTTCTTCGTCGACCAGAGGCTCGAGCAGCATGACTATGATGCCGAAGGCGGAGAGGACGAGTTCGGGGAGAATACGGATGTAGTCGGCGGATTGCGGAATCGCCTGCGAAATCGTCTGAGGCATCATCTGCAGTAATGCGGCGGGGAATTGAATCATTGGCCCACCACCTTGCTGACGATCTGGGTGAAGGGCGTGAGCGCGGCCTGTACGGCGGGATCGATCGCGCCGAGCCATAGAATCGGAGCGATGCCCATGACCAGGGCGGCAGCGGCACAGGGCCAGATGGCGGCTTTTTCAAAGACGAAAAGATCTTTCAGGGAATTGTTCGCCGGGTTCGTGACTTTGCCGTAGAAGACGCGCTGATACATCCACAAGAGATAGCCTGCGCTCCAAATCACGCCGGTCGCGCCGAGGATTCCGTAGATGGGCTTTGCCTGGAATGCGCCGGTCAGGACGAGGAACTCGCCGATGAATCCGTTGAGCAAAGGAAGTCCGAGTGAGGCGAGCACGATAAAAAGATACGTGGCCGAGAAAACGGGCAGGGGAGCGGCCAGCCCGCCGAACTCGGAGATTTCGTAGGTGTGGCGGCGCTCGTGGAGGATTCCGGTGAGCATGAACAGGCCACCGGTGGAAATTCCGTGCGCCAGCATGATGAACATTGCGCCGTTTAATCCTGCCGCGGTGAAACTGAAAATTCCGAGTACGACGAAGCCCAGGTGGCTGATGGAAGAGTAGGCGATCAGCTTTTTCATGTTGGGCTGCACCATGGCGACGAGCGCGCCGTAGATGATGCCGATCAGGGCCAGAGTCATGATCCACGGGGCGTTGTGGCGGGCCTGCTCGGGGAACAGGCCGAGGTTGAAGCGCAGCAGGCCGTAGGTGCCCATCTTGAGTAGCACGCCGGCCAGCAGGACTGATCCGGCCGTGGGGGCCTCGACGTGAGCGTCGGGCAGCCAGGTGTGGAACGGGAACAGCGGGACCTTCACGGCGAAGGCCAGGAAGAAGCCGAGGAAGAGCCATTGCGCGGCGGCGGGGAAGTTCGGGACTGCGCCGGGGCGTGCGATCAAGTCGCGAATCTCGTTGAATTGGAAAGTGCCGGTCTGCGCGTAGAGCCAGAGGATCGCCGCCAGCATGAAGACCGAGGCGATCATCGTATACATGAAGAACTTCACCGCGGCGTAGACTTTGCGCTCGTGGCCGAACACGCCGATGAGCAGGGCCATGGGGATGAGCGTGGCTTCCCAGAAGAAGTAGAAGAGGAAGAGATCGAGGGAAGTGAAGACGCCGATCAGCGCGGTTTCCATGATCAGGAGAAGAATGAAGAATTCCTTCACCCGGTCGTGGATCGATTTCCAGGAGATGAGGACGCACAGCGGCGTGAGGAACGTGGTGAGAACCACCAGCCAGAGGGAGATGCCGTCCATGCCCATGTGGTAGTGGATGTTTGGAGAAGAGATCCAGGGCTTGTCGATTTCGTACTGGAACCCGGCCTGGGCGCGATGGAAGTGTACCGGCAGGTGCAGAGAAAGAAGAAAAGTGAGGATTGAAAACACCAGGGCGAAGATGCGGATGTCGCGATCGCGTCGGGGAAACAGCACGAGCAGCATGGCTCCGAGCAGCGGGGCCAGGGTGACGAGGGTCAGGATGTAGGGGCTCCAGCTATCGGTGCTCATTGTGCATCACTCATTGCTTAACGCACTCCCATCCAAATCATGTAGGCAATCACGACTGCCGAACCGGCGGCGATCCAGCCGGCGTAGGAGCGCAGGTTGCCGGACTGCATCTGGCGGGCTTCGTTGGAAATCTCACGGGCGCCGTCGGCCGCGTTGTTGACCGTATCGTCGATGACCTTGCGATCGACACCTTGCCACAAGATGCTGGTCGAGCCTTCGATCAGCGGCTTGACGAATAATTTTGAATAAAATTCGTCGACGTAATACTTGTTCAGGACGGCGGTGTAGAAGCCGTTCAGACCGTCGGCGATTTTCTGCGGGAGATAGGGCTTGCTGATGTAGAGGAACCACGCAAGAATCGCGCCCGCGAATGCGACCAGCACCGAGATGCCCATGAGTACGTATTCGGTGAAGCGGCTGGCCGTTTCTCCAGAGGCTTCGGCGATTGCTCCCGAGTGGAATACTGGATCGAGGAAGTGCTCGAAGCGGTTGCCGATGCCGACCAGTCCGCCGACCGTCGAGAGCAATGCGAGGATCATCAGCGGAATGAGCATGACCATCGGGCTCTCGTGGGGCTCGCCGTGGCTGTGTTCATCGTGAGAATGGGTGCCGCGTCCGTGTTCGTCAACCTGGGCGCCGTGATAGTCGCCGAAAAATGTCAGGAAGAGCAGGCGGAACATATAGAACGAAGTAAGGAAGGCGGTGATGACGCCGATCAACCAGAACACCCAGCTGCCGTGCGGGCTGGAGTAGACCTGCCAGAGAATTTCGTCCTTGCTCCAGAAGCCCGCGAAGGGCGGGATTCCCGCGATGGCCAGCGTCGCGATGCCCATGGTGAGGAACGTCCACGGGATGTAGGAGCGCAGGCCGCCCATCTTGCGCATGTCTTGCTCGCCGCCGACGGCGTGGATGACCGAGCCCGCGGCCAGGAAGAGCAGGCCTTTGAAGAAGGCGTGGGT
>JBELAE010000391.1:0-5054 GCA_049509155.1 Candidatus Sulfotelmatobacter sp.
CTCGACCTGCTGCTGGATTTGATTCGCAAGCAGGACATTGATATTTACGACATTCCGATTGCGAAAATCACGGCGCAATATCTGGCGTATGTGGAGAAAATTCGCGAACTGGATGTGAACGTTGCGGCCGATTTTATTTATATGGCGGCGGTGCTGATTCACATCAAATCGAAGATGCTGCTGCCGCGTGATCCGGATACGGCAGCGGAGGATCAGGAAGATCCGCGGAGCGAATTAGTAAACCGCCTCTTAGAACACGAGAAGTTCAAGTCGGCGGCGCAGATGCTTTTGCAGAAGCAGCAGATCGAAGACGCGGTGCTGTCGAATCCGTCGCTGAAAGAATTCATGGAGGCGGAAGGCGCCGAACCGGAAATTGCCGCCGACGTGATTGACCTGGTCAAGACGTTTCAGCAGGTGCTGGAGCGGGTGCGCACGCGGCCGGTGTTAAACGTCGATGAGGAAACCGTCACCGTCGGGCAGATGATCGATTATCTGCGGCGTCGGCTGTCGCTGGAAGACCGGCCCATCCGGCTGAAGCAGTTGTTGATGCGCGTGCCGTCGCGCCAGGCGCTGGTGTGCATGTTCCTGGCGTTGCTCGAAATGGTGCGGTTGCAGGCGATTCAAGTGCGGCAGGAAAAATTGTTCGGCGAGATCGCGGTGCGCAAGCATACGCACTTCGACGAGATTATGACCGAGCAGTCGGCAGTGCGCGACGACTGGAAGTAAAGCAGTTGCCACTAAGAACTGGCTGACGACTGACAGCTGCAATTGATCACGGACTTTATGAGTCTCAAAGCTCAACTCGAAGCCATCGTCTATGCGGCGGAGACACCTATCACGCTCGATCAGATGACTCAACTCGTGAAGGAGACGGTCATCGCTGACGGAGCGGTTGACGAGGCCGAGATGAAGTCGCGAGTGCGATCCTGTCTGGAAGAACTGGTCGGGGAATATGGCGGGCCCGACCACGGCATTGAGATCCGCCAGGTTGCCGGCGGTTATCGCATGTCGACCAAGCCGGAGCAGCATGAAGTAGTGCGGACGTTCGCGAAAAGTCTGAAGCCGCCGATCCGGCTCTCGTTGCCGGCGCTGGAAACGCTGGCCGTGATCGCCTACAAGCAGCCGGTCACCGTGCCGGAGATTAGCGATATTCGCGGAGTCGATTCCGGCGGGGTGATTGGAACTTTGCTCGATCGCAAGCTGATTACGACTGCGGGGCGCAAGCAGGTGATTGGGCGGCCGATCCTTTACAAGACGACCAAGGAATTCCTGATGCGGTTTGGGTTGAAGGATGTAAACGAATTACCCAGCATGGAGGAGTTCGAGAAGTTGGTGGCGGAATCGTTTCAGGCGGAGTTGATTCCGGCGGAGAGTGCCGGCGACGTGGCAGCGGAACCTGAGGCAACCGAAAGCGTTTCGAAAGCGGAGAACGCGGGCTGAGGTCCGGTTATGTCGTCCCTCCGGGACTTGTTCTCTTCGTCTGTCCGACCCAGCGCTGAAGTGCCGAACGAATTTGTTTTCGCCCCTCCGGGGCTCTGAGTTTGAATTTGCGTCACTGACTTAGGATTTCATTATGCCGATGGAACGGCTGCAAAAAATTATCGCCGCTGCCGGAGTGGCTTCCCGCCGCACCGCGGAGAAGCTGATTTCCTCCGGGGCTGTACAGGTAAACGGGACGGTCGTCACAGAACTCGGCACCAAGGCCGATCCGGAGACCGACCACGTGCGCGTGAATGGAAAACTTCTGCACGGGGCGCAACGGCACACTTATCTTTTGCTCAACAAGCCGAAGGGCTATGTCACGACCATGAGCGATCCCGAAAAGCGGCCGACCGTGATGGACCTGATTCGCGGCGTTAAGGGACGCGTGTATCCCGTTGGCCGTCTGGACTACGCCAGCGAAGGACTGCTGCTGCTGACCAACGACGGTGACCTCGCGCATCGCCTGATGAAAGCGGCTTCGCATGTGGCCAAGACCTACGTCGTGAAAGTTGCGGGAACGCCGAAGGAAGAAGCGATTGCCAAGCTGCGAGCCGGAGTTTCCATTGCCACCGACGACGGCAAGCGAGTGAAGACCGGGCCGGCGCTGGTGCGCGTGGTGAAGGAAGCGGCGAATCCGTGGTATGAGATTACGCTGGTTGAGGGGCGGAACCGGCAGATTCGGCGCATGTTTGAGGCGGTGGGACATCACGTGGAGAAGATCAAGCGTGTGCGTTATGGACCGCTCACGCTCGACGTTCCTCCGGGGAAGTTTCGATCGCTGACATTACGGGAAATCGAAAAGTTGAAATCCGCCAGCACCACTGTTGCGAAGAGTGCGGCAACCAGAGTTGCGACAGACGCTAAGAAATCCGTGAAGTTGAAGTAGTCTGCGGCGAGCATGAGCCGATTCTTTGATCTGGTTTCGAAGCCGGCGCGCGAGATGGGCGACTATTTTCCGGCCCCGCCCGCGAAGCGGGCTGCGGCGGACGGTCGGCCACAGCTCATCAAGCTCGACTCCAACGAAAATCCTTTTGGTCCGTCGCCGCGTGCGCTGTCAGCGATGCAGACCGCGCTGCTGGCGGCCAACTCCTATCCTGACGACGATTGCACCGAGTTGCGGCGAAAGCTGGCCGCCCACCACGATATGCCGGCGGAGCAAGTTCTGGTGACCGCGGGCTCGACCGCTCTGCTGGGCCTGCTGTGCCAGACGATGCTTGCGCCGGGCCTGAACGCAGTGACCAGCGAACGTTCGTTTATTGTTTATGCGATGGCGGTGCACGCCGCAGGAGCGCAGTTGATTGAGACTCCGATGCGCGAAGATGGATTCGATCTGGACGGGATTCTGGCGGCGATCAACGAGCGTACGCGCCTTGTGTTCCTGGCGAATCCTAACAATCCGACCGGGACCATGCTCGAGGCCGCGGTGGTTGATGAGTTTATTGCGCAAGTTCCTGGGCATGTGGTGGTCGTTCTGGACGAGGCGTACTACGAATACGCGATGCACTTCGCGGCGCTGCGAAAGGTCGATTACTCCGGATCGCTGAATTACGTGCGGCAGGGTGCGAGCGTCGTTGTGTTGAGAACGTTTTCGAAAGCTCACGGGCTGGCCGGGCTGCGCGTGGGATATGGGTTGGGGCCGGCAGAGCTGCTAGCTTATTGCGCCCGCATGCGCGATACGTTTTCGGTTTCGTCCGTGGCCCAGGCGGCCGCAACAGCGGCACTTGACGATCTCGGCGAAGTAGAGCGAGTGGTTGCGAACAATGCAGAGCAGGCTGAGATTCTGGGTGCGGGATTGTCGGAGTTGGGATATCGCGTGGTTCCATCCGCGGCGAATTTTGTCTATTGTGATTTGGGAGAAGACGCTTTCGGCTTCGCGCAGCGACTGCGAGGCGAGGGAGTCAGCGTGCGTCCGCTGAGTGCGTGGGGCGCACCCACGTGCGTGCGCGTGAGTATTGGGACGCGGGAACAGAATCAGATTTTTCTGGATGCGGCAGGGAAGATTGCGGCGAGATCGTAAGTGAGCGGAGAAAAAGCAGGTCCCTCCACTCCGCCGTCGCTGATGCTCCGGCTCCGGTCGGGATGACAGGGTGTTTCCACGTGTCGGCTGAGGCCCGTCCGGTTCGAGTGTCTTTTTTCCCAGCGCTGGAAGCACTGCGCCACCCAACATCACCTTCTGCTGTGGCTTTTTCGCTGGCAGCCTTCTACGACGCGGGGAGTCTGGCAGCGCCGTATAAGCCGGCATCGCTGCCGAGCAGGGCGCGGGTGATGATTGTTTTCTTGCGCGTGTAGTTCGCGATTTGGGCGGACGCGCCTTCTTTTTTCCCGACGGGATCCTCCGGCGCGGTAGCGGCGTAAATCAGTGAACGCTCGCGCAACTCCGCGAACATGGCCGGAGCGAAGGCGTCCCATGCGCTGACCACTCCGCCGCCGATCACGAACATCTCGAGGTTGAGAACGTTGATCAGACCCGCCAGCAGGATCCCCAGGACCTGGCCGAAACGATTAAAGATTCGTTGCGCGTCTTCGTTGCCCTGAATCGCCAGATTGTAAATCGACTGGGCGCTGAATTCGGCGCCGGAACTGGCCAGCTTGGCAAGCGCTGGTGCGTTGCCGGATTCGATTGCTTCGCGGGCCATGCGCACGATCGCGGTCGCGGAAGCATAACGCTCGGCGCATCCGTGATTACCGCAGCCGCAGGGGACGCCGTTGGGCTCGATGGTGACGTGGCCAAACTCTCCGGCCATGCCGTTCATGCCATAGAAGATTTTTCCATTCAGAACAATGGCACCGCCGATGCCGGTGCCGAGGGTGATCATCACCATGTTGTCGATGCCGCGGCCGGCGCCCAGCCATTGTTCGCCGAGAGCAGCGACTTTGGCATCGTTGTCAAGGAAGACGCGAGCGCCCAGGCGGCGCTCGATTTCATCGCGCACAGGATAGTCGGACCAGCCGGGAAGATTGGCAGACTTGCGCATCATTCCGGTTTCCATGTCAATGATGCCGGGGACGCCAATGCCCGCGCCGATAAATTTTCCGGTCGCACGATATTTGTCGGTGAGGCGGTGGATCGCGTCGCACATTTCGCCGATGACGTAGTCGCGGCCGAGAGCGACTTTCACGCCCAGCGTGATTTTTTCCAGCATCTGTCCGTCGGTGGTGATGGCTGCGATGCGCAGGTTGGTGCCGCCGAGATCGACTCCAATGGAAAAATCGGGCATGTGCAAAAGAGATTATCAGAATTGCGGCGACGGGGGCCTCATTGTTGATTGTTGATTGTTGATTTCTGATTTCCGATTTCCGATTTCCGATTTCCGATTGAAGAGTCCAATGGGGGCGAGGGTTTTCAATCAACAATCAGAAATCATCAATCAACAATCGGTTTACTTCTGGCACTTCGGGCAGTAGTGGCTGCTGCGGCCACCGATTACGATTCGCTTGATGGGCGTTTTGCAGACCAGGCAGGGCTCCGCCTCGCGGCCGTAGACGCGGTGCTGAAGCTGGAAGAATCCTTCTTCGCCGTCGGAGTTCACGTAGTCGGAAATGGAGGAGCCGCCGAGCGCGATCGCTTCTTT
>JBELAE010000392.1:0-5034 GCA_049509155.1 Candidatus Sulfotelmatobacter sp.
GAAGTCGGGCAAGGTGACGTCGGCGTCGGCAACGGCATTTTCGCTGAGTCCGGAAATGCTGAACGAAGTGAATGCCGATATGGCCAGTTATCGGGAACGCATCGTGCTACGGCCACAGGAGATTTCGAATCACCCGGAGATCATCCGGCGGCTGGGTGTGATCGCGATGAATGGGATGATCGAAGCCGACATCTACGGCAACGTGAATTCGACGCATGTGATGGGATCGCGCATTCAGAACGGCATTGGCGGCTCAGGAGATTTTGCGCGCAACGGATATCTTTCGATTTTCATGGCGCCGTCGTCGGCAAAAAAGGGGACGATCTCAACCATCGTGCCCATGGTCTCGCACGTCGATCACACCGAACACGATGTGCAGGTGCTGGTCACGGAGCAAGGATTGGCTGATCTGCGCGGGCTTTCGCCGCGGCAGCGGGCGAAGCTCATCATCGAGAAGTGCGCAAGTCCGGAGTACAAACCTCTGCTGGCGGATTATTTGTCGAGGTCAGAGCAACTGTCGTACGGCAAACATACGCCGCACCTGCTGACGGAATCGCTGAGCTGGCATAACCGCTATCTGCGCGCGGGAAACATGCGTCCGCGGGAAGAAAACTGAAGAGGCGTTTATCGACTAGGGTCTAAAGTCTGCACGGGAATCTTCCCTATTGACAAGTCGCTACCGAGCGATCAGTATTCATGCGATTTATTAAAACCGTTCACTAGGGTTTCCTATGCACTATCCCCACGGGACGAAACCTTCCTTCCCGAATTCCGTCCCAATCCCTGAGACTGGAAGAGATAAGGAAACTCCGGCGCGCGTTTTAATGAGGTGCTCTCAGCGAAATCGTTCGACGGTGGGGTGGAATTATGCTGACCGAAAACTTCCCTAAGATTTCGAATCTCCCGCGGCCTTATCTGATCAATATCACGGCATTCGTGCTGCTCGCGTGTACGTCCGCGGCGGCGGCCTCGTCGGCTGTTTCATCGGCCTATGTACGCGTCAGCCAGGTCGGATATGAGGTCGCCAATGCGCCATTTCAGGCTTATCTTATGTCGACGGCCTCGGAATCAGGAGCGACTTTCAGCGTGATCAATTCCGAGGGCGTCACGGTTTATTCGGGTGCCGTCGGAGCGCTGCTCGGGACCTGGAGCAACAGCAAGAAACTTACCTACGACGTGTACGGCCTCAGCTTCACGGTCCCTGGAGGCGACGTGTACACGATTTCGGTAGCCGGCCCCATCGCGGCTACGTCGCCGAAGTTTGCCGTGAATACCCCGGACGTGCTTTATCCAGGTTTACTGCTGAACACGCTGTGGTTTTACGAAACCGATCGCGACGGCCCAGACTATATCCCCAATGCTCTGCGCTCCGCGCCCGGACATCTCAACGACTCGAGCGCCACGGTTTACGACACGCCGCCGTTGAATGCGAACGACCTGATCATCACCACAGGAACGCCGCTCACCGCGACCGGAGCCGTGATTAATGCCGACGGAGGCTGGTGGGACGCGGGCGACTACATGAAGTATGTAGAGACCGTGAGCTACACCACCGCGCTTATGGAGATTGGAATCCGCGACTTTCCGAATCAGATGGGACCGGGTGCTCCCGCGAATCCTGCGGCTCCGCCGGCGTCGGTTTCTTACGCGGGAACGGCAGCCGGAGCGCCAGCGTCGTCCGACTTTACGGCCGAAGCTGAGTTCGGATTCAACTGGCTGGTTGCGATGTGGAATGACAGCAGCAAGACCCTTTACTACCAGGTCGACACCAGTCAGGACTGGAAACATTTTCCTAATCTCGAATCGGAGTACGACATCTGGACACTGCCGCAGGCTGCCGACGACTACGACGGCTGCACCATGGACTACGTCTACATCTGCCACCCTCCCGTATTCATTGCCGCGCCCGCCGGGTCGACGATCAGCCCCAACCTTGCCGGACGCATGGCAGCGGCGTTCGCCGAGTATTACCAGCTTTATCGCACATCGAATCCCACCACGGCGAACCAGGCACTGCTGTATGCAGAGGATATATTCGCGCTGGCCAACACTTCGCTCGCGGACCCCGCCAAGTCGGTCAACGACGGATCGTGCGCCTCAGGATGCCTGCTGACTATTTCTCCATTTGACGGCTATCCGGAAACGGTGTGGGATGACGATATGGAGCTGGGCGCAACCGAACTCTACGTTGCGCTGCAATCTGCGGGGGGGAATCTGCCGCCGGGTTTGCCGGTCACAAATCCCACGACCTACCTGACCGATGCGGCTCAGTATGCCAGCAACTACATCAAGAAGATCTATGACACCGGCAACGAAGATACGCTCAATCTTTACGACGTCAGCGGCCTGGCGCACTTCGAGCTGTATCGGGCCCTGGGAGTGGCGGGCAATCCGAGCGGCCTGGCGGTGAATCAATCGACCATGCTCGCGGCGCTCGAGAACCAGCTCGCCGTGGCCACCACGCAGTCGCAGAAAGACGTGTGGGGATTCGGCGTTCCGTGGCAAAACGGCGACACCACTTCGCACGGCGCCGGCCTTTCGGTGATGGCGAGCGAACTCTATTACCTGACCGGGTCTGCCAGCTATAACACTTATTCGCAGAAGTGGCTGGCCAACATTCTGGGTGCGAACTCCTGGGGATCGTCGTTCATTGTGGGCGACGGCAGCACGTTCCCTAACTGCATCCAGCACCAGGTGGCGAATATTGCGGGAGCTCTGGATGGAACTTCTGGCGGCACGCCCATCCTGTGGGGCGCGGCTTCTGAGGGTCCCGCCAACGCGGCAACCTCCGGGACTCTTACCGGCATGAACCTGTGCCCGGCGAACGGAGTCGATACCTTTGCGATCTTCAACGGCAATGATGGCAAGTACGACAGCGCAAACGTCTCGGTTTATCGGGACAACGTTCAGTCCTACAGCACGACCGAGCCCGCCATCGATTTGACCTCCACATCGTTCCTGATGTGGTCGTGGAGAATGGCTGGCAGTCCGAACCCGTTGCCGTAGCAGCCCGTGGTGGAAGTCGGAAGCTCAACACCAGCGCCTAAAGGCGCATTGATTTTGCGGAACTTTTGGCACGCATGAATGCGTGCCCCGATACGAATCGCGCTTGCACCACAGGCTGTTAGGCGACTCATCCGTGGGGCCGGAGAAGTGCCCCCTAGCGCGGCCAGAGCCAGCCGAATGTGCCCGCCGTCAGCAGGGCGTAAACCAGGCCGTCGAATACTTCCTTGAGGGTCGAACTCCAGGGTTGCCTTTTCCAGATGCCGTCGCTGAGGTGCCCCAGACCGTAAGCGAGAAATGCGGCCGTGCCGACGACGCGGAACACATGCAAGTAGTTTGTGCCCGGGGCAATGGTATGCGCCGCAAGATAGGCCACAAAGAAGCCAATGATGAGGCAATAGGAAACCCACAGCCCGAGGAATTTCGGCATAACGGGCGGGCCGCTGGGGAAGACGGTCATGGTGCCCACAGGGCCTTGCTTGTATTTCTCGATTGTGGCGGGCGACTTCATCTCTTTGTGGCTGACGAACGGGAAAATATAGAGCGCGCGCTTCACGCCCGCCCCGCGCAGAGCGGCAAGGACTTTCTCCTCATCCGGCAGTTTCTGGTAATCACTGCGATGGTACGGCAGCACCATGTACATGATCGAGCTGGCGACGAATACGATGACCGCCGAGAGCACGATGGGGAGCCAGAGAGCGGAGAGCGGAGTCATGCGAAGCCTCCTGATTTGAATAAGCCCGGTTTTAATAAGCATGGTTCGAACGAGCCTGCCTGCCGGGCGTCTTCGGGAGGCTATCTTTGAGCCCGGCACGTGGTCAAGCGTTTAGTTGCAACGGTCGTCATGCCGCACACCAACCCTGGAGACCTCATGGCATGAATGCGGCGCTGTTACCTGCGGGTCGCAGACTGGTCTTTTTGCATCTATGCTAGGACGATGACAGCTGAAGCAAATCCTGCCCGCGTTCAAACCACTGATCCGGCAACGGGAACTAACAATTCTTCTCAACGCAGCGCTTCCCAGCTCAATTCATGGCTGCGGCAACTGGTCTCAGGAAATGGCAGCGACCTGCTGCTGGTTCCCCTGGCGCCCGCGTCGATGCGCGTGGAAGGCTCTCTGGTGGTGATCGGCGACCGCCCGCTGACCGGCGATGAC
This sequence comes from Candidatus Sulfotelmatobacter sp., assembly GCA_049509155.1. Taxonomy (GTDB): domain Bacteria; phylum Acidobacteriota; class Terriglobia; order Terriglobales; family Acidobacteriaceae; genus Sulfotelmatobacter. Next base: position 4,160 of record JBELAE010000392.1, read on the forward strand.
ATTGAAAGCGCGGTGCTGCCCGCGCTGGCGCCGCATGCGCGCGAAGAATATGAGCAGAACCACATTGCCGACTCGTCCTATCGCGTCGAGGGATTGGGGCGGTTCCGCATCAATCTGCACCATGAGCGTGGGCGGGCGGCCGCTACGGTGCGCGCCCTGCCGACCAAGATACCCACGCTCGCCGAACTTCGCCTGCCGCCGGGAATTGCGGCGCTGGCCAAGCTGCAGCGCGGGCTGGTAATCATCGGCGGAGCGACCGGCTCGGGGAAAACAACGACTCTGGCCGCGCTGGTGAACGAAATCAATCAGCGCGAGGCGCGGCATATTGTGACCATTGAAGATCCGATCGAGTACGAGCACACTCACAACCTGAGCGTGATCGAGCAAGTGGAGATTGGGATCGACGCTCCCGACTTCCCTACCGCACTGCGGGCGGCGCTGCGGCAGGCGCCGGACGTGATCGTAGTGGGCGAGATGCGCGACCCGGAGACCGCAAGAATTGCGTTGTCGGCGGCCGAGACGGGCCATCTAGTGTTTACGACGCTACACACGACCGATGCAGCGTCGACGGTGTCGCGCATCGCCGACTCGTTCCCGCAGGAACGGCAGCACTCGGTGCGCGCCGAGATGGCGATGGCCATGGCCGCCATGCTGACGCAGACTCTGATTCCGCGGCGGAATGGAGGGCGCGTGCCGGCCGCGGAACTGTTGATGGTCGGGTATGGGGCGCGGCAGCACATCCGCAAGAACGCGCTGCAGCATTTGGGTCAGGAGATCACCATCACCCGCAAGCAAGGTTCGTTCACGCTGGAGGAATCTCTGGCGCAGTTGGTATTTCAAAATGATCTGCTGCGTGAGGATGCGATGGTGCGGGC
>JBELAE010000393.1:0-5032 GCA_049509155.1 Candidatus Sulfotelmatobacter sp.
TACTGGCTTAAGGACCGAATTCGAAAGCCCAAGGCCGTGGTCGATCTGAGCGGAATTGAAGAACTGCGCGGAGTCCGCACGAGCGGCGATGGGATCGAGATCGGCGCCATGACCACGCTGACCGAAATAGTGAATCATCCCATCATCAAACAGAAATATGGTCTGCTGGCGCAGGCTGCAGAGGTTGTGGCATCGCCGCAAATCCGCAACCAGGGAACACTCGGCGGCAATGTCTCGCAGGATACGCGCTGCTGGTATTACCGCGGAGGTTGGCCGTGCTACCGCGCGGGCGGCAATATCTGCTATGCCGATACACCCGAAGGCCGCAATCGCGAGCATGCGATTCTGCACGCGGACCGATGCGTGGCGGTCAACCCCTCCGACACGGCCCCTGCGCTGATTGCGCTGGACGCTAAGTTTGTCGTACGCACCGTCAAAGGTGAACGAGTAGTGGATGCAGAGGACTATTTCATCGGCCCTGACATCGACATTACCCGGTTGCACATCCTGCAGCCCGGAGACCTGCTTACGGCGATTCGCATTCCGTCGGCCTGGGCGAGCGCGCAATTCTATTTCGAAAAAGTGCGAGACCGGAACGTTTGGGACTTCGCGCTCATGAATGTTGCCTCAGCCATGGTGACATCGGGCGACAGGATCGAGCAGATCCGAATCGTGGTGAATGGCGCGGCCGCACGCCCGTTGCGGTTGAAAGCTGTCGAAGATGCAGTCCGGGGCAAGCCGCGGACCGCGGCGACCGGCGAGATGGCAGGAAAACTGGCTGTGCAGGATGCTATTCCTTTACAGTTCAACGCCTACAAGATCCCGCTGATGAGGAATCTGGTGAAACGCGCTATCAGTGGAGTAGAGGAGGCGACGTGGACTTCTTAGAGTGGGCGACGAGCCCGTGGGGACAGAATGTCCCCATCCATATTGCGTGGTTCCTGATCTGGGTCTCGGTGATTGCGGGATTGCTCTTCCTGATCGTGCACGCCATCTATGTAAAATATTTCGCCAAAGAAAAAAAATTTGCGAGCGATGCTTCCCCGACAACGATCGCGAAAATACCTCAGCATGTTCCCCGGCATTCGCTGGTGGCGCGGCTGTTTCACTGGGTCATGGCAGCTTCCATGTTCACGCTGCTGTTCACTGCCTTCCTTCCAAAGGTGGGTGTCCAGTTTCCCTGGGTCACCTATCATTGGATTGCCGGTGCGGTGTTGACGGTTTCGATTGTCTTTCACATTATTCATGCTTCTTTCTGGCTGGATTTTTGGTCGATCTGGCCTGATAAAACTGACGTGCAAGATGCCCAGAGAAGGGTTCGCCGGTTCTTTGGATGGCCTTCGCCACTGCCGCGAAAGTTCGCGAAATATCCGCTCGAGAACAAGCTTTTCCACGGCGTCATCATCTTGTGCGGGCTGGCGGTGATTCTTACCGGCGTTTTTATGATGTCCCGCGTGCGCACAATTTTCTTTCCCCGGAATCCGTATCTGTTCAGCGACATGACCTGGGGCCTGATGTACGTGCTGCACGGGTTAGCGGGAGTCGGACTCATTGCGCTTGTCATGATGCATGTCTACTTCGGCCTGCGTCCGGAAAAGCAGCCGATCACGAAATCGATGATCTTCGGCTGGATGGACCGCGACTTTTATTTGAAAGAGCATGATCCCGAGCGCTGGGTGGTCGACACATCTTCGACATCCAAGTAGAGTGGACAAGCGAAGGGCGCCGACATGCTCGCTGAGATCTCGAATCGTTGTGAAACAGTGGAAGAGTGCTACGAGTTCCTACTGGCCTATGCGGCCCAAGGACTTCCCAGTGACCAAGGCAGCAGATCGGGTGCGCAAGTACGCGAGTTCCTGCAGAACGCCGCGAAGGCTTTAACCGGGCTGGCCGAGGCTTGCTCGTTGGCAGTCAAAAAAGAAGGCCTTGAGCCAGCCGATAAGTATCTGGCGTTTTTTGCCGTGCTGGATCGCGATGCCCGCGATTCTCTTGCCGCGATTCAGTTGGTTCTGGCCCAGCCCGCTATTAGTTCGCAGTTGATCGACAATTTGAATGCTTCCATCCACCTTCGCGCTCTTCTCACTGACTTGTTTCTGGTGGGTGAAATCCTGAGAAACCAAGGCAAAGCCGCGGGGCAGGTGGTCACGAGCGAGGGCCAATGAGCTGGAAGGCCCAGCGTGACGCGATCAGGAATTCCCAGCATCAATGTCGTGGTATACGGAGTACCGTTCATGCACGATGCTCGACAAAGATACAAATCCCACCGTTTGATTTTGTGAAACCGCCCGGAATGCGAGTTTTCCGGCCCCGGGTTCGAGCCAACTGGCCGGGTCACCTGGTTTACCCTTGAACTTCAGAATGGGCGCCGGTTCTTGCTTCTCTTGGGCTGCGAAATGCCGGTACCACTTTTCCCGAGGTTCTTCTTCGAAGCGTGCGGCCAAAACGACCGGGCCGTACATCGCCGCCTGAAGAGTTTCCCTGTCGGGCATGGGTGCCGCATGCAAATGCATGGGGAGACTCAATTCAATACGATCTCCGTTCTTCCAGGGCCCACGCAGAACAAGGTAGCTGCTCGGATTCGAAAACGCGGGCACGGGACGACCATTTATCTTCACGCTGCCGCCTTTCGTCCAGCACGGAACACGCAGCTTCAGGTCAACGTCGACCGGCTGCGAGGCTGACACGACCAGCGTGCTCCCTTGCTCCTCCGGGAAAGAGGTCTGCTGTGTCAGGCGGATGCCTTTTTCTGGCCAGTTCACTTCGGAACCAATGTAGAGGTTGACGAAAATAGAACTGTCGTCATGGAAGTAGATCGAGTCCGCCAACTTGGCAAACTCTTCAGCGCCGGTGCCATTGCAGCACCAGAAGGAGTCGAACGGCTTGGCATAGATTTTGGAATAACCGTTGCCGAGCGGCAGGTAATAGACGGTGGTGCCGGTTTCAGGATCGATCGTTCCCATGCGGTGGTTGAACAGCACACGTTCGTAGTAGTCCATGTAGCGCGCTTGCGGCGACCATGAGAATAAATGCCGCGTCAGCTTCATCGTGTTGTACACGCAGCAATCCTCGGCCGTTTCGGAGCTGAGTTGCGTCGAGAGCACGCCCGGATCGGATCTCCAGAGCTCGAAATTGCTGGTGCCGCCGGTGCAATACGTGCGTTCGCTCGTGACTTCGTCCCAGAAGTAATCGGCAATGTTCCAATAACGCCTATCGCCCGTGAGTTCGTACAACCGGGCAGCAGCGATCACCTGGGGAACGTGAGTGTTCACGTGCAGACCCTTCAGTTCGTCGCGGTGCGCGGCGAGCGGATCGAAGAAGCCTTTCTTGTCGAAGCGTTGTGCCAGGTTCAGATACTCACGTTTTCCGGTCACACCGTAAAGATTGGCGAGCACTTCACCCATTCCGCCGTATTCCACCAGAAGCACGCGCTGGATTTGTTGATCGCTCAACGGATAGGACCAACTCCCCACCCATCCGGCCATCTTCTCGACAGTGTCCAGCGCCTGCTGGTTGTCGGTCAGCGTGTACATGTCGAGATGGCCGGCCATGATTTTGTGGATGGTGTAGAAGGGAGCCCACACATTGACTCCATCGCGGAGCCTGTCGAACAGTTCCTGAGGGAACGCGCTGAGGTAGCCATTCTTGTGCTGCGCCTGGCACTTGGCCAGTTCAGCAACCATAAGATCGCCGTTGTGCTTGAGTTCTTCGTCGCCGGAGCTTGCGAAAGCCAGCGCGCACGCAGAAAGGTAGTGCCCGCCAGCGAAGTGTCCGCGCAGTTCGCAGTCTGGCTTTTCCCAATCACCCAGCGGCTCTGCGGAAGATGGCAGACCGGCAGTCAGCCGGAATGTATGAAGCAACCGGTCAGGAGGAAGCGTTTTCAAATATCGCCGGTTAGTTTCGGCCGCAGCGCTTAATGCTCCCGGCTGAAGTCTTACATTTTTCATCGGGAACGGACGCGCTTGCGGGGCAACCACCTCGCGGTTCACCGCTTTGGAGGAGGCAGCGGAACTGGTGCCTTCGCTCTGGCTGGCAAACGCGAATGCCGGCGAGCGAAGCACCGCGCCCGCACCGACAACAGCTGTAGTGGCAACAAACTTACGGCGGGTGATTCTGTTCACGAACGCTCCTCCATCACTGCGGAATGCGCTTCACCGCGGCCTGCGGACTGGCTGCCGCCAACGCCGAAGATGAGGCTCTGATTGTGACTTTGCACCGTTGCTGGATAACTTCGTCGAAAGACTTTGCGCAACCGCCTTCCACGCGGAAGGCCGAGCAATTTGTGATCATGACGATCGCACCCTTTTGACAATTTCTTAACATGCGCATGACAACCATACCGAGGATCCTATTTTATCGTTCTCCCCGGTCATTTATCGGCGTGACCAGCGCAAGATACCATAAGGAGAAGAATTATGAGCGTCAGGTCGGGAAACAATGATACTTTTCAATTCGCCGCACTGCAGGTAGCAATCATGCTGTTATGGTTCGTCGCAAGTAGCTGGGCTGCCAGCAGTGAGACCCCCCTGTATGCCTTCCTGGGCGGTTCGGCGGATGGAATGATTCCCGAAGCCGGTCTGGTTTTTGACAGCCACGGTAATGCCTATGGGACCACCATTGACGGCGGTGGTGGCACTTGCATCAGTGGTTGCGGCATCGTTTTCGAACTCACGCCGACCGTCACCGGTGAATGGACCGAAACCATTATTCACCACTTCAATCCCAACGTTGGCGATTCCGGAATGGTAGTCAGCCGTCTCACCTTTGACACGCAAGGCAATCTCTATGGCGTTGGCTCCGCCGATGGTTCCTACATATTCAAGCTGTCACCCCCGCAAAACGGCGGCGAATGGACGGAGACCATCATTCACCAGTTCGGCTCAGCTTGTTTAAGCGAATCGGCAGCAGGCGGCTGCAACGCCTTGGGACATCTGCTTTTCGACAGTGCCGGCAATATCTACGGGACCACAACGGCCGGTGGTGGGCCGAAAGGTTGCGGCACCGTCTATAAGCTCGCCCCGCAAGAGAACGGCAG
>JBELAE010000394.1:0-5029 GCA_049509155.1 Candidatus Sulfotelmatobacter sp.
CGAAAAGCCCGAAAGTAGTTTGATAGCGCAGGCCGTAGTTGATGGTGAGATGGTGCGTGGCGCGCCAGGAATCCTCGGCGTAGAACGCCAGCCGTTGCACGTTCTGCGTGAAGCTGCCATCCCCGGCTGGAGTGTACGTACAGCTTATGCCGGAAGCCGGATCCGGCGCGGGATTGCACTGCGCGGTTGGTGGAACGTAATAAAACGGCAAAGGAGTGGTGATGCCGCCGCAGTCGGCGCCGGGCGGATTGAGGTAGCAGTCTGGGTTGGAGGGGTAGTTGATAATCTGCTCCGCCGTGGATGCGAATGCGCCGCTCAGCACCGGCTCATGAATGAAGTTGAGTCCAAACTTAAGCGCGTGATCGCCGGCGGCGTGACTCAGGTCGTAACGAAACTGATATTTGTCCTGATTGCGCAGGTCGGGGAAAAGAGTGATAGGCGTGGCGAACTGGTTGTCGCCAAAAGTCTCGAAGCCGGAAATCGTCAACGCGGTTGAACTGAAGGGAAAAGCCAGCGCGAAGCCCAGATCCGAGTTGCGAGTCTGCGTAAGGTGCAGCAGGCTGGCGTCGACGACCAGAGTACCGAGCCAGTTCGGACTGAACGTGTATGTGTTGCTGATCACGGTATTCCAGTAGTTGTTGTGCGTGGTCAGACCGGTCGAGGGCAGCGTGCCCTGCTCGACCAGAGCGTTGTGCGTGAGGTAACTGTCTCCGGACGCGCGCAGGAACCACTGCGACTTTGCCGACTGCGCCCAGTCGAAACGCAGCGAACCGAGGTAGTCGCGGAAGGGAATGGGAACGGTGGCTGGGACGGCAATGGATGGGGTGCCCGGAATCAGACCATCCGAAGCCAACTGCGACAGCGCGTCGAATTGCGTATTGCTGGCGGGGCTGTAGGCGATGCTGGCATCTTCATGCACGTTTTCAAATGAAGTGAAGAACCAGACTTTATTCCTGGCCAGCGGCCCGCCGATTGTGCCCACATAGTTCTGGCGCGAGAAGGGCTGCTTGGGATTGTTGACGCAGGATCCGTCGGTGCAGGTTTCGGCGGGATTCTCGATCGGGAAGCGGGCGTTGAGCGCGGCCGCGCGTTCGTAGAAAGCGCCGTCGCCGTGCCACTCGTTGCTGCCGCGTTTGGTGGTGATTACGACGGAGCCGGCGGTGGTGCCGCCGGTGTCGGCGTCTTCGTTCGAGGTGCGCACGGCGAATTCCTGAATGCCGTCGGGCGAAAAGTTTTGCAGGAAGCCGCCAATCCAGTCGTCGGAATTGTCGGCGCCGTCGACCGAGAGTTCGTTGTTCAGGCCGGAACTTCCGCCGGTGGAGACGGCCGTGATGCGCGCCTTGGTGGGATCGGACGGCTCAACTGGCTCGGTTCCGGGCACGAGATAGGCGATGTTGGCGAAGCTGCGGGCGGGGAGCGGGAGAGCTTCGAGGTCCCGGCCGCCGACTACGCCCCCATGAACGGCGCTGGCCAAGTCCATGGGCTGGGTGGTTATGGACGATGCCGGGCTCTGCACGTTGACCGTTGCCGAAACGGAAGCAGGTTTCAGCGTGACCGTAACTTCGCGTACCGAACTAACGGCGACGGGAACATCGGCTTGAGCGGGAGCGAATCCGGGCGCGCTCACGGTCATGAGGTACGTGCCGGGGAGAAGATCATCCAGACGAAACTCTCCGCGATCTTCGCTGCTGGCCTCGCGCTGCAGGGATGAATCGAGCGACTGCATTACGATCTTGGCCGAGGCGATGCGGGCGCCGGTCGAGTCCTGCACGGTGCCGCGCAGGGAGCCGCGAGGATTTTGAGCTTGCAGAACGGCAGCCGATACGGCCAGCGACACCACGACAAGAAAACATTTGCGAGATAGAAGAGTTATTTCCATGGGACGGGCGTGTGCCCGCAGAAAGGGAGCGTAGCTTGAAGATGCGGCCTACTACCAGTAGTCGTAGGGTGTTTATCTAGTCGGACCACTTCTGCGGCGTGCGGTCCCAGCGATGCTTTTTCAGTTCCGCCAGCAGGCTCTTGTCGAGCGGGCCGGCGTCGCTTGCGGCGATGTTCTGGCGGACATGCTCAGGTTTGCGCATGCCGGCGATGGTCGTGCTCACGGCGGGATGCGAGAGGATGAAGCGCATCGCCATTTCCGGCAGCGTCATTCCGGCGGGAACAATTTCTTTCAGCTTGTCGACGCGCTTGATGGTCTTGGCCAGATTTTCTGGACCGAAATATCCTGAGCGCCAGTCGTCTTTAGGAAAGCGAGTTTCGAGAGTCATCTTGCCGCCCAGACTGCCTTCATCGAGCGGAACCCGGGCGATGACGCCAATGTTCAGTTCCTGGCAGACGGGGAAGAGTTCGTCTTCCGGCGCCTGGTCGAAGATGTTGTAGATCACCTGTACCGCATCGACGAGGCCGGTGCGCAGCGCTTTGATGCCGTTCTCCGGCTGCCAGCGGTTGATGCTCAGGCCGAAGAAGCGAATCGTTTTGTCGCGCTTCAGTTTTTCGACGGTTGAGCGAAATTCAGGCTCGTTAGTCCACGAATCGTCCCAGACATGAAATTGCAGCACATCGATGGTGTCGACGCGCAGCTGTTTGCGGATGAGGTCGGCATACTTGAAGACATGCTGCGGGGAAAAAACGTCGTTGTATTTGTATTCCGGCAGCGCGGGCCAGCGGTCGTTGGCGGGAGGAATCTTTGAGGCAGCGTAGAGTCGCTTGCCGGTATTGCGCGACATAATCTCGCCGAGCAGGCCGTCGCTCTTGCCTTCGCCGTATGCCCAGGCAGTGTCGAAGAAGTTGCAGCCCAGATCGATGGCGAGCTGCATCGCGGCCAAGGATTGCTTATCGTCCGAGCCGCTCCATCCACTCATACCCCATAATCCGTGGGCCATGTCGCTGACTTCGAAACCGGTACGTCCGAGCTTGCGGTATTTCATGAAAGACCTTCCTGGAAGTTTGTTTTCAAAATCGCTATTTTCAAGAGACTACGATGACCGAGATGAGGGTCGTTGCGCGAAAACGTCTTTGAGGTCAAACCGTTGAATATGATAACTCCAAGACGTGGTAATGGTCGGGTTTGAGGGGGAGGCGAGCCAAACGCGCGATTATTGCGTCGCAAAGAACGCGACGCGTCGCGCGGCTCGCCCAGATCCCTCGCGGCGCAAAGAGCGCTTGCTCGGGATGACAATCCAAACTGTTCTACAGGTCGCAGGCTTCTGGCGTTTCGCCAGCCGCAGATTTTTCGATGGGAGCTATTCAAACTTTGACTGCCGAGTGAGAGCCGCCGAGGTGTGTAATGAACCCAGAAGATTAACAGTTCATCATTGCTGGATAAAGGAGTATCCCTATGAAATCTGAATATCCTTTTAATCCGTTGCTCGGGAAGAAAGACGAATTAACCGCGCCGCCACCCTCGCGCCTCACCGACGAGAAGATTTCGGACGAGTCGGGCACGGAGGCGCACACTGACAGCGCGCTGGCGCCGGCGGGTCTCAAGAATCCCTTCTGGAATTAGCTTCTTCGGCATAGCGCCGGCTCGCAGCGGCAGAACTTCTGCCACGACGAGGACCGGCGCTATTTTTCTTCCCATATAAATCAATTAGCGCAGGATCGGCAGGCAGAGGCAAGGCCGGATGGCGAAATCCAGGCCCGACATCTCTTCCAGGGCCGGATGCAGCAGTGCGTCGCGGCACGGCTCCAAAGTAATCACAAACGGCAGGGCGGCTTTGTCAAAGCCCGGCTTCTGCAGCAAAGAGTCGATGTTCAGGTGATGCGCGGCCAGGATTTGCGCCAGGCGCGCCACGATCCCGGGCTGATCGCGCACGAAAAAGCGCAAGTACCAGGGGTTCTCGAAATCGCTGCTGATGGTGGGCGCGGAGATGGCGGGTGTAGAGACGCTGCTGGCAACAGGCTTCTTGTCTGCGCCGGCGGCGCCTGTGTTGGCGCCGAGACTTTGCGCGATCGACATCACATCCGAGACCACGGCCACTGCCGTGGGATCGCCGCCAGCGCCGGCGCCCAGAAACGCCATATCTCCGCCGTACTGGCCGGAGGTGAGTACGAGGTTGAGATTTCTCTGCACGCGTCCGAAGGGCGAATCGGTTGGAACCAGGCAGGGGCCAACCTCAGCGAATAAAGTATCGTCTTTCAAGACGGCTCGCGAAATCTGGCGGATGGTGCATCCGAGTTGCGCGGCGTAGTCGAAGTCAACGGCGTCGATGGCGCGAATGGTGCGGGCGCGAACCGATTCCGGCGCGACCTGGGTGTGCAGCCCGGCCAGCGCGAGAATCGCGAGTTTGGCGCGAGCGTCGCCGCCATCCAGATCTTCCGAAGCATCAGCCTCGGCATAGCCGCGGGCTTGCGCTTCTTCGAGAGCTTCGCTAAAAGGAATGCGCGCATTCTCGATGCGGCTCAGAATGTAATTGCAGGTGCCGTTTAGAATTCCCGCGATGCCGTGCAGGCGGTCTCCGCACAACCCGGCGCGCAAGGCGGGAAGAACGGGAACCCCTCCGGCGACCGAAGCGCCGAACTCGAGCTGGCATCCTTTGCTGCTGGCCAGTTGCAGGAGAGCGGAGCCGTGGCGCGCAATCAGCTGCTTGTTCGCCGTGACCACCGACTTGCCCGACTCGAGGGCGCCGCGCACAATTTGCTCCGCCGGATTGAGGCCGCCGATCAGTTCGATCACGATGTCCACATCTGAGCTGAGCACGGACTGCACCTTGTCGGTCCAGATGACCTCGCTCGGAACCCACGGCTGCTTTTTTCGCTCCACGTTGCGGTTGCAGATGTGAGTGAGGCGCAGGGAGCCGTCGCCGTTCTCGATCAGAATTTTCGCCACCGCGCGGCCCACAGTTCCGAAGCCGATCAGGGCGACGCGGCAGGCGGAGCTTCGTTGTTGTTTCTTGGGTGTCGCGGCGACGGCCGCTGGTTTTGAGGTCCGCTTGGGCAAGGAGTCTCTCGTTCAGTGAAATGGAATTCCTTATCATACGTGCGATCTGCGCTTCTCGGCTATGATCATTCGTTGCTGATTCTCCGATCA
>JBELAE010000395.1:0-5004 GCA_049509155.1 Candidatus Sulfotelmatobacter sp.
CGCTCTCATCGCGCTGCAGCACGTGGGCGCCGCGGAAGCGGGCTTCAAACCGCGCCCCTTTTAGCGGTCCCTTGCCGTCAGGATAATTCTCCACCGTCGTAGGCTGGAACATCTCCATAAAGGTGATGCTCATGCCCTTGGCAATGGCGGCAATGTTCTTCAGAACCGGCATACTTGATTAGTATACCGGAAGACCCGCGGTGTTGGCCTTCTCCGCTCATACCGGCAAAGGGGATTATCCTAAAGTAACTGTGGCCAAGGAAAAGGGAAGCGACGCCAGGAACGAAGCGCCAAAGGGAACCGTGGGTCTTTGCGCAAACTGCCGGTTCATGCGGCGGATCGAATCGGATCGCGGGTCGACGTTCTATCTTTGCGCGCGCTCCGCAACCGACACAGCATTCCCCAAGTATCCGCGTCTACCCGTGCTGCAATGCGCGGGGTATGAACCAATGAGTCCAGACGGCGACCGCAACTAGTTCTCCGTGGCACCGCTGCTGTGCCACCCGAGATCACTCAATTCCTAATTCCTTGGCCAGCGCCTTCCACTTTCCATCGACCATTGCCTTGGTCTTCGCATCCATCACAATCTCGCCGGGCCAGGGACGGGCGAAGCCTTCGCTGGCCCACTTGCGCGTCGCGTCGATTCCCATCTTCGATCCGTAGTTCGGCAGCCGCGAGGCGTGGTCGAGCGAATCGACGGGTCCCAGCATGAATTGAATGTCGCGCTCCGGATCGATGTGGTTCAAGACTTTCAGTGTGACATCGCCGAGATCCTGCACGTCAACGTCTTCATCCACCACCACGATGCATTTCGTAAACATCGCCTGTCCCAGCGACCAGACGGCGTTCATCACCTTGCGCGCCTGTCCCGGGTACGATTTCTTGATCGAAACGATCATCAGATTGTGAAACACGCCCTCAGTCGGCAGGTTGATGTCGACCAGTTCCGGAATCGTCAGCTTCATCAGCGGCAGGAATATGCGCTCGACCGCCTTACCCATGTAAGCATCTTCCTGTGGAGGCTTGCCCACAATCGTGGTCGCATAGATTGGATCCTTGCGGTGGGTGATGCAGGTGAGGTGAAACACGGGATAGAGATCTTCGAGCGAATAGAAGCCGGTGTGGTCGCCAAACGGGCCTTCCGTGCGAAGTTCATCGAGATTCACATAGCCTTCGAGCACGATCTCGCTGGCCGCGGGAACTTCCAGGTCAACCGTTTCACACTTCACCAGATCGACCGGCGCTCCCCGCAAAAAGCCCGCAATCAGATATTCCTCGATCTCAGGGGGCGCAGGCACAATGGCAGAAAAAGTCACCGCCGGTTCCGTGCCGACCGCGACGGCGACTTCCATTTTCCCGGAAGGCCCGCTGCCTTCGGGGATCACAGACCCTCCCGACGACCGCGCCATGATGTCGACTGCCGCGGATTTTCCGTCAACCGCAGCCCGCATGCGCTCGCGCGCATGTTCCGCCGCAACTTTCTGCCGCTGCCAGTGCATTCCCGTGGTGCGCTCGTCATAGACCTGCATGCGGTACATACCAAGATTGCGTTTGCCCGACCGGGGGTCGCGCGTGGTCACGCAGGGCAGGGTAATAAATCGCCCGGCATCGTTCGGCCAGCACTGCAGAATCGGAAAATCGAGCAGGGAAAAATTGTCGCGCTTGATCACTTCTTTGCAAGGCCCGGTCGCCACCGTGCGCGGAAAAAACTTCCCAGCTTCGGTCAGCAGCGGAAGCATTTTGAGCTTGTCGAGAAAACCCTGCGGCGATTTCACGTCCATGAACATGCGGATGCGGCCGGCAATCTCGTCGAAGGAATTGACGCCGAGCGCAAGCTTCATGCGGGCTTCGGAGCCGAACTGATTGATCAGGACTTGCGATCCGGGGTGGCCCTTGAGGTTTTGGAAAAGAAGTGCTGAACCGCCGGCCAAGCCCTTCGCATCGCGGCTCTTCGAGACCCGGTCAGTAATTTCGGCAATCTCAAGAATCGGATCGGCTTCGGTCCGGATGCGCTTCAGTTGGCCCGCGCGATCAAGTGCTGCGATCCACTGGCGGAGATCGTCGAAGGGCAAAGTATCCTCTGTGAGTGAGCGATCTGTGCGACCAAAGATTATAAGGGATGCACGACTATTGAAAACTTCTCGCTTAGTCCGCGAGTTGCAGCACCGTTTCCTCGACTCGCTCCCACGCTGTCGTCCGCGGATCGATTAAATCGAAGTGGCCGGCGCCGGCAATCTCGACGAGATGCGCGTCTTCTTTATCTTTACCAACGCGCTTCTGTTTGGCGTGAACATACTCTCGGCTGAACTCCGGCGGAACCACGTCATCGGCAGAACCCTGAATCAGCCACTGCCGCGCCTGAGGAATGGAAAGCTGCATGGGGTCGGCTTCGCGGTAATGGTCAGGCACTTCGCGGGGCGTTCCGCGAAGAAACTCGACCACGGCGTCGTTGCTGAGATGAAGCTGGTAGGCGCGTTGCAGGTCGACTACGCCTGCCAGCGACACGACGCGGGTTAGACCGGGCTCGTGACTGGCGAGGCAGAGCGCGAGTTGCCCTCCGGCGGAGTGGCCCATCACGACCACGCGCCGCGTGTCCAGATTGTGAGCTTGTGCGTTCTGCAGGAGAAACTGATAAGCGGATCGAATGTCAGCGAAGGTTTCTGGCCAGGCGCCGCCGTTGCCTACGCGCCGATATTCGAGGTTCGCTGTCGCCAGGCCCTTAGCGGTGAGCGCCGCGCACAAGTGCCCGGCGTGCTCGAGATTGTATTTGGCGCGCCAGTAGCCCCCGTGGATATTGATGGTCAGGGCATACGGCCCCTTGTTCTTTCCCGGCGAAGGCAACCGCAGGTCGAGAAACTGGTTGGAATCCGAGCCGTAGGCGAGCCGCAAGTCAGCCGGCGGCGGTTTCAGACTGAGAATGTCGTCAGACATGCAGAGTCGATTCTAATCGGTGGGGGTCTGCGCCGGCTCACTCGTAGCGCAGGGCCTCGATGGGATCGAGGTTCGCAGCGCGCAGCGCCGGAACCATTCCACTGATCACTCCCACTACTGCGAGGATCGACGTCGCCACGACCAGAATCATGGGCGACACAATCAGTCGAATGTCCGCAGCCTCGGCATTCTTGGCCATGGCGCTGTAGAACGTGATGCGGCCAGCCAAGATCGACACGGCATAAGACAGGATGATTCCCAGCACTCCACCCGCAGCCGTAATGACCATGGCCTCTGCGAGAAACTGAAAGAGAATGTCGTGACGGCGAGCCCCGAGAGCCTTTTCCACGCCGATTTCCCGTGTGCGCTGGGTGACCGACACCAGCATGATGTTCATCAGGCCAACCCCGCCGATTCCCAGCGTTACCGTCCCGATAAAGGCCAGCAGAACTTTCAGCGCCATGGAGATAATGCCGAACTGCGAGAGCTGTTTCTGCGCGTCGAACACGAAGATAGCGCGATGGTCGTCGGGTTTGAAACTGTGCGCCGCCGCCAGCGTGTCCCGAATCGTCTTCTCCATCTTGTCGTGGTCCAGTCCCAGCGAGTCCATCCAGATGCCGTCGAGATAGTGGTTGTCCTTGAGCACATCCATGGAGTTGTACGGAATATAGACGACCCGGTTGTTGTCGTTGTCCGCCTCCTCCATGCGTGCCGCTCCCACTCCGATCACCTCAAACGTGACGCCATCGATGCGAATGGACTGTCCGACTGCCGGCATGCCGGAGAAAAGTTTCTCGCGCGCTTCCGAAGCGATCACGGCATACAGGCCGTGCTGCATGTTGTCGGCATCGTTCAGAAACCGGCCCTCGGCAATGTCGAGATTCCATATGTCCTGGATCGCCGGATCGAGTCCCATGACCGTAAACGTAAACGAGCGGTTATCGTTCTGCACCGTGGACTGTTTGTCGGATTCGCGAACCACGTGGCGGCAGAGCGGAACATTGTTGCGCAGCAGTTCGATGTCGTCAGTAGTGAAGCGAATCGGGACGCCGGCCTTATTGCCCCCCGCTTGTTGCGAGGTGCGTCCGGGGAAGACTCCCACCGCAGTTGCGCCGAAGCTCTGAAAAATGGTCTCAATCGCCTTCCCGAAGCCGTTGCCGTAGGAGAGCAGCAGCACTACGGTGGCAATCCCCCACGCCATTCCCGCCATGGTGAGCAGGGTGCGGCGCAGGTCGTGGGCCATGGCGGAGTAGGCTTGTTTTAATAGATCGCTGTACATATTTTATTTTTTTACTCCTTGCGTTTTATTCCTTGCGCAAGGCCTCCACCGGTTCGAGCATAGCGGCGCGCCGTGCGGGATAGAGTCCTGCCGCCACTCCGGCCACTCCGAGAGAAACCACCGCCAGCGCTGCCGTGGAGGCGACCAGCTTGGGCGGATCGAATCCCTGGCCCAGGTCAAGCCCGGAGAGGAGCGCCATCAGTCCGGCTGCGCCCCCAATGCCGATTCCTCCACTCAGCAGCGTCAGAAAAGCTCCTTCCACGAAGAATTGGAACATGATGCTGCTATTGGTGGCGCCCACGGCCTTGCGCAAACCGATTTCGCGGGTGCGGTCCGCGACCGCGACCAGCATGATGTTGATGATGCCGATCGCGCCCAGCGCCAGTGTCACCAACCCCACGCTGCCCAGGAACATGTTCATCGCATCAAAGACCTTGCCGATCTGATCGACCGTCCTGATAGTGTCCCATTCGTCGAACGAGTCGGGATTCTTCGGGTCGAAGCCATGATTGCGGGCGATGACCCTTTCAACCTCACGCTGGGCTTGTTCGTGCACCGCGCGCGACTTAGGCTGATAGTTGATCACAGAAATCACATCGGTCGCGGTCCCGGTATTCAGCGGACGAAAATACTCCTGCATGGTATGAAAAGGGACGTAGCTCTGCAGATTCTGGGTCACATCGTCCCCGTGGCCAATGCGCTTCAAGGTGCCGATCACTTCAAAGCGGATCCCGTTGAGCAGAATGCTGGCGCCGATTGCCGGGCGACCCGAGAAAAGCGTCCGGCGGGCTTCG
>JBELAE010000396.1:0-4993 GCA_049509155.1 Candidatus Sulfotelmatobacter sp.
GCCTCGGTCTTTGGAAGCCTCCGCTGCTGGCATTTCCGTTGGCTTGCTCGGTGCCGGTGTTTTTGCCGCAGGCACGCTCGTTCCCGCAATGAAGGCTTCAACCAAAACAACCCTGGTCGCGGTTTGCGCAGCGACGGGATCTCACGCAAAACATGCGGAGCGCAAATTCGGTTTTCGCTACGGCACGACCGCCGAGGCCCAAGTCATTCACGACCCGGCCGTCAACACAGTCGTCGTCGCCACTCGTCATCACCTGCATGCGAAGCAGGTTCTTGCCGCGCTCGGGGCAGGGAAGCATGTCTTCTGTGAAAAGCCACTCTGCCTGTCGGAGGAGGAACTGCGCTCGATTGCCCGCGCCTATCTCGGAATCCCATCTGCGGAACGCCCGGCGCTGATGGTCGGATTCAACCGCCGTTTCGCACCGATGACGGTTCGGATGAAGTCGCTTCTCACTCAGATTTCAGAGCCGCTGTCGCTGCACTATCGCATCAACGCCGGATACCTTCCGCCCGATCATTGGGTCAATGATCGCGAGCAGGGAGGTGGTCGCATTCTCGGCGAGGTTTGCCATTTCGTGGATCTGCTGATGTTCCTTGCGTCCTCGCCAGTCGTTGAGGTCGAGGCGCGAGCCGTCGGAAACTCGGGTCGTTATAGTGGCGACAATGTGCTGGTCTCGCTTCGTTTTGCGAACGGCTCCCAGGGATCGATTAGTTATCTTGCCAACGGCGACCGGGCGTTCTCCAAAGAGAGAATCGAGGTGTTCGGCGGAGGTAGCGCTGCGGCGCTCGACGACTTTCGCCGTCTCGAACTGGTGCGCGATGGCCGCAAAGAAATCATCCATTCGCGCTGGCGCCAGGACAAAGGACATCGCGGCGAGTGGGCGGCATTCGCGCAGGCTGTGCAACGGTGGGAAGAAGCGCCAATCCGGTTCGAGGAACTGGTGTGCTCTACTCTTGCAACGCTCCGCATCGATGAATCCGTAGCCACCGGAAAGCGGCTCGCAGTGGATGCCGCCGCCTTCTTAGATGACGCTCAAAGAACAGTGAGCGCCAACTCCAACAGAACGCCAGCCTGAAAGCATGAGCCGATCACACCTGCAACGTCACAGGAGACAAAGTTAGTCCATGCTCATCCTGGGCCTCAACATGTTTCACGCCGACGCCTCCGCGGCGATCGTGCTCGACGGCGAAGTGAAATTCGCCATTGCCGAGGAGCGGCTGAACCGCCATAAACACTTCGGCGGCTTCCCGGCACTCGCTGTTAAGGCTTGTCTGGACGCAGTCGGCGCGAAGATTTCCGATGTCGAACACGTGGCCGTGGGCCAGGACAGCGACGCGAACCTAGCGAAGAAAGTTCAATACGCACTTGCCAATCCAGCCAAGATCCTGAATTTCATTCGTCTCCGCCAACGCAAGGAGGCGATGCGCGATGTGCGCTCGCTACTGGCTAAGGCGCTCGACGTCGACTCCACTCAGTTGCGTTTTCAGGAGCACCATCTCGAGCATCACATTGCCCACATCGCCAGCGCCTACTACTGCTCGCCCTGGGAAGAGGCGGCGGGTTTCAGCTATGACGGCTCCGGCGACTTCGTTTCCACAATGATGGCCCGTTGCGAAGGCAATGAGATTGAAGTTCTCGACCGCGTCTTTCTTCCGCACTCGCTGGGAAGCCTCTACACCATGATTTGTGAATTCATCGGCTATAGCCAATACGGCGATGAAGGCAAAGTCATGGGCCTCGCGCCTTACGGCAACGACACTTTTTGCGATGAAATCAGCAAGATGGTATCGCCCAGGAACGGTGGCTTTCAGCTTGACCTGAACTGTTTCAAACCGCTCGGCAGCAACCAGGGAATGCAGGTGCTGCCCGACGGTACCGTAAAACTGGCGCGCCATTACTCGGAGCGTGTGGAGAAATTATTTGGCGAGCCGCGCCGCCCGCACACCGAAATCTCCCAGCGCGACATGGACCTGGCGTTCGCCCTCCAGCACCGCTTTGAAGAAATCTTTTTCCATCTGCTGAATCGGCTCCACGCCCGAGTCCCCACCGAAGATCTCGCCATGGCTGGCGGATGCGCGCTTAACAGCGTGGGCAACGGCAAGATATTCGACCGCACGCCGTTTCGCCGCACTTACATTCAGCCCGCTGCCGGCGACGAAGGCCTTGCCATCGGAGCCGCTCTGCACACTTATCACTCTGTGCTCAAGCAACCGCGCCGGCATGAATTGAAACATTCCTATCTCGGCCCGGAGTTTTCCGAGTCGCGCATTCAGTCGGCGTTACAGAGTTCCGGCCTGCAATTCCGCAAGTTGGAACGCGATGCATTACTCGAGGAGGCGGCAGAGCAGATTGCGGCCGGAAATGTCGTCGGATGGTTTCAAGGGCGTATGGAGTGGGGCCCGCGCGCGCTGGGCAATCGCTCGATCGTCGCCCACCCGGGCCGCCCGGACATGAAGGATGTTCTCAACGCGCGCATCAAGCACCGCGAGTGGTTTCGGCCCTTTGCTCCCTCGATCATGGCCGACCATCAGCACGAGTACTTCGAGAACGATCATCCGTCGCCCTTCATGTTGCATGTCTACAAAATCCGGCCGGAGAAGCGTAAAGAGTTAACCGCGGTTAACCATGTGGATGATACGGGGCGTCTACAGAGCGTGACTCGCGAGGAGAATCCGATGTACTACGACCTGATCTCGGCCTTCCATCGCAAGACCGGGATTCCAGTAATCCTGAACACCAGCTTCAACGAGAACGAACCGATCGTCTGCACTCCCGAGGAGGCCATCGACTGCTTCCAGCGTACCCGCATGGATGTGCTGGCGATTGGTCCGTTCCTGGTCGTCAAGGTTAGAGGAGGTCAAGCGACGGTGGCGACCTCTGCCGTGCCAAAGAGTAGTGAGGTTTAGTCAACGCAAATCAGTGAATCGCGGGGCGCTTGCTCAGTGCACCAGGAATCCAGTCGTGGCCACCACGATCCCTACGACTCCCAGAAAAATGCCCAAGGCCCAGAAGATTCTTCGACCCGATAACAGCGTGATCGACGTGATCACCAATCCAACTTCCAGAAAGACTTCTGCCAGATCAAATCGATCCGCGCGATTTCTCTCGTGGGCAACTTCCGTCTCCATCTCGTGGGCCGTGTCCTCGATTCCTTTTTGCTCATCCTTGTAGCGCGTCGCCTCTCCTGAATACTTGTCGCGGAGTTTGGCCAGGGCAGCAGCGTCGGTGGTCGCCTGCACGGAGGTGAGGTCGGTGAAGAGTTCATCCGTATGCCGCCGGATGTTCTTGGCTTGGTAGTACGCCCACTGATCAGACGACTTCGCCTGAAGTACAACCTCTTCGGTGTGCGCGCGATGCCCGAGCAAGCTCACCACCGCTACCAGCACGGCCAACACCGCCATGGTCACCGAGATCGGAGCCAGAGTGGGATCGTGTTTCGCATGTTCCGCGTGTTCCTGCAATTCGTTCAGTTCTTCCGACATATCGTCACTCTCCCATAACCTTTACGATCACCCGCTTGTCTCGTTGTCCGTCGAACTCTGCATAGAAAATTCGCTGCCATGTGCCCAAATCAAGCTTGCCCGCGGTAATCGGCACGATGACTTCATGATGGATCAGCAGAGCTTTCAGGTGAGAGTCGCCGTTGTCCTCACCCGTCTCATGGTGTTTGTAATCCTTTCGAAACGGCGCCAAATGTTCCAGCCACTGGTCGATATCTTCGATCAGGCCGCTCTCATTATCGTTAACGTACACTCCCGCCGTGATGTGCATAGCCGAAACCAGCACCATCCCCTCCCGCACTCCGCTCTCACTAACGATCTGTTCAATCTGCGGAGTGATGTGTACGTAGGCGCGATGCGCCTTGGTATGAAACTTCAAGTATTCCGTAAGGATCTTCATCCAGATTGTCCGATTGAATTGCGATTACCAATCAGCGCAGCGTCTCCGCCACTCGCCCACTCGCAATGAGCGCCGCAATACGCGCGAAGTCGCCGTACATCACCCGATCTTTTTCCATGGTGGGGCACACCGAGCGGATCGCGGCATGCGCCATCTGGCCACGCTTCGACGTCTTTAGTGGTGCAAGGAAATCAAGAGCCTGAGCAACTGCCATGGCCTCGATCGCCAGCACGTTTCGCGTGTTGTCCACGATGCGCTTCAGTTTGGTGGCGGCCGTCATCCCCATCGAGACGTAATCTTCCTTGTTACCTGACGTAGTTATTGAATCAACCGAGGCAGGATGAGCCAACACTTTGTTCTCGCTGACCAGCGCCGCCGCCGTAACCTGCGGCATCATAAAACCAGAATTCAAACCGGCGCCAGCCGCAAGAAACGGCGGTAACCCCTCGCTGAGCGCGGGATTCACCAGCCTTTCGATTCTCCGCTCGCTGATGCCCGCCAGCGCGCTTAATGCGATGGCGAGAAAATCCAAAGCAAACGCCAGCGGTTCACCGTGAAAGTTTCCCCCTGAGATAACGTCGCCTTCAGCGTCCTTTGCGTCGGTAAGGAACACCAGTGGATTGTCAACGGCGGAATTCGCTTCGGTTTCAAATACGCCGCGGCAGTGTGCCAGCGTATCGCGCACGGCTCCGTGAACCTGCGGGATGCAGCGCAGTGAGTAGGCGTCTTGCACGCGCCCGCAGTCCCGGTGCGACTCTCGGATCTGGCTGCCTTCCAGCATGCGCCGCAGGTTGGCCGCGGTTTTCATCTGTCCGGCGTGGGGCCGCGCCTTATGAATACGCTCGTCGAAAGCCGCGTCGGTTCCCTTGAGCGCATCGCAGCATAATCCACCCAGCACATCGGCGGTGTCGACCAACGTTTCCGCCGCCAGCAGCGCTAGAGTTCCTACCGCCAGCATGGCCTGCGTTCCGTTGATCAGCGAAATGGTCTCTTTGGCCTCCAGCACCAGCGGTTTGATCTGCGCTCGCTTGAATGCTTCGGCGCTGGGAACTCTCACGCCTCGGTCATCGAAGCACTCGCCTTCACCAATCAG
>JBELAE010000397.1:0-4943 GCA_049509155.1 Candidatus Sulfotelmatobacter sp.
AATATCGCCGGCCGCGATTCCCGTCCACTGCGCCACGCGCTCC
The DNA here is from genome assembly GCA_049509155.1 of Candidatus Sulfotelmatobacter sp. Lineage (GTDB taxonomy): Bacteria > Acidobacteriota > Terriglobia > Terriglobales > Acidobacteriaceae > Sulfotelmatobacter. Next base: position 44 of record JBELAE010000397.1, read on the forward strand.
GGCGGGTATGCTTTCACCTTTTCGCGCAGTTGCTCGAATCCCAGCGTGTGCTTCGAAACGTAATCGGCGTCGTGCAGATTTTCGCCGATGATGACGTGCATCATGCCCAGAGCCAGCGCTGCATCTGTTCCGGGATTGATCGGCAAGTACCAGTCGGCGCATTCTGCCGTGCGCGTGCGGTAGGGATCGATCACCACCAGCTTCGCGCCCTTGCGCCGCGCCTCGGCGATGAATGGCCACAAATGAACATTGTTGCCGTGAATATTTGCCGCCCACGCGATGATGTACCTGGAATGCCGGAACTGCTCCGGCTCGGTGCCGAGCTTCACACCCAGAACTGACTCCAGACCAGCTTCCCCAGCCGCGGAACAAATCGCCCGATCCAGCTGCGATGCACCCAGCCGATGAAAAAACCGCCGGTCCATACACGCGCCGTTCAGCGCCCCCAGAGTTCCCCCAAACGAATAAGGCAGAATGGCCTCGCTGCCAAACTCCGCCGAAATCGCGCGAAACCGCGAAGCAATCTCGTCCAGCGCCTCGTCCCATGAAATGCGCTGCCAGATCTGCCGGGAATTAGTGTCTGAGTAAGTAGTTTGTGTGGGGACAGCCGCCCCCGGCTGTCCATGCGAAGCGCAGCTCCGTTGCCCCGCCACCGGCCCCTTCGGCCCAATCCGCCGCATGGGATACAGCACCCGATCCGGCGAATACACCCGATCCAGATATTTCGCCACCTTGGCGCACAAAAACCCGCGCGTCACCGGATGCTCCGGATCCCCCTGGATTTTCGTCGCCCGCCCATCCTCGACCGTGATCAGCACCCCGCAAGCATCCGGGCAGTCGTGCGAACACGCGGCATGGACAACCTGCTTCATCGTCCTACGATTATACGGTGCCTGCCCCATCCACGTGGCCCTGCAGCAGAAAACAAAAAGCCGGGCAGCTTGCGCTGCCCGGCCATACGTGAAGCCACCAAAATTACTCCGTCGGAGGCAGAACCCGGACTCGCCCCGCAACCACGAAGGGCACGCCCGTAGTCTGATCCTTGAACACTAGCCCGCGCGAAACCAGGTTGGGTGTTCCCGCGGCGGCCAAACCAGAAAGACCGTCGATGTTTTCAAACACCGTCAAGTTTCCGGTGAGCACCGTGAACGGCCCGTTCGCGGCATAGCTCATCAGCGCGTCATTTTGCATCTGGAAGGAGCCCAGATTGCTTCCCGAAGCGCCCGTGACGGTGACGCTATTGGCCACCAAACTTCCCCACACACCCTGGCGCCGCAACGAAACCATGTCTGGCGTGAAGGTGGTGCCGGTAACGGTGCCACCGATAAATATCCGTTGCCCCACCACCAGCGATGAACTATTGAAAACCAGGTCGGTCAACAGGTTATCGAAGAAGCAGATGTCGTACTGCGACACTCCGCTCAGGTTGATGGTCTGAACCGTATCCACCGGGTACACAGCCGACGTGCCCAGTTCCTCGCCCACCCACATGGTCACCGACGTGACGGGCCCAGAGGTTGGATTCACCGCCAGAATGCGGCCGGAGACGAACGCCTTATCGGTCGTAACCTGCTCCACCATCGTGGCCAGAATGCTGCCATCGGCCTGCATGGTTCCGACCACTGAAACGATGGCATTCGTAGTCAGCGTGGCCAGCGTGTTGCTGCCGTTGTACTGCGTGCTCGAGTTCACATCAATCGTTCGCGGCACGCCGTAGGGTCCCTGCATCAGGAACGAATTCCCCGCGGTGTTCACCGAGACCAGGTTGCCCGTGAAGTCGGTGATCTGACCCACTTCGCTGGAGGCCGAGACTGCCGATATGTCGATCATCGGGTTGATCACGCCCGTAATCTGCCCGCTGCTGGTGACCAGCGAATCATGTATGTCGAAGTCGATACGCAGGCCCGCTAGACCGTTGCTGCCAACCACCAGCGGCGCACCGGTCGGGAACGGAATCGTCACCGTCGTCTGTGAGAAGGAACCCGTCAACGTCTGTACGGACGGCGGAGTCGTAGTCAAGTCCACATAGCTGATGACCGGAGCCGGATTTGTGTTTTCAAAAGTGAAGGTGATGCTGTTATAGGTCCCGGCGGGGATTGTGTTGAATCCCAGCAGCGTCCGCAACCCGAGTAACCGCGCGAAATCAACTGCCTCGGGCGACGAGATCGCGCTCACCGTTGTAGTCCCGTTGTTGAGCGTGAGGCTGTCGATGGTTACGTTAAATCCGACAACGGCAGAGGCGGGAGCATCTTCTCCCGTTACGAACACGCTGCCCTGTGCATTCGAACCTGCACCCGAAGAGGCGGAATTCGTCGATCCGCAACCCAAGCCGATCATTGTGAGCGCGAGCAGTAACCCAATCCCAAAGAACTTTTTCATGGCAGGCTCCGATGCGAAAGTTTTGTTTGTGAAGCGCTTTCCGGTGGCGCGGTGATTTGCTTCACGACGATGGAAACACAGCCCCGCAAAGAATGTCGCGTAACCAAGGAGAGGTTACTCGGGCAGTGATGCAAGCGCTATTTTGAGCTATCTGATTGGATGCGAGGGGGTTGCGAGGCGCCGCAGCCAGAGAACAAACTGCTGGGCATGTACTTCTGTGTAAGTTTCCGACAAGAGCGAAGAGCGGAAACGGGGTGCCTGAACATCTCTAGCCCCGATTCGCGCCAAAGAGAAATAATGTTCGATGCCGCAATGCGTGCAGAGAGTTTTTCTTGCTCAGAATTTTGTCGTATCCGCGTGTATCCGCGTGAATCCGCGGCGAAAGGAAGTTGCTTCTGCGCCTTACTTCAACTCCAGCACTTCTTTCTCTTTGCCCTTGCTCATTTCTTCCATCTTCTTAATCTCACCGTCGGTCAGCTTTTGAATTTCGTCGAGCGAGCGCTTCTCTTCGTCCTCGGAAATCTTCTTGTCTTTCAGCGCCTTCTTGATGGCGTCATTGCCGTCGCGGCGAATGTTGCGGACGGCCGTGCGGTGCTCTTCCAGCACCCGATGCAGTGTCTTCACCATATCCTGCCGGCGCTCCTGGGTCAGCGGAGGAACTGGCACGCGGATGAGCTTACCGTCGTTCATCGGATTCAACCCCATGTCGCCGGAGCGGATCGCCTTTTCAATCGCCCCCAGCTGCGACGCATCGAAGGGCTGCACCGTGATCAGTTGCGGCTCGGGCGCATGCACCTGCGCCACCTGATTCAGCGGCATCTGCGAGCCATAGTAATCCACACTCACGCTGTCGAGCATGTGCACCGAGGCGCGCCCGGTTCGCACGCCCGCCATGGCCTTACGAAAATCCTCCACCGCCTTGTCCATGCGCGTCTTCAGCTGGACATACGTTTCCTTCAGCCCCGCAATGCTCGCCATTGTCGCTTGCGCCATAGTGGTCAGCTCCGAATGATCGCAGTATCAAAACGCAGCATTATAAACCCAACAAGAAACCTGGCCACGGATTTACACGGATCAACACGGATTTAAAAACGTAATCATGTCGAATTTTGAGGCTCACGGGATTTGTTGCGGAGTCTTCTGCAATGGTTTGCCGTATCCGTGCGAATCCGTGAAGATCCGTGGCCAACGAATTTACGCGCCGACCCTCGACCCAATCTTTTCGCCCAGCAGAACACGCCGGATGTTGCCGTGGTGATTCAGGTTGAAGACGATGATGGGCAGATTGTTGTCCTTGCACAGGCTGATGGCGGTGGAGTCCATCACTTTCAGCCCCAGCCTCAGAACTTCCATGTAGGTAATGTGATTGAACTTCTTGGCGCCGTCGACTTTCAGTGGGTCAGCGTCGTAGATGCCATCCACCCGCGTCGCCTTGAGAATCGCCTCAGCCTTGATCTCCATGGCGCGCAGCGACGCCGCCGTATCGGTCGAGAAATAAGGATTGCCCGTGCCTCCGGCAAAAATCACCACGCGGCCTTTTTCCAGATGGCGAATCGCCCGCCGCCGGATGAAAGGCTCGGCCACCTGCTTCATCTCAATCGCCGACTGGACACGGGTGTAGACTCCCTGCTTCTCGAGCGCATCCTGCAACGCCAGCGCATTGATAACCGTGGCGAGCATGCCCATGTGGTCGGCGGAAACGCGGTCCATGTCCTTGGCCTGGTCGGCGACGCCGCGAAAAAAGTTCCCGCCGCCCACCACGATGGCCAGCTGCACGCCCAGTTTATGAACGTCGGCCAGTTCGGCGGCGACTTCGTGGATGCGCGCCGTATCCACACCAAACCCTTGATTGGCAGCCAGGGCTTCTCCGGAAAGCTTGAGCAGAACGCGTTTGAAAGCAGGGGTTTCCATTTTAGGTTAGGCCATTAGCGCGCCGGTCGAACAATCTTACTTGCTGCCTCGCGCACGCCTCTACTACCATAATCAGGAGCCTGCGAAGGGGCGACCGGCTTAAACGCTTCCAACTGTTCCTTCGCAATAACCAGTTTGGCAATTTCGTCTTCCGGAACAGCAACCCGCTCAGAAAATGCCAGCTCTGCACCGTGCTCCAATTCTTCGTGAATTACGTCAAGAGATCGAAGCCCGCGAAACCGATGCATAACCGTCTTTCCATGCGAGTTCTCATAGCTCGTCTCACCCCGTGCGCCTAATTCTTGAGCCCGATCATAAGCCTCGTTCGGTGAGTCGGCGCGGACCAGAGTTGTATTCACGTGCACTACATTGCGCGAATCATTCTCAACCGCGATCTCCATGACAATTTCAGCCAAGTACCACTTGGCATCTTTAGGAATATAGCCCATAAAAAAGGCGCCCCGAAGGGCGCCGTCGAAATTATTCGACTTTCGGCTCTGTAGGCTTCGTCACGGCGACGGTCTCGCCAGCATCGCCGACCTTGAAGCGCGCAAAGCGGCGAACCGAAATGTTCTCCCCCAGCTTGCCGATCTTGGCGGCAACGAGCTGC
>JBELAE010000398.1:0-4935 GCA_049509155.1 Candidatus Sulfotelmatobacter sp.
GGAAATGCCCGCGCCGCCCAGCAGCGCGGAGCAGGACGCGCAGGCGGCTGCCTACCGGCAGTCTTCAAAGGATCTCGACGCCCAAGTCGAACTCAGCGGGCATTCCGCCAAGGATTTCGAGATTACCTTTGAGCGTTTTATGGCCTCACTTTATATGACGGCTATGATGCAGCTGGGATTGATGCGGCAGCAGGGCGAGCAGCCCCGAGTCGACCTGATCGGAGCGCGCCAGACCATTGACACGCTGAGCCTGATCGCGGAAAAAACCAAGAATAATCTCACTCCGGCGGAAGAGGGTTTCCTCGAGAACAGTCTCTATGAGCTGCGCATGGCGTATGTCGAAGTGACGAATGCGCTGGCGCGGCCTCCGCAGCCGGGTCCGACATCTGGGACAAGCTCTGGGACAATCTCCGGGACAGGCACCGGAACGCGAGGAAGATGAAAGCAACATTGACTGTGCTGGGCAGTGGGACGTCAATGGGCGTGCCCACGCTGGGATGCGACTGCGCCGTCTGCCACTCAAGCGATCCGCACGACCGGCGGACGCGGCCGTCCATCATGCTCGAGTATGACGGCAAGGTCGTGCTCATCGATACCACTCCGGATTTTTACACGCAGGCCGTGCGCGAGAATATTACGCGGGTCGATGCCGTGCTCTACACCCATACCCACGCCGACCATATTCTCGGCATCGACGACCTGCGGCCGTTCAGCTACCGGCACAAACCGTCGAAGTTGCCGCTTTACGCGCGGCCCGAGGCGGCGGCCTTTCTGCGCCGCATGTTTAGCTACATTTTTGACGGGGACTACAAGTTTGGCGGGCTGCCGCAACTGGAACTGCGCCCGATTGATGGCCCAGTCGATGTGTTGGGAGTGCGCTTCGATCCGGTCGTTCTGATTCATGGCGAAACCCAGATTTATGGATATCGCTTTGGTTCGGCGGCGTATCTCACCGATCACAGCGAGATTCCGGAGTCGTCGCTCCATCAGTTGGAAGGGCTGGACATTCTGTTTCTGGATGCGCTGCGGCACAAGCCGCATCCCACGCATTCGACGGTGAAAAATTCGCTGGCCATTGTCGATCGGCTAAGACCGAAGCGGGCATTCTTCACGCACATTTGCCACGATCTGGCGCACGAGGCCACGAACGCCACGCTGCCCCGGCATGTGCGGTTGTCGCATGACGGGATGAAGTTGGACTTCGAGATCTGATCGACGAGATTTGGAATTGCTGATTGTTGAATGCTGATTGTTGATTGAAAAACACCGCCTTGCGGTTGCTAATCAGCAATCAGAAATCGACAATCAGCAATCGCCTCCCGCTATCGAAATCCAAGAAATCGAGAGCATGGAAGTTTTTCATAAACTCGAGGACGTTCCCGCCGACTTCGGTCCCGCGCTGGTCAGCGTGGGAAACTTTGACGGAGTGCACCGGGCCCATGCGCATGTACTGCGGGAAATCGTTTTGCGGGCGCGGGCCACGGGGGCCAAGGCCGTGGCGGTTACGTTTGAGCCGCATCCTACGCGCATTCTGCGGCCCGAGGCAGGACTGAAGCTGCTCACGCCGACTCCTGAAAAACTTCGCTGGCTGGAAGGCACGGGGATCGACGCCGTGCTGCTGCTGACTTTTGGGCGTGATCTCTCGCTGATGACACCGCGTCAGTTTGCGGAGCGTATTTTGAAGAAAAAGCTGCATGCACGCGAAGTGCATGAGGGATTTAACTTCCGCTTCGGTCACAAAGCTGCGGGCAACATGAACCTGCTCGCCGAACTCGGGCGCGAGATGGGGTTCGAAGTAAAGACTTATCCCGAGATGACTTTGCGCGGTGAAACGGTTTCAAGCAGCCAGATTCGCAAGCTGCTCGTCGCCGGCCGGGTGAGCCGGGCGCGGCACCTGCTGGCGCGCCCGTTCTGCATTCTTGGAACGCCGGGACGGGGACGCGGTTACGGATCGAAGTACACGGTGCCGACCATCAACCTGGCGCGCTATGAAGAATTGGTGCCGAAGGACGGCGTGTACATCACCTGGACACGCGTGGGAGTGGAGCGCTTCGATTCGGTCACAAACGTGGGTAATCGTCCGACCTTTGGGGCGGAATTGTTTGCCATTGAGACCCACCTGCTGGATTTCCATCCCATTGAGTTGACGCCGGAGACGGAGGTTGAGATCTGCTTTCTGCAGCGGCTACGGGATGAAATCAAGTTTCCGTCAGTCGAGGCTCTACGGGAGCAGATTGGGCGCGATGTGAAAAAGGCCCGGCGATATTTTCATTTGCTGCAGAAGGCTGGCGGCGCACGTTGAGGACGACTCGGACTCTTCTTCCCCTAGTGAGGCTGCGTAAAAAGTCGCTTGGGGGCACAGAATGCGACCAACCGGGGCTGAAGCCCGCGCCGCTTCTGAACGCTTTACGCGGCGCTGAAGCGCCGCTCTTCCACGCTTGCCACACACTCTCCTGGGTTTTTCCGCAGGCTGCTAGTGAGGCAAGTAGCCGGACTCCGTCGGCAGTTTTCCGTCGACCGTGACCACGTGGATGCTGCTGTCGACGGAGTGCATTTCGATCAGGCCCAGGGCTCCGGATTCTGCCTGTACGGCTTTAAGCACGTCGGCGTCGGTGTCGACGAACAGGATCGAGTCTTTGTGAGCGGCGAGGAAACCCTTCCACTCGGCGGCAGACATCTTGTTCAGCCGCTGCAAAGTTTCGGTTTCGCCCTCGGATTCTTTGTGGAGTACTAGGATGATGTTCTTACCATCGGGCCACTTTTTGACTTCTCCTCGAATAATTCTGACTAGGTGGGCGGAAGTGACGTTGTCAACAGCATTGTCTTTGTTGACGACCACGGCCATGTGGTGAGCGAAACACGGTGTAAGGCACGCGCCAAGAAACGCGAGAACGCAGATCGCGGAGCGGATTCTCATAAAGCTGACCTCAACCTAACTGCCTGGATACGAGAAGCGTAGCGAAGAATCGGACCTTGGGATGTAAAAACCTAGTCAAAGACAGCACCGAGGTAACGGGGGAGTAACCACCGAATCCGGCCGAATGGGGCGCAAGCGAATGATGGAGGGCAGAAAATTGCAAACTTCAATCGGTTGGAATGGGATAGACCATTTTCTTATGGAACACGGAGTTTTCGTCTCCGACCAGAACGCTCGTGAGAAGGGCAGGACCTTCCAATAGCACGACGGATGCCTCCCGGGTCGCTGCTGGGACCTCATAGACCAAAGTGGTTTGAAAGCTATCGCCCGCGATGAGGCGCTTAGCCAGGTTCTGCTGAGTTCCAGCCTGCATTTCGAATTCGTGCAGGGCAACCGCCGAAGGGGCGAGAGCTTCGCCACTTGCCAAAGCCAACCTAACGCGAGGCTGAGATGGACGAAATGCCGCTTGGCGAGCGCGGTTGGAGACGCGCAGCGTGACCGCCACCAGTTTCATACCGGGCGGGGCGCTGAGTTTGGGCAGGGACTGCGCTCCGGTCACGGTGGCGCACCAGTCGTCAAAGCATTTGTCGGTGCCGAGAGCGAGGGTTCGCGTTTCGCTGGTCAGGGAGACTCCGACCAGAAGGATCGCATAGACCAACAGACAAATGAATATCGCCCAGGCGATCCCACGAATGCGGCGCCCGCGCAATTTACGGTACAAGAGGACCAACGTGAGGACCACAGCGGTCAGCAGGAACAGGGCGAATGCGAGGCTGCCGAGGTCATTCACTACTTGAATCTGCATCGCGGGACTCCGCCGCACTGCACTGAAGAGTACTTTATAACATAAACAATGGCAAGGAGGCTGCCCGCCCCCTCCAAACAATCTCTAGTCGACCGGTTCGACCACTAAGGCGTCGTCTGATGAAGGGGCGCCTCGTCCGGGCAGTTGCACGATGACGATCGCCGACAAAACCAGAACAACTCCCAACGCCTGGACGGGGCGCACACCTTCGCCGAGGAACGCGGCGGCTAACAGGATCGAGAACACCGGCTCCAGACAACTGGCAATGATGGCGCGGGTGGGCTCGAGATGCTGCAGGCCCAGGAAATACAGCGAGAACGACCCGAGCACAGAAATCATGGAGAATACAAACAAGAACGCCCATTGCGCGGGCGTGTAATGCGCGCTGATTACTTTCCACGGAGGATTCACGAAGAGCCAGAACACGGCGGCGGAGATCAGCGTCCAGACCAGGACGCGCCAGCGGTCGTAGTGGGCGAGCAGCCGGTGTCCGCCGACGTTGTAAAACGCGAACGAGAAAGACGCTATCAGTGCGGCCAAGAAACCCCAGCGGTCGAGGTGCAGAGCCTGCGCGGATTTCACGTCGACGATGCCGATGGTCAAGGCGATGCCTGCCAAAGCGACTCCCACAGCGGCAACTTTCTGCAGCGAAAGCTTTTGGTGTCCGCGAGCGACGATGTACAACAGGACCCACACTGGCGCCGTGTACTGCACGATGATGGCGATGGCGACGCTCGTCCTCTGGATGGCGACGTAGTAGAAATAGTTCGACGCGGCTACGCCCAGCATGCCTAGAACGAGGCACTGGATGAGATCGGGCATGGGGAGCTTGATGCGCTGCCAGCCACGGCGGCCCACGAGAAGAAGGAGCAGCACCAGCAGCGAGAAAGAAGCCCGGGTTTGCGACAGGATGAGCGGGTCTATGGGATGCACGGCCTGTCCGCTTAAAGGAAGTCTGCCGGTGAACACGGCGCGGCCCAGCGCGGCTGACACTCCCCAGAGAAATGCGGCGGACCCAATAAAGAAATATCCGCGCAGAGGATGAGGAACGTTTCGATTGGATTTCGCGGAATTGAAATTAGCGGAGTTCAGGACTCAGTCACCGAATCCGAGGATGGAGCCGGGTCGAGTAACTGGTCAAGACGCACTGGATCAAAACCGATAACGACTTCCTGGAGTTCACCGGTGAGGATTACCAGGGTGGGAGTTTCGC
>JBELAE010000399.1:0-4904 GCA_049509155.1 Candidatus Sulfotelmatobacter sp.
GACCTGCACTTCGCTCGTTCGTGGAGCAAAGGAGGTGTCCTGCTGAATTGTGCAAGCCGCGGTCTGGCGACGAAGGAGTGGTTGCGGGGCCGACTCCAGCCTTCCGTCTGGCGTCTCTTGCACAAAGTTAACCTTGCGCTGCGACCGCGGACAGTTCCGGCATCCGGTAAATCGTCGGACGACAACTAATGCTCCTTCTTGAATGCGTGAAACACCCGCATGCCGCCGCGTTCATTTCTTGAGAGAATTTCCACGTTGAAACCGTGGCGGGCAAGGTCCTGTGTCAATGCATGGGTGGAATACCCATGATGGGCTTCTCCAGTAATCTCGCGGGTATTTGCGAGCCAGTCGGCGTTGCGAGAAAACAACTGGGATTCGTAGCCTTCGATGTCAATCTTCAACAGGTCGATGCTGTCCCAGCCCATTTTCATCATCAAAGTGGGCACGGAAAGCGCGGAGATATTTCTCCTCTCCCATCCCGGCCCTCCGAGGAGGCTGCTGCTGCTGGGGTCGGCGGTATCGACAAAGAACTCGATCGTCCCGTCTTCAACGGCGACGGCTGCCGGAAATACCTGTGCACAAAGATTATTGAGAACGATCGTGTGCCTGAGAACAGACACATTTTCGGCTTGTGGCTCGACGCAGGCTATCGCGGCTCTCGGCCACAAGTGCGCAAAATACGCGACTGCGGCTCCAATGTTTGCGCCCAGGTCAAGGATGCGACTTGGACTCGAATGAACGCGATAGCCCGAGCACATCACTTCGTGCACGATCAGTGCATCGATGCGGTTCCACCGAATGGGCATTTTGCAGCCCTTGATGGCGACGATGCTCTGATGGCTTGGCCATTGGTCCACGCCTATGGATGCTAGGTATTTGATTGAGTCGCCGAATCCCAGGCGCAAGTCTCGCGCCATGGCGTAACTTTGTCGGGTCTCGGCCAGCTTTCGGAGGGGATAGATCATTCGACTTTCCCGACTTGAGGAAATGCAAAGACGCCAAGGGCTGCGGATTTTCTTGTTATTCTAATCGTCCGGGAAGTGGCTGTCCAAGCGGAGTTCGAAGGTTTTTCAGGGTTCATGAATTCCGGATTTCTTATGCTCCAACAAAAATGTGCCCGAATCATGCCCGGGGCGCGGCCGATCGGCTGATCGGCTGGCTGATAGAGTTTGGACTTCGGCTTGAAAAGTCGAAACTCTCGGGAGATGTTCATCAATGGATGTCAGCGTAGTGTTGGCGACTTACAATCGCGCGGCCAGCTTGCAGACGACTTTGGAAACGTTCCGTGGACTCGTATGCCCTCCTGATCTGGCCTGGGAATTGCTCGTGGTCGACAACAACTGCGGCGACGGTACACGCGAAGTAATTCAAGAATTTTCAAGAACTGCACGTTTTCCTGTCCGGTATATCCTTGAGAAAAGGCAAGGGAAGTCGTTCGCTTTAAACTCGGGGGTCGCGGAAGCGAAGGGCGAAATTATCGCCTTCACTGACGATGACGTGCTCTTGCATCCGGACTGGCTCACCAACCTGACCCGCGCATTGGAGGGGTCTGAGTATGCTGCCGTCGCCGGCAGAATTGTACCCTCGTGGAGCCACCCCAAGCCGGAGTGGCTGGAGATGGACGGGCAACAAGCGGTAGTTAACTTAGAACTGGGAGATGAAGTCACGGAAATTCGCCTGCCTCCGCTAGGCGCGAACTCTGCCTTCCGCAAGCAGGTTTTCGGGAAATATGGATTGTTCCGGCTCGATCTCGGGCCGAACGAGAGCCGCCACACCATCACTTGCGAAGATTGGGAATTCGGAGAAAGAGTGATGCGGGGTGGGGAAAAGGTCGTCTACTGCCCAACCGCAATTGTGTATCACCCGGTCGATCCGAAGCGTACGACCAAGAAATATTTCCTCGACTGGTACTACTACAATGGCGTTTCTCTAACCAGAATGGCGGGCCTGCCGGACTTCGGGGTGTTCTACTTTGGCGCGCCTCGCTGGCTCTATCGCGAGTTGCTGGTGAATGGGTTGCGATGGCTGTTTACTTTCGACAAGAACCGTCGTTTCAACCTCAAGTTGCGGACTTACAGAAGCGTGGGCAACATCGTCGAGTCAAATCGATTGTCGCGATTGAAAGCTGCGGCACAAGGTCGGTGAAACTGCGGCGCTGGTGAGCAGGTATACACGGCACCGCGTCAGGCGAGTCATGCTCCAGGTTTTGGGCCCAGGTTTTATGCTCCAGTTTTTAGGCCCCAGGTTTTATCGCGAGTGTGTTCTTCTCGGTCAACAAATTCCTGACTCGTCCGATGATTGCGACTAAGCGTTCTCGGTGAAACAGCCACAAGATGGCGACGTAGACAAACGCTCCTGCGGCGACTTCGAGAAAAAGACGAAGCGGCAAAGACCAAGTTGGCGAAAGGCTGTGCCGCACCCACTCTACCGCCGGGATCATCAGGATGGTTCCGGTGACAGCGGGGCGCAGAGCGCGAAGGTACTCGCCAGTCTTCATACCGATCGTCTGGAAAGTCTTGTAGTAAAGCGGCAGAACAATGAAGGGGTATGCCACCACCCAAGCCCACGCAATTCCGGCCGTGCCCCAGCGGCTTCCCCAGTAGAAAGAAACGGGGAGCAGCACCAGGGCTGCAAGTTCGTTCCACATGACATAACGAACCTTGCCCACCGCGGTCAAAACCTTGGGCAGCAGAGCCATGATTGAACGGAAGGCCGCATAGCCTGAGAGCACTTGCAAGGGGCGAATCATTCCATCCCATTTGGGTCCAAAGACAATCGGAACGAACTCATGCGCCACCAGGCTCAGGCCGATGGTTGCGGGAAAAGTTGCGAGCGCAATCATTTCCGTTAGGCCACGAAGATAGCGCCGAAGTTCCGCCGGTTTATCCTGGACGACGGAGAGGTAGCTTGGAATCACGGTAGTGACGAGAGATGCGACCTTCTCGATGGGCACATTGGCCATTTCCCATGCGTTGCCATAAAAGCCCAATGCAGCGGGTCCCAGCATCCTACCTGCAACAAAATTGTCGAGACGCTGATAGGAATTCATAGCCAGCACAGCCACCGATATCTGCCAGCCAAATCTTAGGGGCTCACGAATCGCCCGGAGGTGAGGCCACGCGAATCGGAAAGGCCGATATCTGAAGACCACGACCAGCCGAATCACTCCCGAAATCATGTTCCCTAATAACAGAGCCCAATATCCGAAACCCAACCACGCCAACGCCAGGGTTGCGATGGCTGAGGTCATCGTGCAGGTGATTCCCAGCACGGAAAGGAGCCGGAAGCGCATCTGTTTGGCGAGCACGGCATTGGGTACAGCCACGAGGGCGCTCATGATGAGGCCGCTGCACGCCACGATGAATACCGGAGCAAGAGCTGGCGTTTTGAAAAAGGCGGCGAAAGGCCTGGCAATCAGGGTTCCCAGCAAGAAAAGTGTCGTTGCCGAAAGGACACTGAGGGTATTCATTTGTGACAGTTGATCGTCGGTGAGATCGCGAATCACGATGACGGACCGCGGGAGACCAAGGCCGGTCAATTGTCCGAAATAGGGCATCAAGATGTTGGCCATGGCGGCGATGCCAAAATCCGCCGGCGTCAGTAGCCGCATGACCACCAGAAATCCCATCCAGGTGAAAATTTGGGTTCCCCAATCGCCCCCAGCGCTCCAAAGGAGACTCCGGAGGAGATGGCGGTCATTCAGGGTTTCGGGTGGCGGGTATAGCGGCACCCGGGCGGGTTCCACCACAGTCTCGGCTTCAGGTGGGAATTCCGATTTAGCATCCGAGGGCGGGTTCTGTTTCATGCACGGGTAAGGCGGAAATTCGCGGGCCGGAACAAGTATGCAGAATAGCAGGTGGCGATTTCCGGAACTAGCAAGAGTCTAGCAGCGGTAGAAGGGGTCAAATGTTAAGCCAGCGTGAAAAGCGGCCGTGAGAAGCACGCGACCCCGGTCGCCCCGAATTGACCGCGTAGAGGGGTTGTGGGCACGATGCGCTAACGTCCTCCCTCTAAAAATGTCTATAAATCCAATTGGAATAGTAAAAATTAACATTCTTGTAACAGTCCAGTCATGCTTTGAGGGACTAGGCTTCGTTGCTGGCGGCGCAGGCCAACGAGCCTGCCCGCTAGCTGGGTGCGGTGCAGAAAACCGGGTAAGACCCGCACGTTGCACCAGCTAACGTCCTGAAGGGGGATAGTTACAGAATGAAAAACATGAAGCTGCTTATTCTTGGTTTATTCGCGACTGCGGCGGTCGCAGTGGTTCCGACTGCCAATGCGCAGCCGGCCGTTCATTTTCTCGCGTCCGGTGGCACGTCAGCATTCCAGCAGTTCGGCGTGTCTGTTGTAAACGACATAGCCGCAGCAACCCCGACATTCACGGGTGGGGGTTCCATCCACCACTTCACGATCAAAGGCACTTGCGCCGACAGCATCGAACCGGGAACGCCCTGCGTTGGCGTAGTCGATGGCCGGAACCATGCCATCCCCGTTGAATCCGCCAGTTACTGGTTAGTCTGGGTCTGCCCTGCCGGAGGCTGCACCGGCGCCAATGCTACCGATGTTTGGGCCTATGACAGCCTGGATGCCACCGTAGCCCTGCGCAATTACCTGGCGTCGTCCACCAGCGTTGTCGCTACCGGCACTCAGACAGGAGTCGACCCGGCGGGCAACCTGATCAAGGCCCAACTATTCCTCTATGGGGATGCAACCGGAGCCTGCGGCGGACCCACGACCTGCGATGCCGCTGAGATCCCGGCCGACGTGTATGCGGCGGTCAATGGCGCGGTATTCAATGCATCCACGAGCGACATCCGTCCTGAGGATGCCCTGTTTGCCACCGAGCGGGCCAACTCGGTTTCCACGCTGTCTCCCTGGAGCGGCTTGGGCTATGGCGGCGGTCC
>JBELAE010000004.1:0-40632 GCA_049509155.1 Candidatus Sulfotelmatobacter sp.
AATCTGGCGCGCGGGCGATCGACGTTCATGGTTGAGATGACGGAGACGGCAGCGATCCTGCATACGGCAACGGCGCGGTCGCTCATCTTACTCGACGAGGTGGGGCGCGGGACATCAACGTACGATGGGCTGGCGATTGCTTGGGCGGCGGTGGAATATCTGCATGCACGGGTGCGGGCGAAAACTTTGTTTGCTACGCACTATTTCGAACTCACCGAATTGGCTGAGCAACTTTCGGGAGTGAAGAATTATCACGTCTCGGTGAAAGAAACCGGCGGCGGGATTGCGTTTTTGCGCAGGGTCGAGCCGGGCGCGGCGGATCGCAGTTACGGTATTGAAGTCGCGAAGCTGGCTGGCCTGCCGAATGAGGTGATTCTTCGGGCGCGGGAGGTGCTGGCCGAGCACGAGTTCGCGGAACAGCAGGCGACCGCGCATCTGTCTCCGGGAGCGAATCCGCCGCCGACCCAGTTGACGATTTTTACTCCGCTGTCGCAACCGGTGCTGGAGAAATTGCGGGAAGTGGATTTGAACCGGATCACGCCGCTGGAGGCTCTGAATTTGCTGGCGGAACTGAAGAAAGAAATTTAACTACAGAGGACACAGAGGAGCACGCAGAAAACTTCTCCCTGGGATCATGACGCTTCAACGCAAGGCTCGCGGCATCGACGGGGTCGGACAACTGCTGATCGTTGGTTTCGACGGCACGGAGATTTCGCCCCGCGTGCGTTCCCTGCTCACGCGGTTGCAACCGGCCGGAGTCATTCTGTTCGCGCGGAATATTAAGACTGCGGAGCAGACATGGAAGCTGCTGCGAGAGTGTCAGAAATGCGTCGCTGCGCCGCTGTTCACCTGCATCGATCTTGAGGGCGGACCGGTGGACCGCTTTCGTGATGCTCTTGGAACTGCGCCTTCTGCCGCGGACGTTTTCGCCACGGGTGATCGCGAACTGTTTCGCAAGCACGGGGAGATCATCGGCTCGAACTGCCGCGCTCTGGGATTCAATGCGGACTTCGCGCCTGTGCTGGATCTGGCATTTGAAGCATCGCACAGTGTGATGGGTTCGCGAGCGGTGTCGGCAGATCCGCTTGAAGCGGTCGTCTATGCGCGTGGTTTTCTGGCCGGACTGCGGGCCGCGAGCGTGCTGGGATGCGGTAAACATTTCCCCGGCCTGGGCGAGGGTAAACTCGATAGCCATCACGAACTGCCAGTGATTGAGAAAACGTTGAAGAGCCTGTGGGCCGAGGATCTCCTTCCCTACCGCACGCTACGGCGGCAATTGCCGATGGTCATGATTTCGCACGCGGCGTATCCCATGGTCACGCGGGATCGAACTCCGGCATCACTGTCGAAGGTGTGGATCACTGACATATTGCGCAAGCGCATCGGTTACCGAAATCTGGTCGTGTCGGACGACCTGGAGATGGGTGGAGTGCTATCGGCGGCGCCGGTTGGTAAGGCGGCCGTGGAGTTTGTGCGCGCGGGTGGCGATCTGTGCCTGATCTGCCATCGGGAGGATCATGTTCTTCAGGCGCATGAAGCGCTGCTTAGAGCGGCGGAACAAGACTCGAAGTTTGCGCGGCGCGTGGCCGGGGCGGCGGGGCGCGTGGCTGCGTTTAAGAGGAAATCGGTATTCGCGGGCGGGCGCTCCCGCGCCAAACAAGCACCATCGAAAGCGATGGTCGAGAAATTGTCGCGGCGGTTGTGGGAGTTTGGAGAGCAAGTGCGTCTGGAGCCCTACGGTCGTCGATCTGACAGTATGGCGTTCAAGCGGCGGTCGCGTTCATGAGCGGAACGGTTCGGATTGTGGCCGGAGTGATGAGCGGGACGTCCGCCGACGGAATTAATGTTGCGCTGGTGCGGATTGGCGAGGGGAAGGCGGGCTCACGCGAATCTTTTCTCACAGCTTCCGGCAGTCGCGGACAGGAGTGTCCGCGCTACATAATCAAACTGTTGGGACACGCGGAATATTCTTATCCTGCGAAGGTGCGCGCCGCCGTGCTGGCGGCGATGAATGCGGATCGCGCCCGCGTGGCAGATCTGGCGCGGCTTAATTTTCTCCTGGGAGAGTTGTATGGGGACGCGGTGCTGGCTGCGCAGCGGCAGTTTCGAGTGAAGGCCGATCTGGTCGGCTGCCACGGGCAGACTTTGTATCATCAGGGTGAGGCGCAGGCATTTCTGGGACGCAAAGTGACTGCGACCTGGCAGACGGGAGAAGCCGCCGTAATTGCGGCGCGGGTGGGAGTGCCGGTGGTTTCGGATTTTCGTCCAGCCGACATGGCGGCGGGCGGCAAGGGTGCGCCGCTCGTGCCTTATCTTGACTATCTTCTCTTTCGTGATTCGAAGATTGGGCGCATCGTGCAGAACATCGGGGGCATTGCGAATCTTACGGCGATTCCGGCGGGGGCCGACGCTGGCAGCGTATTTGCCTTCGACACAGGGCCGGGGAACATGGTGATCGACGCGGTTACGGATGCGCTGTTTGGCCGGGCGTTTGATCGCGGAGGAAAGATTGCGGCGTCAGGCACGGTGCTGGAGTCGGTCGTGGTTTCCATGCTGCGGCGTAAGTTTTTTCGTGCGAAACCTCCGAAGACCGCGGGACGCGAGGAATTCGGTCGCGAATTCGTACGCGAGTTCCGGCGGCAATGCGGGCGCGCCCACAAAGAAGACGTGGTGGCGACAGCTACTGCTTTGACGGCGCGGTCGATCGCCGACGCGATCTGGCGATTCGTGATCGGGAAATCGGGCTCAAAGAATCCCTTTCGCGAAATGATTCTCTCCGGCGGCGGCGTTCGGAATTCCACGTTGGTCCAGATGCTGACGGAAGGACTCGCGCCCCTCGGGATCCAGCTTCGCGTCTCCGACGAGTTCGGATTGCCTTCTGAGGCGAAGGAAGCCGTGGCATTCGCCGTGTTGGCTTATGAAACGTGGCATCGGCGGGCTTCGAATGTGCCCTCCGCTACAGGCGCGAAGCGGGCAGCGGTGCTGGGGAAGATTTCGTATGCGTGAGAGAGCGACTCTGGACCTCGGACCCTGGACCTCCGACCTGGGCGCCCGCGGTCTGAGGTCTGAGGTCCGACGCCGCTTTATCTGCGGAATGCTCACACTGGCCGGCTTGGCCGCATTATTTCCGCTGTCATCCTGCTCGGCCCGGCCTGATCCCAACACGCTGGTCATGATCATTGAGTCGAGCCCGACCAATCTTGATCCGCGAGTTGGAATCGACGCGTATTCGGAACGAATTGACAACCTGATTTTCGATGACCTGCTTTCGCGCGGGGACGACTTGAATGTGGCTCCTGGACTGGCCGAGCGCTGGGAGACTCCTGATCCGCTCACTTATGTTTTTCATCTTCATCAGGGCGTGAAGTTTCACGATGGCCGCCGGCTCACTTCCCGCGACGTGAAGTGGACGCTGGATTCGCTGCTGCAAGGAAAAATTCGCAGTACGAAGACGGCGGCATACCATTTTGTCGATCACATCGATGCGCCGGATGATTTCACGGTTATTTTTCACATGAAGGAAGCCGATGCCGCGCTGTTGTGGAATCTCTCCGATGGAGCGATGGGCATTGTGCCTTACGGTAGTGGCGACGAGATGACGTTTCATCCCATTGGCTCGGGACCGTTCAAGTTTGTCAGCGCTGAAACCGACCGCGACGTCATTGTCGAACGCAACGACGAGTACTGGGGCGAGAAGGCAAAGCTGGCGCGGGTGCGGTTTGCCGTGGTTCCGGACGCGACGACGGAGGCTCTCGAATTGCGCAAAGGCAGCGCCGACGTCGCGATTAATGCGGCGTACTCACCGGACACGGTAATTACGCTGCAACGCGAGCCGCACCTGGCCATCGAGCGCGGGGACGGCACGCGGCTGGCGTATCTGGCATTCAACTTACGCGATCCTATTCTGAAAGATGCACGCGTGCGGCAGGCGATTGCGTACGCTCTCGACCGTCAGCCGATGATCGATTATCTGTGGCGGGGGCAGGCGCGGCCGGCACGCAGCATTCTGCCGCCGCAGAGTTGGGCTTACAACGGCGATGTGGCGCCGTACGATCACGATCCCGCGAAGGCGATGCAATTGCTCGACGCTGCGGGATATCCGGCGGTGAACGGGGTGCGTTTCCACATCACCATGAAAACTTCCACCGATGACAATACTCGCCTGATGGTTGCGGTCATGCAGCAGCAATTGCGGGCGGTGGGGATTGTGCTCGATATTCGCAGCTTCGAGTTCGGCACTTTTTTTTCGGACGTGACTCATGGAGCGTTTCAGATGTATGGCCTGCGCTGGATCGGAGGCAACGAAGATCCGGACATTTTTTCGCTGTGTTTCAGCTCGTCGCGGTTTCCGCCGAACGGGGCCAACCGCGGGTACTATTCGAATCCGAAAGTCGATGCGCTGATCGACCAGGCCCGGCACGAAGTCGATCCCAAGCTGCGCAAGCCGCTGTATGCCGAGGTGCAGAGCACGCTTGCCGACGACGTGCCTTACATCAATTTGTTTTATCTCGACAATGTTCTGGTGCACGCGCGGCGGGTGCGGAATTTGAAATTGAATCCCGCAGGCAACTATGACTTTCTGAGGACTGCGGAACTGGCACCGTAGGGGCGCTGTGCGAAAAAAGATCCGTATCGGGGCATGCCTTCAGGCATGCCGGCAGCCCAGGTTTTGAAACCGGCTTCAGCCGCAGGGCCTTAGGACAGCCCCCAGCGGCTGGAAGCCGCTTGTGCCTGAACCTGTTGTCGGCATCGCTGAAGCGATGTCCTGATACGAATCTTTTTCTCACTGGACGATGGCCGTATTCCTGCGTGTTACCATCGAACCTCAGCCTCAATAAACATGCGAATTCTTTTTATCGGCGACATCTTTGGGCGGCCGGGACGGAATATTGTCAAAGACCGGCTGCCCGGGATTGTCCGCGATCACGCCATTCAACTCGTCATCGCGAATGGAGAGAACTCTGCGGCGGGCTTCGGCATTACTCCGGCGCTGGCTGAGGAACTTTTCGAACTCAACATCGACGTGATTACAACTGGAAATCACGTCTGGGACAAACGCGAGATCATCGACTACTTTCAGATGGTCGAGGGCAATGGGCACGGGCCGGCGCGGCGCGTGCTGCGTCCGGCGAACTATCCCGCGGACATGCCAGGCTCGGGCGTGTATGAAGGAATCAAGGGGAAGGTGCCGTATGCGGTGATCAACCTGCAGGGGCGCGTGTTCATGGCCTCGAACGACGATCCGTTCCGCACGGCGGACCAACTGTTGCAGAAGATCAAGGCCAAAGTCATTCTGGTGGATATCCACGCCGAGGCAACCTCGGAAAAGATTTCGCTGGGCTGGTACCTCGACGGGCGGGTCACAGCGGTGGTGGGCACTCACACCCATGTGCCGACGGCCGACGAGCGCGTTCTGCCCAACGGAACCGCCTACGTGACAGACGTGGGCATGACCGGGCCTTACGATGGCGTGATCGGGGTGAAGAAGGAACTGGTGGTGGGCAAGTTCCTGAACGGAATGCCAGTGCGGTTCGAGCCCGCCACGGGCGATGCGCGCTTGTGTGCCGTGGTGATTGATTGCGACGAGCATACGGGCAAAGCACGCTCGATTGAGCGGCTGATGCTGTCGTAATCCGTAGGGATTGCTACTGGCGCACGCAAGATGTAGCCAACATTCGTTCCTCAAAATAGAGATGCAAGAGTGCGCGCGACTTCCGTTCTTCCTCCGGGAAAAGCCCTGGCATTGAAACCGAAGGTACCGGGTCCTATTGGCCTGTGCCCATCCTGCGGAAGGCAAGTTAGAATCCAAGTTAGAACCAACGACAGATGCGGCGGACACCTTTCATGATCGGAGTGGGACTGATGGCGGCCAGCCTGGCTGCGTTTGCGGCTGCTGGTGGCGATACTTCTTCTTCCGCTTCTGCACCTCCCATTTCCTGCGGGAACGGAATTCCGGGCGGGGTCAACTGCGTAGTTTCGAAGCAGGAACTCAAGGAAGCGCGGAAAGCTTATAAGAGTGGACTAAAGCTCGAAGAACAGCAGCGCCTGGAAGATGCGCTCGATCGATTCGACCATGCCACGCGGCTGGCGCCGCAGAATATGCAGTTCCTTACCGCCCGCGAAGTGGTGAAGGCGCAACTCGTGTTCAACCATGTGCAGCGCGGAAATCTGCTGCTGCTCGAGAACGAGCACGCACCGGCCGCGGCGGAATTTCGTACCGCCCTCGACCTCGACCCAGAGAACCAGTTCGCCCAGGAACGGCTCGATGAAGCCAACCTTGAAATGGCGCCGGAACTGCCACGGGCCTTGTCCGCCCAAGCCATGTCCGTCCAATCCAAGTCCGCTCAGGCCAAGTCCCTCCGTCTGGAGGATTCCGCTGAAATCCACATCCTACCCTCCGGCGGCCGCGCGACTTTCCATTACAGTGGGGACCTTCGCGGACTGTTCACCGAACTGTCCAAGGCTTACGGCGTGACCGTGCAGTTCGACGATTCGGTGAAAGCGCATGAGGTGCGGTTTAATGTCGATGACATCGATTTTTTCACCGCGTTGAAGCTGGCGTGCGAGGTCAGCAAGACCATGTGGGCCGCTCTGGGCCCGCAGCAGTTCCTGGTCGCCGACGATACCAAAGCGAATCACGATCAATTCGACCGGATGTCGCTGCGCACTTTCATTCTGCCGCCGCACTCCACCCAGCCGGAAGTAACGGACCTGGTCAACACCATCAAGAACGTGTTTGAGCTGAAATTCGTCACCGCGGGACAGACAGGAGACGTGGTGGAAGTGCGCGGACCGCCGCGCATGCTCGAGGCCTGCGCCAAGTTAATGGATCAGCTCAATAACCCGCGGCCGCAGGTCATGCTCGATGTTCATGTGTTGCAGATCGACCACCAGCTCATGCGCAACATTGGCATGCACATCCCCGACACTTTCAACATGTACAACATTCCCGCCGCCGCGCTTCTGGCGCTGACGGGCGGGCAGAACATTCAGCAACTCATCAACCAGTTCATCTCCTCCGGCGGCATCAACCAGGCGGGCAGTTCGGCGCTCTCCGGGCTTTTGGCGCAACTCGGCGGAGGATCCAATTCTATTTTCAGCACGCCGCTGGCTACCTTCGGAGGCGGACTCACTCTGAGCGGCGTCAGTCTCGACATGCTAGCCGCCAATCTTTCGGTGAACGAATCGTGGGTGCGCAGCCTGCAGAACGTGGGCATTCGCGCCAGCCAGGGCAACGACGCCAAGGTTCACCTGGGAGAGCGCTATCCCATCCAGAATGCGAGCTATGCGCCCATTTATAACTCGCCGCAGATTTCGGCCGTTCTGGGAAATCAGAGTTATGTCCCGCCCTTCCCTTCGGTCAGTTATGAAGATCTGGGGTTGAGCATCACGGCGAAGCCGACGATACACGCCGATAACTCGATCAGCCTGCATCTCGAACTGCAGGTGCGCTCGCTCACCGGGGAATCGACCAACGGAATTCCAGTCATCTCAAACGAGGAATACCAGGGAAACATCACGCTGAAGGATGGCGAGCCGGCCGTGGTGGCCGGGCAAGTATCGAAGAGCGACACGCTGGCGATGGCTGGAATCCCGGGCCTGGGGTACTTGCCCATTCTGAACCAGGTCATGGTCGACAACACCAGGCAATCGGAAAGCGACGAACTCATGATTGTCATCACTCCGCACGTGCTGGCAAACAACGACTACGACGCGCCGGAGATCTGGATCAGCGAAAAGTAGGAACGCAACTCACTGCAGTCAGTGACTCAAATCACATAAGCCAGTCCGTCCCGAGGATATGCTGCGGCTATGAAGCAGCAATGTTACCTCGTGGCTATCTACCTGAATTGGGTCATACTCGCGGGCGGCATGGCCTACCTGCTCTATCGCGGTTTCTATGGCATGGCGCTGGCATGGTTAGTCCTGGTTCCGCTTGGCATGCGGATGTATGTTCGCGTCTTTCCATCCATCTCTCAGGCCATGGGGTACGGGAAAGTGGAGGACCGGCCCGCTCATGATTTCGGGCAGCCTCCGGCCACGGTCACGCTCTATACGGCGCTCGGGTGTCCGTTTTGTCCGATCGTGAAAGACCGATTGAACGCACTGCGGAAACAGGAGAATTTCACGATCGAGGAGGTCGACGTCACCCTGCGGCCTGGCATTTTGGCGGCGAAAAATATTCGCGCCGTTCCCGTCGTCGAGGCAGTGGGTCGCCGGATAAACGGTAACGCCACCAGCGAGGAACTGGCCAACTTGATCTACGGAACGTTACGAGACGGCTTGCAGGCTGATTCACGCTCCTAGCATTCACTTCGCATCTTTTGCCGCGAAGTCGGCCAAGCTCTTGTATACATCTGACAAGCGCGGATCGAGACTTCCAATCTTGCGTCCGTTGATGTAAAGCGTGGGCGTGCCGCTCACGTCCACCGACTTGCCCAGCGCCACAGAAGCATCCACGCGCGCCTTGGTCTCGGGCTTGAGGGCGCAGGCCGCAATGTCGGCGCCTTTTACACCCGCGCCGTCCGCGAGAGCGGTGAGTTTCTCATCCGCGTTTTCGGCGGTGATGTCGGCTTGCGTCTCGTAGGTCTTGGAGACGAACTTCCAGAAGGCGTCGTTGGAGGCGCGCCCCACGCAGTCGGCATAAGCTGCGCCTTTCGCTGCCCAATTGTGCATCTCCAGGGGAAAATTCTGGAACACGAAACGGGCGGTGGGCTCGGCCGCCACCAGGGCTTCGATGGCGGGCTGCGCCGCTTTGCAGGCAGGACATTGCAGGTCGCCGAATTCGACGATGGTGACCGTGGCATCCTTGGGGCCGCGCGCCGGGCCATTGATTCCCTTCTCCAGCTTTTGTTTCGCGGGATCGAACGGGCGGGCACCGAACGGAATCATCTCGCCAACGAGCGCGTGCTCGCCGTCGGGACCGACGTAGAAGCGTGACAACTGCTGGCCTTTCGGACTGGCGAGAACGACCGTGACCTCGGCTAATCCCGTCATCGGGGAGGGCGCGATGCTCTGAATCTTCCAAGTCAAATCGGATTCGTAGCCAAACTGCTGATGCAGGAAGGAGTCCACCGTGGCTTCCGACGGAAGGTCGGGAGTGGCGTGGGTGCCGAGCTTCGCCTCTGATTTGGCGGTCGACTGCGGCGGAGTGGTCTTTGCTGTGTTGGGGGCTGCCGTCTGAGCTGCAGCCAGGCTGGCCGCCAGCAGAAGAATAGGAATAAAGATTGACTTTAGAAAACTGCGCATGGGTTCCTTTCGAGTTCAAGTTCCAGAGTGTTAGGAAGGCGACCTAACAGAATACTTCAAAATGGCAATTCAGGCCTCGCTTTTGGCGGCGATGGGAAAACGCCGGCCGTAGCCGAACGCCTTGGGAGAAATCTTTAGGCCGGGCGCGGCCTGTTGACGCTTGTATTCGGCGCGATCAACCAGGCGGATCACGCGCCGCCCGACTTCAATATCGAACCCGCGATCGGCCGCGATCTGCTCCGCCGGATGGGAATCTTCGATGTAATCTTCGAGCACTGCGTCCAGAATCTCATAGGGCGGCAGCGAGTCGCTGTCTTTCTGGTCGGGCCGCAACTCGGCGGAAGGCGGCTTCTCCAGAGTAGCCTGCGGAATCACGGAGCGCCGCGAATTCACATACGCGCTCAGCCGGTACACCAGCGTCTTCGGCACATCGGAAATCACTGCCAGGCCGCCCACCATGTCGCCGTAGAGGGTGCAGTAGCCGACCCCTAGCTCGCTCTTGTTGCCGGTGGAAAGCACGATCGCGCCGAATTTATTGGACAGTGCCATCAGTAAGGTGCCGCGGGCGCGCGATTGAATGTTTTCTTCCGTCACGTCTTCTTTCAGTCCCGCAAACACTTCGCGCAGCGTCTCGCGATACGCCTCGTAGGCGGGATTAATGGAAAGCACTTCGAAACGGATGCCGAGATTTTTGGCCAGCGCGCGGGCGTCGTCGATGGAGCCTTGCGATGAATAAGGGCCCGGCATGCCGACGCCGATTACATTTTGCGGCCCCACAGCATCGGCGGCGACGACCGCGGTGAGAGCGGAGTCAATGCCGCCGCTCAGGCCGATAATCGCTTTGCGAAATCCGCATTTCTGCATGTAGTCGCGCGTGCCCAGCACCAGCGCGGAATACACGCTGGCTTCGTCCCCGGCAATCTGCTCGTGCATTTCGCCCGACAAGGTTTGCGAGTCAAAGTAAATCAGATCTTCTTCGAACGACTTGCCTTGCGCGATGACTTCGCCTTCACGATTGAGCACCAGGCTGGAGCCGTCGAACACGAGACTGTCGTTGCCGCCGATCTGGTTGACCAGCACCACAGGAACCTTATGCTGGCGGGCGATGCTGGCCAGCATTTCGCGCCGGAACTCCCGTTTGCCAATCCAGAACGGCGATGCAGAAATGTTCAGCACAAAATTGCCGCCGGCCTGAATCAGCCGCTCCACCGGATCTACGGTATACAACTGCTTGCGCCAGAAATGCTTGTCGTTCCAGGCATCTTCGCAAATGGTGAGCGCCATGCGATTGCCGCAGAACGAAAAAAGTTCCTGTGTCTTGGCAGGGGCAAAGTTGCGCATCTCATCGAAGACATCATAGGTGGGCAGCAACATCTTGGACTGGATGAAAGCAACTTTGCCATCCATAAGCAAGGCGGCAGAGTTCATGACAGCCTTGCCGGTATCGGAATGAGCGGGGGTGACGAGCCCGCAGATCACGGCGATTCCCTTGGTTTCCGCGGCAATGCGCTCAACCGACTCGCGATTGCGGGCCACAAATGTGGGCCGCTCGACCAGGTCACGGGGAGGGTAGCCGCAAACTGACAGCTCCGGAAAAAGAATCAGCCCGGCGCCGGAAGCCTGCGCGCGGCGAGAAAAATCAATGATCTTCGAAGCATTGCCGGAGAAGTCTCCGACTGTGGGATTGATTTGGCCCAGCGCAATCTTCACTCTTCTAGTCTAAACGGGGCGGACTGCGGAGGCCAAGTGATGGCCTCAAGTCCAAGGTAGTGGTTAATCTGAAGAGCACGGGCGAAGGGCACGAAGTATCACGAAGGAAACCGTCCACAGGAAACCTTCGTGATACTTCGTGCTCTTCGTGGTTGATGCATCTCGAAATTAGCCAGCAAGAATTCTGCAAAAAGGCGTAACATAAACGATTTGGCAGCACAGATCCCTTCGAGGAAAAAGAATGCCCCTGCAATTTCGCTCCCTACTAAATCGATTTGTCACCCTTTCCGTCGTCGTGCCTTGCGTTGCTCTGTCCTCATGGGCGCAGAGCGGCAACCTTCATCCCTGGTCCAATACGAGCCTTTCTCCGGACGAGCGCGCCGCGATGGTGGTCAAGGAGATGACGCTCGACGAGAAAATCACGCTGCTGCATGGCACGGGCATGAAGGGACTCAGCCTGATGAGTCCCCTAGCCATAAACTCGAACGGCGGCGCGGGCTACGTACCGGGCATTCCGCGCCTGGGCATTCCCGCGATTCAGATGTCGGACGCGGCTTACGGCGTCCGGGGCAGCGGCGAGAATGGCCGCTACTCGACCGCGCTGCCCTCGGACTTGGCGGGAGCGGCGAGCTGGGATCTCGATGCAGCTTTCGAATACGGAGCACTGATTGGCCGCGAGCTGCGGGCGCAGGGTTACAACATGACGCTCGGCGGCGGAACTAACCTTACCCGCGAACCGCGCAACGGACGGACGTTTGAATATCTGGGCGAGGATCCGGTGCTTGCCGGAAAGATGGTGGGGTCGGTCATGAAGGGGCTGCAGGCGCAGCATGTCATCGGCGACATCAAACATTACGCGCTCAATGATCAGGAGAGCGGACGCAACGCGGTCAACATAACCATCGACAAACGCGCCGCGCGCGAGAGCGATCTGCTGGCGTTTGAAATCGGACTGCAGGAATCCGATGCGGCGGCGGTGATGTGCTCCTACAACCGGGTCTGGGGCGACTACGCCTGCGAAAACAAGTATCTGCTGACCGACATTGTGAAGAAAGACTGGAACTTCAAGGGCTTTATATTGTCGGACTGGGGCGGTACACACAGCATCGAGAAGGCCTCGGCTGCCGGACTCGATCATGAGGAGCCGGGCGAAATCTTCTACGGTGACGAGTTCAAGAAGGCAGTCGAAGCGGGCAAGGTGCCGGTAACGGAACTGGACGATCATGTGCGCCGCATTCTGCGGGGCATGTTCGCCGCTGGTGTGGTTGACGATCCGCCGCAGAGGAGCGTGGTGGACATCATGGGCGGCCTGGAAGTCGCGCAGAAAATCGCTGAAGAAAGTACGGTGTTGCTGAAGAACGATCATGCGCAGCTTCCGCTCGACGCTTCGAAGATTCACAGCATCGCGGTGATCGGGCCGCACGCCGATGTGGGCATGATTTCCGGTGGCGGTTCGGCGCAGGTTGATCCTCCCGGCGGAAACGCGATCATGCCTCCGGGCAAGGGCAATACGTATTGGCAGGCACATGTTTGGTTTCCAACTTCACCGCTGAAGTCGATTCGCGCCAAGGCCCCGGGAGCGAATGTGCAGTTTGACTCGGGCTCGGACCCTGCGGCCGCCGCGGCTCTGGCGAAGAGCGCCGACGTGGCGATCGTCTTCGCCTACCAGTGGGAGAGCGAGGGGATGGACCTCGACAGCCTGTCTCTTCCCGAGAATCAGGATGAGTTGATCGCGAAGGTTGCGGCAGCGAATCCGCATACCGTAGTCGTGCTCGAAACCGGAACTGCTGTCACCATGCCGTGGGCCGACCAGGTCAGCGGCATTCTCGAGGCCTGGTATGCGGGTAGCCGCGGGGCTGAAGCGGTAGCGAATCTCCTGTTTGGCGACGTCAACCCCAGCGCGAAGCTGCCCATGACTTTTCCCCGGAGTGAAGCGGACTTGTCGCATCCCACGGTCGTTAAGCCTCCAAAGGTCACGGTGGATGCGGACCACCAGGGTTGGAAACGAATTGCCGCCGGCTTGCCCGCATTTCAGGTCACCTACGACGAGGGCGTAAAGGTCGGCTACAAGTGGTACGACGCGGAAAACAAGCCGGTGCTGTTTCCGTTCGGGCATGGGCTGTCGTACACGACTTACTCGTATTCGAAGCTGAAGGTGACGCCGGGAAAAAATCCGCGCGTGACTTTCACGGTCACTAACACGGGCAACCGCGCCGGAGCAGAAGTCGCGGAAGTGTACGCTTCCCTGCCGGCAGCAGCAGCGGAACCTCCGAAGCGTCTCGTGGGATGGAGCAAGGTCAAACTCAACGCCGGAGAGAGTAAAGAAGTTTCGGTGGACGTGGACCCGAAATATCTATCGATCTTCAATGTTGAGCAGAACGGCTGGCAACTGCTTCCGGGAGACTACGGCTTCATGGTTGGAGGATCGTCGCAGAGCTTGCCGCTGAAGCAGTCCGTGAGCCTGAAGTAGGGTTGGAGAACGAATGCCCCACCCTCTTTCGTTCGCGAAAGAGGGTGGGGATCTTGATTTTCATTACGAGCTCTCACGAACGCAAAAAACGCGGCCTAGTCCCCGCCCGCCGCAATCACTCCGTGCTTCGCAGCCGGCATGGGCTGCGATCCTTTCTGATCCTGCCACAGCACTCGATTCAAACTGGACGCGCTGTTGGCGTCGGGACGCGAGAAGTCCATATTCTCCGAGACTTTCGCACCTGGCGCTTCCTGCCGGTTCCGTTCGTAGATCAATCCATTTTTCAGATTGCGGTAGTCGGCCTTGTACGCCGGCTGATCGCCCGCCCCGGAGAACAACTTTCCCATCACCGGCGCATACGCATCGTTCTGATTCATGGGCGGCAGTCCGAGCAGAATTTCCATGGTGTGGACCACGTTTACGGTCGTGTAGAAGCGGTGTTCGACGTAGGGCTGCGCTGCCGAGCCTCCTGAATAAGAGCCGGGCGAATATTTGCTGACCACGAAGGCGATCGAGCGGTGTGCGTCGACGTGGTCGGCGCCATCCTGGGCATCATCTTCCAACACGAAAATGGCGGTGTCGTCCCAATAGCCGCTGTGCGAAACCGCGTCGACGATCCGGCCCAGCGCCAGGTCATTATCGGCAACGTTGGCCGCCGGACGCGCACGGTCCGGACGTGTGCCCCCGGTGTGATCGTCAGGCAGGTAGAGCAACACGAATGCCGGCAACTCAAAATCCGGACCTTCGTGGGAATCGCGGGCGCGCACGTAGGCGCCAAATTCATTCAGAAACTCGTCGGCGCGAAGTTGATCAGGATAGTCGGTGTTGAAGTCAGGATACAGTGGGTCGAAGTGGTCGCGCAGCACGGCCTTGCTCGGCTTCACGCCACTGAACAGCGGCACCGCCCACGGCCACGGACTTGGATCGCCATGCGGATCTCCCACGTTGGGCGGCAGTGCGTCGCCCTGATTGATTTCGGTGCGCGGGCAGCGCGCTTCCTGGCCGGACGGAGTTCCCTGCTTCGGGCTCGCCGCCGTACGTTTTTCGTTGCACCACTCCGCGTTCACGTATTCGCCGTAGTCGCGAAAGCTCAAGTGATTGCGGGCGAGATTGTCCCAGAGAAATCCGGTGGAAGGATCGTCGACGTCGGGCAGATTGTGGTCCAACGGATATTCGTCGGCATTCTGGCCCTGGAAGTCGTAGGTGCGTTCCTTGCCGCGATAGCCGATCTGCCAGGTCGCCTCGTTGTAATCGCTGGTGATTGCGGCGTTCGACCAGAGATGGCCGTCGCCGGAGACTTCTCCGCTGTCGTAAAAATTGTCGAGCACGCCGAATTGCAGGGCGAGTTTGTGCTCGTTGGGCGTGATGTCGGCGCCGTACATGGTGAGCGAGGGATCGCCGTCGCCGACGTTCGTATCGCCGGATTTCAGGTCGCCGAGAATCTGGTCGTAGGTGCGGTTTTCTTTAATGACGTAAATCACGTGCTTGATGGGATTCTGGCCGCTGGCGAAGGCGATGGTTCCAGGATCGCTGTGCAGCAGGTTGTCATGCTCAACGACTTGCGTGAACTGCGGAAGTTTTTCGAGAGTTGACGGAATGTTCAGGCGGGCGATCGATCCTTTGAGCAGCGTGGGGATGTAAGGATGTTCTTTGTGCTTGGTCTCGTAGACGGTCTTGCCCATATCTTTGTTGGGGCGCGAGCCTTCGCCCTTGGCGGTGGCGATGAGCAGGTCGTTGCCGTGAACGGCGAGCGCGGTGGGATACCAGTCGGTGGGGATGAAACCGAGCGCCGCCTGTGAGATCTCGACGTTCGAGGTTGCGATTGGCTGGGAGAGATCGAAGACAGCGACTGCGTCCAACGAGGAATCCGCAACGAACAGATACTTGCCATCGGAGGACTGGGCCAGCGACGAAGGAAAGCTGCCGTCGTACTTCTGCGTAGGTGCAGTGGTTGAAAAGAAGCGAGAAGGCTCGCCGGACACCGTCGCCACAGCGGCCGCCAGATCTGAATTTGAGAGCGCTACATACAGCGTCTTCTCGTCAGAACTCAGGAGCAGCGCGGTGGGATGTGAACCCGGCGCAAGCGGATCTTCGGGCTGCTTCAGTTTGATCCGACGGGCGACCTTGCCGCTGGTCAGGTCAAGCTCAACGACTTGCGACGCATTCCACAGACTGCACCACGCGCGGCGGCCGTTGCGGGTGGCTACGCAAGTGTATGGGTACGTGGACGGAATCAAGTCGCTGGTGCTCAGATCGAAGGTCTGAAGGATTTTCCCCGTCGCGGGATCGAGCAGGATCGCGTTGTCGGAGAGATTGTTGGCGATCAGGAGTTTGTCGTGGCCTCGGTCGGAAATCACGGCCAGCCCGGCGGGATAAGGGATTGCCGTCTGTGGCGGAGCCTTCAGGCCGACCGCCAATTTCTTTCCCGTCGAAAGCGGCTGCAACGCGATGGGAATGAATCGCTCGGGCGCGACCTCACCTGCTGCAAAACTGTAGACCGCGATGCCGTTGCCCGTATTACCTGGCTTCGCGCCCGTGGGATCGGTCAGCGAGCCGACCGAGGCGTACAGGTGTTTGCCGTCCGAACTGAACCCGAGGCCGATGAAATAACTTTGGTGCGACTCGTCGCTGAGCCGCGCGTCGGGATACTCAACGATCTGATTGGTCTTAAGATCGAGCGCCGAGATCGACTGGTGAGCGAGCATCTCTTGCGTGCCGTAGCCGTCGTTGAGCAGCGCGGCGTAATGGCCGTCGGGACTGAGCACCATCGTCGCCGGGAAGCTGTTGGTGCTGCCGATGCGGCCGGGGGACGGAACCGTCAGCATCTTGCTGGTCGGCAGCATGATGGGAGGGCGATCGGCGGCGGGCGTTTGCGCGAGAAGCGCAGCGGTCGAGGCTAAGAGGATCGAGGCGAGCAGGAAAGCGCAGGAGAAATGAAAGATCTTACGATGCACGAGGCCTCCGCTAGGAACTGCGTTAAAAATGAGAGAAGTGATGAGCGTAATGCAATTGTGCTTGAACGGTCAAAGCGACCAACTCGAAAGTGCGGCCTTAGTTTTGAGCGGCGGCAGAGAGCCCGTCGTGCTGCGCACGACCGGACAGCCGGGGGCGGCTGTCCCCACATGTCTATTTACAGGCCTGAGGCTCTGGTTGTAGGCCGGTCTGATTCGCGAGCTTCGGATTCTTCGGCGTGCACGTTGTGGCGGACATCGGAGCCTTGCACCCAGAAGATTACGTCCTCGGCGATGTTGGTGGCGTGGTCGGCGACCCGCTCCAGGTTGCGGGCCACGAGCAGCGCATCCAGCGCCTGACGCACCACCTCGGGGCGGTCGTTCATCGTCTTGACAAGTTGAATGAAGGCGTCGTCGCGCATGCGGTCGATCACGTTGTCCATTTCGAGCACGGCCTGGGCCAACTCGGCCTTGCCTTCGATGAACGACTCGAGCGCGCGGCGCACCATGGCGCTCACGGCCGTGCCCATGCGGGCTATGTCAACCGGCAACTCTGCGGTGGGAAGTTCCACCATGTCCATGACGCGCTCGGCAATATTCACTGCCTGATCGCCGACGCGTTCGAGATCGGAATTGATCTTGGTGACGGCCAGAATGAATCGCAGGTCGACCGCCATGGGCTGCTGCATGGCAAGCAAGTCGAACGCTGCTTCATCGATTTCGCGCTCGGCCGTATTAATCAGGCCCTCGCCTTCGAGAACCATCTGGCAGCGGGAGAGGTCGCGCTCAACGTAGGCCTGGCGGGCACGATCGACGGCCTGCTCCGCGAGGCCTCCCATGCGAAGCAACCGTTGCCGCAGATCGTCGAGCCCTTGCTGAAAACGCGTGCGCATGATCCGAACCCTTCCTTAAATCACAACTGCGTAATTCCCTCAGCGGCTAATCCCCAACTGAAGAGAAAGTCCTTATCGCAGCGCTGGAAAGCTTGCCCTGAGCGAAGTCGAAGGGCGCTGCGCCACCCAAAGTCAAGTCTTTCAGCGAACTATTTATCCGAATCGCCCTGTAATGTAATCTTCCGTCTTCTTGTCTGAAGGTTTGGTGAAGATTTTCTCCGTTTTATCGAACTCGATCATCTTGCCCAGCAGGAAGAAGCCCGTGAACTCGGCCACCCGCGCCGCCTGCTGCATGTTGTGCGTCACAATTACGATGGTATACCGTTCTTTGAGCTGAAAGATCAATTCTTCAATTTTTCCGGTGGATATGGGATCGAGAGCGGAGCAGGGCTCGTCCATCAGCAAGACTTCGGGTTCGACCGCGAGAGCGCGGGCAATGCACAGGCGCTGCTGCTGGCCGCCGGAGAGGCTGGCCCCGGATTTCTTGTGGATAGAATCTTTCACTTCGTCCCACAGCGCGGCGGAATCGAGCGAGCGCTCTACGATTTCATTCAGCTTGCGGCGGTCGTGGAATCCATTCAGCTTCAGGCCAGAGGCGACATTGTCATAAATCGACATCGTAGGAAACGGGTTCGCCTTTTGAAACACCATGCCCACACGGCGGCGCAGTTGCGTGGCCGAGGTTCCGTTGTAAGCATCGATTTCGCCGATGCGCACGCGGCCCTCGACGCGCGCATCGGGAATCGTCTCGTGCATGCGATTGATGCAGCGGATGAAAGTGGACTTGCCGCATCCTGATGGACCGATCAGCGCGGTGGCGTGGTTGGCGGCGACTTTGAGATTGATGTCGTACAACGCCTGGCTCTTGCCGTACCAGGCATTCAGGTTCTCGACCTGGATTCCGACTCCCATAAGTTATGCCGCTCCGAACGAGCTGCGGCGTACGGCGAAGCGCACGGCCGCAACCGCACTTACGATGAGAATGATGAGCACCAGCGCCCCAGCCCACGCCTGCCGGTGCAAATCGTCATAAGGCGACGTCGCGTATTTAAAGATCTGCAGCGGTAAAGCTGCTGTAGGTTGATCAAGTCCCAGGGTCCAGGGTTGACGATGCCAATGAGAATCGAACGGCAGGCGCCCGCTCCAGTACTCATTGCCCAGCGCCGTGAACAGCAGCGGAGCGGTTTCGCCCGCGATGCGGGCGAAGGCTAGCATCACTCCAGTGATCACACCCGAGGTCGCAGTTCGCAGCGTGATTGAGAGCGTCGTCCTCCAGCGCGGAATTCCCAGCCCGTACGCGGCCTCGCGCAAGGCCTGCGGCACCAGCAACAGCATCTCTTCGGTCGTCCGGCAGATGGTCGGCACCATCATGATGGAGAGCGCCACTCCGCCCGACAGCGCAGAAAATCCGTGGCCGCGAACCAGGATGGCCCAACCGACGATACCAATTACGATGGAAGGCACTCCATTCAGCACATCTGCGGTGAAGCGAATCGAGTCGCCGAGGCGGCCGCGCCCATACTCAGCGAGGTAGACGCCGGCGCCAATCCCTAAGGGAACGCCGATCAGGCTGGCAACTCCCAGCATCAGCATCGAGCCGACGATGCCGTTTGCCATTCCGCCGCCGGCTTCGCCTTCAGGCTTCGGAATCTGGGTGAGAAACGCCCAGTTGACCGAACCAATTCCCTTGTAGATTAAATATCCGAAGATGGCCACTAGCGGCGCCAGAACGAGCACGACGGTCAGCACCGCGGCGCCCGTCATGACATGATCGGTCACGCGGCGCCGCCAACTGACGGCCGGCATACCCTGTTGCATGGAAGCGTTGGCAAGGGTCTCAGGCATTGCCCCTCGCAGGCTGGCCGCGGGTTACGGTCCACACCAACAATTGTGCCAGCGCATTCACGACGATGGTGACAAAGAACAGGGCCAGGCCGATTTCAATCAGAGATGAAAGATAAAGATCGCCGGTCGCTTCGCTGAACTCATTGGCCAGCACGCTAGCCATGGTATATCCGGGGGCAAACAAAGACTTCACAATCTGGGGATTGTTTCCGATCACCATGGTGACCGCCATGGTTTCCCCCAGGGCGCGTCCCAGACCGAGAATGACGCCGCCGACAATTCCGGCGCGGGCATTACGCAGCACGCCAACGCGGATCATCTCCCAGCGGGTCGCACCCAACGCGAGCACGCCCTCGCGCTGATTCTGGGGCACGACCATGAGGACCTCGCGGGTGATCGATGAAATGATAGGAATAATCATGATCGCCAGGATGACCCCTGCCGCCAGCATTCCGATTCCATATTGCGGTCCGTCAAACAGCCCGGTCCAGCCCAGAGCAGTTGCCAGAAACGGCTGCACATATCCGCTCAGTAGCGGCACCAGGACGAAAATCGCCCACAAGCCGTAGATCACGCTGGGAATCGCGGCCAGCAGTTCGACGAAGAATGAGAGCGGACCGCGCAGCACCCTGGGGCACATCTCGGTGGTAAACACCGCCACGCCGACGGCCAGTGGAACGGCAATGATCAGCGCCACCAGGGACGAAACCAGCGTCCCATAAATGAATGGCATCGCCCCAAACCGCTTGCTGACCGGGTCCCACTCGCTCGCCGTGAAGAACTTGAAGCCAAATGCGTGCCAGGAGAGGCTGGACCGCGAGACGAGTTCGTAAACGATGAGAGCAAGAATGCCGAGGACGGCCAAGCCGCACAGGATCATTGCAGACCGGAAGACGCGATCCTGCACCTCGCCGCCGGAGGTGCGCAGCAAGGGCGCTTCCCGGGCCGCCGATGCCGATGTAACCTTCGTCAGTTCAACAGGTTGCGGTCCGGGCATATCAGGCCGAGGGGACGCTGCGTTGGCCATTCATAGTAACCGTAGCAGACACTTGTTACAAAGGTGTTAAAATCAGGCAGGCTTTTCGATTTGGCGTGAACGTCTTGTCGTGGGGCGCCTTTCTGTTGGTCATCTCTGTTGATTAGGTGTCGTTGGGCCGCAGTCGAGTTTGAATTCGGAGTTGTCTCTGTCTGCCAGTACAGTTTCTTAAGCACATGTTTTCTTGAGTGGTGCGAGCGTCCTCTCCCGTTATCGGCATTGATTTATGTCAATTTCTCCAGAGCAGAGCAAGATTGCGTTTCAGAAAACGGAGCGGGCCCTGCTGAAACTCTCGTCTGGACGGGACGCGGAGAACGTGCACAGCTTCCGCACTTCGACCCTCCGGCTGCAAACCCTGCTCGAACAACTCATTCCCAGTCGCGACCGCAACCAGAAGAAACTGCTGAAAATGCTGGGCCGAATTCGCAAGCGTGCAGGCAAGGTGCGCGACCTCGACGTACAACTGGCCGCCTTGCGCAGTCTGAAAGTCCCACAGGAACCACGACGCAAGACGCAGCTCATGCAACACCTGCTCGAACTTCGAGCGAAACATGAGAACAGGCTGTGCAAGTTGCTGACAAAAGATATGATTAAAGATGTTCGCAGGAGACTGAGGCGAGCTTCAAAAGAAGTAAAACTTGAAGCTGGCCCCGATCCTCTGAAAGTTGCGCGCACGACGCTGTCTCGCATCGTTCGCCCGGCTGGACCGATCACCGAGGACCTGCTGCATCACTACCGCGTGGTGGTGAAGCGAGCCCGATATGCCGCCGAATTCGCTCCCAAATCCGCGGAGAGCGCGCAGTTCATCCTCCAACTGCAGCGCCTGCAGGATGCCGTGGGCAACTGGCACGACTGGATGACCCTGACGCAAACCGCGGCGAAACGGATTGGCGATGAAAACCAATCGTCGCTGGTAGCAGCGCTTCAGCACGTGACTGGCGCAAAATTCCGCCACGCGGTCGCTGCGCTTTCGGCCTCGCCTACGATTCAGACCGGGCTTAAACCTGTGACTCTATCCGCAAAGAGTCCGGCGAAGGAAAAGCATACCGAGACGGCGGCGTAACCTCCAAAACCCTAATCCACGAAGTATCACGAAGGAATTCGCTGATTGGGTTTTCCTCCGTGTCCTTCGGGTTTATGGTCCGTCTCTCCAGCTCACAACTCAAACTCCAGTGACGATCCGGCTCCGTGCATGTACACTGTGAGGCTTCCCGTTCTCCGGCTTCCCCATGCCCACGTTTGCCGCGGTTGATATTGGCTCGAACTCGGTCCGGCTGAAGATTGCGCGCCTGCAGGCGGGCCGGGTACGCGCCCTTCACGAAGATCGTGAGGTCACGCGCCTCGGCGAGGGCGTTTTCAGTTCCGGATTTCTGAATCCTGAGTCCATGGCGGAGACGGTAAAAGTTCTGCGCAGGTTCCACCGGGCCACGCAGCAGATCGTGACCGACAATGTGCGCGTGGTTGCGACCAGCGCGCTGCGCGATGCGCGGAATTCCCAGGCGTTCCTCGAGTGGGTAAAGTCGGCGACAGGCTGGCGAGTTGAGATTGTCTCAGGCGTGGAAGAAGCCCGGCTCATTCATCTGGGACTGCTGGTCTCCAGTCCACGCGTGGATCGGTCCCCCACGCTGATGATGGATCTCGGCGGAGGCAGTTGCGAATTGACGGTCACGCAAGGCGGACACATTCGGGACGCGGTCAGCCTGCCTCTGGGCGCGGTTCGCCTGAGCAATGAATTTCTGCGGCACGATCCTACCCGCAAAGGCGAACTGAAGCGACTGCGCGGATTTGTGGCGCGCGAAGTGAATCGCATCGCGAACCGCATCGGCGGCGCGAAGGTGAAGAACGTGATTGCCACTTCGGGCACGGCGGCGGCTCTGGCCGCGGTCGCCAGCCACCTGCGCCGGGGCGCGGGCCGGCCGCGACCCGTGGTTTCACGCGCGGAAATGAGCCGGATCGCCAAGCGGCTGGCTCGCTTGCCGGTGGAGGAGCGCCGCAAGATCGAAGGCATCGGGCCGCGGCGAGCTGAGATCATTGTGGCCGGTGCGACCGTTTACCACGAACTGCTGGACCGCCTGCACCTCAAGAGTTTCCGCTATTCGCCGCTCGGCCTGCGCGACGGAATCCTCGCCCAGATGGCAGCCGACTATGACCGCAGCACGCGCTCCGGCCGGCAGATCGAATCGGAACGATGGGAATCGATCCTGAAGGCAGTCGACCACTATAACGTCGACCGCAAACACGCTCTGAATGTGCGGGACGCGGCCGCGACGCTCTTCGCGTCGCTCCGTTCGGTGCATCGGCTGCCGCCGGAATATCTCGAGTGGCTCACCGCCGCGGCCATGCTTTACGAAGTGGGCGACTACGTGAATCGCAACGGGCACCATCGTCACACCCACTACATTATTTCGAACTCTGAAATTCTCGGTTACACGCCGCAGCAGCGCCGGCTGATCGCGGCGATTGCGCGCTATCTGGGCAAGTCACGGCCGACGGTGGAGGATGGCCCCATGAAAGTCATCGACCCCGGCGACCGCGCCGACGTGCAGAAAGCAATTCTCCTGCTTCGTCTGGCGCGCGCCCTGAATCTGGGCCGCAGCCGGGGCGTGGAAAAGGTGCGCATTGCCGTGCGCTCGGCGGAAGTGAGGTTGACGCTGGTTCCCCGGCGGCGCATGGGTGTGGACCTGGAACTGTGGGCGATCGAGAAAGAGTGTGCTTATTTCCGCGAAGTATTCGGGCGCGAACTCTCCACCGCCGTGTCGTAAAGAGTGCGCAGAATTTTCGGGGTGACGCACCACTGCAGGGTGCCGGAAGTGCGGCGCATCTCCACTTTGGCGACTGTGCCCTTCTTCAGTTCGAGCGAGGCTTCGCAGCCGGAGTCGCAGATGATCGCTCCCAGGAACTGGCTCAGATTTGGATTGTGCCCAACGACCATCACGGCTTCCTGGCGGGCATATTTTTCGAGCAGCTTGCGGAAGTCGGCGAGGCCGGCCTCGGGGCGCAATCCAGTGTCGATCTGCAATTTGCCCTCGTAGCCCAGCTCGTTCCCGACCAGCGAAGCAGTCTGGGTGCAGCGCTTCAGCGGGCTGGAAACGATCGCGTCCACCTGAACATCGAGAGCGGCGAGGGCGCGACCGATATAGCCGCACTGCTCCATGCCCTCTTTGTCGAGAGCGCGCTTCTCATCCTTCTTCGCGTTGGCAAGGTGTCCGCCAGCGCTGGCGTGGCGCAAAAAATAAAGGATCATGGCGGCTTGTCGTTTCCCGTCTTCCAGCTCTAGTCTCTAACTTAAGTAGCGGCGCCGTTTGAAAAAAGATTCGTATCAGGACATGCCTTCAGGCATGTCGTCTAAGCGCTCGGTTTGCAACCGGCTTCAGCCGCTGAGACCGTGGGGCAACCCCCAGCGGCTAAAGCCGCTTGTCTCTATGCCGTGGTCGGCATCGCTGAAGCGATGCCCTGATACGAATCTTTTCCAAACTGCAGCACGCCCTGTCGTTGCTATCGTTCCCTTCCCGCGAGCACTCGACGCTTGCGCGCCGGAAGCGGCGCGGGGAGCACCGCGGGCGCCTTGCCTTCGGCCACGCTCATCAGGAAATCCTGCGCGCTGAAAGATGCGGCTCCCAGCGGCGGACGCCGATTCCGCACCCCGTGCAGCGGTTGCCACGCCCGGATGTAGGTTGTGTCCTTCAGCAGGATTCGCGCCTTGCGGTTGTCGGCCAGGTAGGCGTCGAGAATTTCGCTTCGCACCCGTTGCCGCAGCATCTCATCCCACAGCGGCACCAGCACCTCGACGCGCTCATAGAGATTGCGCGGCATCCAATCAGCGCTACCAATGTAAAGCTCTTCTGCACCGCCGTTGCTGAAGTAGTAGATGCGGCTGTGCTCCAGGAATCTCCCCACAATGCTGCGCACGCGGATGTTGTCGCTCACCCCGCGCACTCCTGGACGCAGGGCGCAAATGCCGCGGACAATCAAATCAATTTCCACTCCGGCCTGGGAAGCTCGATACAGCGCCTGGATGATGTTCTTGTCGAGCAGCGCGTTCATCTTGGCGATAATACGGGCGGGCTTGCCTTGCCGCGCATGTTCAGCCTCGCGCTCGATCAGAGCGATAGTCTTTTCCGCCAAATCAAGCGGAGCCACCAGCAGCGGATCGTAGCTCGGATTCTCCGCGTACGCCGTTAAGAAACTAAACACATCGTGCACGGCGCGCGTGATTTCAGGATTCGCCGTAAATAAACTCAGGTCGGTGTAAATGCGTGCCGTGGTCGCGTTGTAATTGCCGGTGCCGATATGCGCGTAGCTGCGGGTTACGCCGTCAGGGTCGCGGCGCACCATCAGCGAAAGCTTGCAATGCGTCTTCAGTCCCACTAGGCCGTGGAAGACCTGCACACCTGCGTCCTCCATATCGCGCGCCCAGCGGATGTTCGAGGCCTCGTCGAAGCGCGCCTTCAACTCGACCACCGCGGTGACTTCCTTTTGCGAAGCAGCCTCAATCAGCGATGGAACAATCAACGAGTGTTCGTTGGTGCGGTAGAGCGTCTGTTTGATGGATAGAACGTTGGCATCTTCCGCCGCTGATTCGATGAAACCGACCACCGCGTCGTAGGAGTCGTAAGGGTGGTGCAGCAGAATGTCGTGGGAGCGCAGTTCCTCGAACATGTCTTTCGACTTGGAAGTGAGCCGCAACTCCCGCGGCGAAAATGGGCGATCCTTGAGGTCGGGCCGCTTCACCTGCTCGTAGACATTGAACAGACGCGAAAGATTCACCGGCCCATTTACGGGGAAAACCTGCCAGGGATCGATCTCAAATACAGTGCGCAGCCGGTCGATAATCTCGGGGTCAGCGTCGGCTTCAATCTCCATGCGAACGGCATCGCCCTTGCGCCGGTTGTGAAGTTCCGCGCGCACTGACTCGAGCAGGCTGCGCGCCTCTTCTTCCGCCAGATACAGATTGCTGTTGCGGGTCACGCGAAAGGGCGCGGATGAAACAATGTCGTAACCGTGATACATGCGCACGGCATGGTGCGCGACCAGATCGGCGAGGAAGATAAAGTCGTACGTCCCCTCCGAGGGCAGGCGCACCAGCCGGGGCAGAGCCCGCGGCACCGAGACCACACCGGTGTAAGTCAGGGCAGAACGCCGGCGGCGGCGCAGCAGAAAACCCAGGCACAACGCCTTGTTGATCACTCGCGGAAAGGGATGCGCCGGGTCCACCGTCACCGGCGTCAACAGCGGATCGAGTTCCTTCTCGCAGTATTCGTCGACGAAGCGCAGCGCGTCAGGATCCAACTCATGCAATCCCAGCACGCGAATTCCGTTCGCCGAGAGCGCGGGGCGCAGGCGGGCGTTCCAGCAGTCGTACTGATCATCCACAAATTCGTGGGTCAGCTTGTTCAGAACATCCCGTTTTTCGGTCAGGGTCAGGCCATCGGGACCGGCCTCGTTGTAGCCGTCTTCGATCTGCTGCATCATGGCGGCCACGCGCACTTCGAAGAATTCGTCCAGATTGCTGGCCGAGATGGAGAGAAACTTCACCCGTTCCAGCAGCGGGTTGCCCTCATCCTCCGCCTCTTCGAGCACACGCCGGTTGAACGCCATCCAGGAGGTGTCGCGATTGAGGTAGTACGCCGGGTTGTCGAGGGACATGCGAGCCATGGCAGCCGCTCTTTGCCTTATTCGTGGGATTTGTAGCTTGTCGATCGAAGTCCGCCTGATGAACCCCGACGACGGCTCGGGGGAACATCAGTATAAAGCATCCCGAGAACGGACGCAGAAACCCGACTCAAGGCAGACATCGGCTGACTCGCAAACTGGCTTGCACTTTCTGCTAAACCAAGAAATTCAATCCGATGTCATTCTCAGCGCGGCGGCAGCCGGGCGAGGAACCGTACGTCGGCTGACACTGCCGACGCCGCGGATGGGAGCGCCTGAGCCTCATGCAGCGCAGACGTTCCTCGCATCTGTATAACCGATGTCTGCGTCTCGTCCGTTCCCGCCGGAGCGCTTGGCGCGCTCCGCCGGGATGACGTCGGAAGGTGTAGTCCGTAAATGGCTCAATTTACAATCGAACCACCACCGTTTGACTTGGCTACTTGACCTGCTTGACGGCTTCTTTCACTTTTGCGACCACGTTATCCGGCAGCGGCGCGTAGTCGAGAGCAGCGGTCATCTTCTGGCCATCGGTGACCATCCAGTTCAGAAAGTCGGCCAGAATCT
The DNA here is from genome assembly GCA_049509155.1 of Candidatus Sulfotelmatobacter sp. Lineage (GTDB taxonomy): Bacteria > Acidobacteriota > Terriglobia > Terriglobales > Acidobacteriaceae > Sulfotelmatobacter. Next base: position 26,371 of record JBELAE010000004.1, read on the forward strand.
TGCCTTTCGCGGCATCCTTCGACGGGCTCGGAATCAGCAGCCAGGTGAAGCTGGAGATGGGATACGCGTCTTTCCCAGGCGCATTGGTGATAGACACGCGGAAATCAGCCGGCATCTTCGGGGCCGAAGCGGCCGCCGCGGTTACACCCTCCAGAGTCGCTTTCACGAAAACGCCGGCGGAATTTCGCACACTGCCGTAGGCAATTTTGTTCTGCACGGCATAGATCAACTCGACATATCCGATCGCACCGGACAGTTGACGGATATCCGCCGCCACCCCTTCGTTGTGCGCCGCGCCCATTCCAAGCGGCCACTTCACCGAGGTGTCGCTGCCTACCTGGCTTTTCCACTCCGGGCTGACCTTGGATAGATAATCGGTCCAGATGAAAGTGGTTCCGCTGCCGTCGGAACGGTGCACGACGACAATGTTCTTATCCGGGAAATTCACTCCTGGGTTTGCCGACGCAATCTCCTTGTCATTCCACTTGGTAATCTTGCCCAGGAATATTCCGGCCAGCGCTTCGGGCGTGAACTTTACTTCCCCGGTCACTCCGGGAATGTTGTACGCCGGAACCACCGCACCCAGCACCGTGGGAATATTCAGGATTTTGGTTTTTGAATCCTGCAACTGCTTGTCGGTCATGGGCATGTCGCTGGCCCCGAAGTCCACCGTACCCTCGGTTACCTGGCGAATGCCTCCGCCACTGCCGATCGGTTGATAGTTGACCTGAACATCGGCATGGATCTTGTTGTATTCGCTGAACCACTTCGAGTACATCGGGTTGGGAAACGTGGCGCCGGCTCCGTTCAGCGTGGTCTGTCCTATTACCGGCAAAGCTACCAGCAGGGCCAGCAGAACACACAACAACAGCACAGTTTTGCGCATCACTAGATAAATTCCTCCTCGGGTTATGCTCCCGTTCTATCGGCGGAGTGTTACAGGACGGTTACAAACCAATAAATTTCTGATGAATGCCCGGCCCAAAAGCCGCGAATCGAAGTCCGCCAGGTTCTCAGCTGCCCGAGCAGAACATATTAGCCCAGCGCTTCAGCGCTGGCTAAGCGAAAGACTCAAAAGTCCCGGAAGGAACGCCGCAAGTCCTCACGCATAGAGTCCTGCCCTGTAGAATACTTGTCAATTCCGCCGGGAAGGTATCCCCGGTCCGAGGGCAGAACTTATAATGACTGATTCCACCGCACGCTATGCTCCCGGCTGGCCCGGCATCCCGGCGCGCTGGACTTCAAGCGCCAAGGTAGGCGTCGGCACGGCACTCAACCAGCACAGCAAAGTCTGGTTCACCCTGAGTCACGGCATCCTCAACGAGGTCTACTTTCCCCGCGTAGACCAGGCCTGTACGCGCGACCTGGGATTGATGGTCACCAACGGCCGCGATTTCTTCTCCGAGGAGAAGCGCCACTGCACCTTCGAGAACGAGCCGTTCGAGCCCGGCATTCCGGCCTATGAACTGGTCAACACGGATATCAGCGGACGCTACCGCATCCACAAGGAGGTCCTTACCGACCCCTACCGCAACGTGGTTCTGCAGAAGATCCGCTTCGAGCCGCTGCAAGGCACGCTCTCCGACTATCACCTCTACGCTTTGCTCGCTCCGCACCTGGCAAACTTCGGAGCCGGCAACACCGGTTGGATCGGCGACTACAAAGGCTACCCGATGTTCTTTGCCGATCGTGACGGCACAGCGCTGGCGCTCGCATCATCGGCTCCGTGGAAAAAAGGGTCGGTGGGATTTGTCGGCACCTCCGACGGCTGGCAGGACGTTTCGCAACACTTCCATATGGAATGGGAATACACGCGCGCGGAGAACGGCAACATCGCCATTACCGGAGAGATCGATCTCGCCGCCTGCAACGGCGAGTTCCTGCTGGCTCTGGGTTTTGGTTCGATCTGGACCGAGGCAGGACAGCACGCGCGCTCCACGCTCTTCGAGGACTACAAAGAAACCCGCCAGCATTACATCTCACAGTGGAGGACCTGGCAAACCAAGCTGCTAAAGCTAGATGAGCCACTGCGCCAGTACGACCTCTATCGCGCATCGACCGCCACCATGCGCACCCACGAGTCGAAAGATTTTCTCGGCGGCATCATCGCCAGCCTCTCGATCCCCTGGGGATTCGACAAGGGCGACGAAGACCTGGGCGGCTACCACCTGGTGTGGCCGCGCGACCTGGTCGAAACCGCCGGCGCGCTGCTCGCCGCCGGAGCCGTCGACGACGCGGTGCGCGTGCTGCGCTATCTCGAAACTACGCAGGAAGCCGCGGGCAACTGGGCGCAGAATCTTTGGCTCGACGGGCGTCCGTATTGGAGCGGCGTCCAGATGGACGAAACCGCGTTCCCTATCCTGCTGCTCGATCTGCTGCGCCGCGAAGCGCCCGACTCGCTGGGTAAACTCGACCGCTGGTGGCCGATGGTGCGCAACGCGGTCAGCTTCATTCTGCGCAACGGTCCTGTGACGCAGCAGGACCGCTGGGAAGAAGACGCGGGCTATTCGCCATTCACGCTCGCCGTCGAAATTTCCGCGTTGCTGGCCGGCGCCGACATCGCCGACCTGACCGGGCACGGCGAACAAGCCCAAGCCATGCGCGACACGGCCGATGCCTGGAACGACAACATTGAGCGCTGGGTCTACGCCAGCGGAGGCGACCTGGCGAAGCAACTCGGAATTGAAGGCTACTACGTGCGCATTGCCCCGCCCGATATTGACATCGCCGGGGCCGCTTCGCCCACCCAGGGCTTTGTTCCCATCAAGAATCGTCCGCCGGGAGAGGATGGACAGCGCGCGTACCAGATGATCAGCCCCGACGCGCTGGCGCTGGTGCGCTTTGGACTGCGAGCGGCCGATGACCCGCGCATTCTGAATACGCTCCGCGCCATCGACGCCCTGTTGGCGGTTGAGTTGCCCCAGGGGCCGTGCTGGTATCGCTACAACGGCGACGGCTACGGCGAACACAAAGATGGCTCTCCCTTCAACGGCACGGGCATCGGCCGCCCCTGGCCCTTGCTCGCGGGAGAGCGCGGCCATTACGCTCTCGCCGCCGGGCACCGGGACGAGGCCGACGCGCTGCTCACCGTCATCGAGAATTCCACCGCCGGACAGGGCCGCGCCCTTCCCGAACAGGTCTGGGACTCCGCCGACATTCCCGCGCTCGAACTTTTTCGCGGCAAGCCTACCGGTTCCGCCTGTCCGCTGGTCTGGGCGCACTCGGAATATGTGAAGCTGCGCCGTTCGATTCGCGACAACAAGATTTTCGACCAGCCCCCGCAAACCGTGAAGCGCTACCTGGTCGATAAACACGTGCGGCAGATCTTCGGCTGGAGGTTCAACAACAAAACCCGCACCGTCCCACGCAACAAGACCCTGCGCATCGTGCTGCTGACGCCCGCCCGGGTGCACTGGAGCGTCGACGGTTGGAACACGGCGCACGACACCGATACGCGCGACACCGGCCTCGGCACCCACATCCTCGATCTGCCAACCGCCTCGCTCGCGGCCGGCGCCCAGGCGGTCTTCACGTTTTTCTGGCCGATGGAGAATCGCTGGGAGGGTAAAGACTATACGGTCACGGTCGAGATAGGGTAAGGGCGCTTGAAGTGGATGAGTGGAATGGTCTGACTCCTTCAGCCATCTGCTAAAGTGGGCCCGGCAGTATTTCGGTACGAAGAGGAGTCATACGTGGAAATACGTCAGCGCATTGCTGTGATCTTGTGTCTGGGGATAGGCCTGTCGGTGCTCACTGTGGCGCAGTCCTCTCCGGGTTCGGGAGCAGAAATAGGTCATGCAGAGAGTGCGGTGCCCGGACTGCATGACTTCGATTTTTTATTCGGACGCTGGCAAGTCCATCATCGAAAACTGAAGCAGCGCCTGGTCAACAGTCACGAGTGGATCGAATTCGAAGGGACATTATTCTGCCAGCCCCTGATGGGCGGCTACGCGAATGTCGACGACACCGTGTTCGAAGTTCCGGGAGGCACTTACCGCGGCGTAGCTACCCGATCGTTCGACGCCAAGACGGGGCAGTGGTCGATCTGGTGGCTGGACGGCAGGGCGCCACTAGGGCCGATGGATCCGCCGGTGAGAGGCACATTCCACAATGGCGTCGGAACGTTCTATGCGAACGACGATACCGAAGGCGGGAAACCAGTCCGCACGCGGCTCCTATGGTCCGGGATCACACCCACCTCAGGTCACTGGGAGCAGGCAGAATCAACCGACGGTGGAAAAACCTGGGAAACGGATTGGATAATGGACCTCAAACGAGTGCAATAGTTGGTCGGATGGATATTTGCCTTCGAGACCCGGCACATCGTTAGCCGCAGCCCGATTACACGCATTGCGCTGCCCACGCGCAGCGAAAAAAACCAGATTCCTCTTTACTACTCCACGCTGGTGTAGCACAACTCGACCACCGTGCAGTCGTCGCTCAGGGGATTGCCCGCGCAAAATTCCGTGACGGAAGAGAAAATTCCTTCGAGCGTGGGAGATTTCGCAGCGGCCGCTTCCAGGCGGAAATCTTCGTAGAAATCGCCCATGGCATTTTCCGCTTCGGTGACGCCGTCGGTCACCAGAATGAAGCGGTCGCCGGACTTCATCTGACATTTCGCGCTTTCGAAAGTCGCGTCTGCCAGCAGGCCCACCGGCACATTCCCATGCGGAGGACGCATCACTTCTCCCGCACACACCAGAAGCGGCGGCACGTGGCCGCAATTCACATATTCGAGTTCTCCGTCGCGGCGCAGCCGCACCAGGAGCACGGTCGCATATTTCTCCCCGACCAGTTTCTCGGTGAAGAAGCGGTTCACGGCCGACACCACATCGAGCAACGGCACGCCCGCGCTCAGATGCGAATAGATCATTCCCTGCAAGGTCGAAGCGAGTAGCGCAGCTGAAACGCCCTTGCCGCTGACGTCGGCCAGCACCACGGCCAGGCCTTCTTTGGTATTGACCGCGTCAAAGAAATCTCCGCCGATTTCTTTACAAGACAGGTTCTTGCCGCGCAGCTTGGCAAAAGGTACTTCGGGAATCTTCACCTGCATCAGTCGCTGCTGAATGCTGGCCGCAATGCTCAATTCCTGCTGGTAGCGCCGCGCTTCTTCCTCGGCTTGCACCAGGCGGGCATTCTCGATCAAAGACGCTGCTTCCGTCGCGATCACGTGCAGAATATCTTGGCCTACGCCGCTGATGTCTCGCGACGCAAACCGCGAGTCGACGTAGAGAACTCCCATGGCCTCGGCGGAAGTCGCAGCGTGCAGCGGCGTCTGCGCATCGCGCGTGGCCTGCACCACCAGCTTGCGCAGCGGAATGCACACCACGGTTCGCAGATCGTAAGCCACAATGCTCTGCCGTCCCGCCAGATCGAGCGACTGGCTGGTATCGGTCAGAAGAAATTCGGAATTCGACCGCATCGATTCTTCTAGGATGGAATGCGAAATCGTTTTGTCGTCGAGCAGCGGCTCTTTCTTCGAGTTGCGTCCGGCGGCCAGACGCAACTTGCCTTCTTCATCCTTGAGAAAAACGTAGGCGCGTTCGGCTCGCGTCAGTTGCAGCGTGACGTCGAGCATGGTCATCAGAATCTCGTCGAGCACACCCGCCGTATTCAGCTTGCGCGCGGCTTCGAGAAACAGCGTAAGTTTTTCGAGATCGGTAGCTTCCTGCTTGATCTGAATGCCGGAAATCTGGCTGAGAAATTCCCGCGCCGTATTGGAAGTCGCGTGGGCGGGGTTAAACAAAATGTAGGCCGAATCGCGCGCCCCAAACTCCAACCGGTCGCCACGCTCCAGTTTCTGGCGGTTGATGCGCTCTCCGTTGACGAACGTGCCGTGCTTGCTGCCCAGATCGACGAGAAAGAATTCCTGCCCCTCCTGCGTGATCTGCGCATGGTCTCGCGAAACGCGCGGGTCGGCAATCACCAGATCTTTATCCACCTTCCGTCCCACGGTGAACGGAGTGCGGTTGAGAACGATGTTCTTCTGCTCACTGCCCTGCACAAACACCAGGGCGGGAAACACACCGGAGCCAGAACTGTGATGACTGATTGCGGTCAGGGCCATAGGTGGTGACGATGATGATGACTCGTCGTTGGTCGATAGTCGTTGGTCGTTCTCTGACGGACGGCCGTCGATGTTCGGTTGCGATGTTCGACTGCGATGAATCGATTGGCGCACAGCGCGCCCTTCGCCTTCGCCGGGGACGACTGGCAGCGCTTGACCAGACTACTCTGCTGGCGCGCTCTCCCGCAAGAGACCAGGCGGGCTCGTCCACGCGTTCAGCAGGGCCAAACCGAAAACGAACACGGGCACCATGAAGTTGGAGTAAAACGGCGCCGGCCAAAGCTGCTGACGAAGCGCCGGCGTGAGCCAGAAGTAAGCCAGACTCAGCCCCAAAGTGGCGATCCACGGCCAGACCAGCAAAATCGCGCCCGCCGCACGAGCCAGTCGAATCGCCGGAAGGATGGGCTGCCCTGAGCTCTCGTTCCACAACAGCGCCAGAATCGCCGGCGCCAGCAGCACCTGATTGTAGGGAGCGAACATGGGAACAATGACCACGGTCAGTGCCAACACCAGAGCAAAAGCCCGTCCAAAGGCCGCGTTCGTCGCCGGTTCCCTCCGCATTGGCCAGAGGCAGAAAGCACAGGCCAGCACGCTTGCGGCTTCCAGAACGCGGCCTGCGATAGAGCCAAACAACCAAACCAGTACCGACTGGTTCTGCGTGTACCGGTGATATTGACCAACCGCCTCGGCAAACATCCACAACCACCCCGGCAAAAGTAGTTGCGCTCCGCCCAGCAGAAGCAGCATGACCAGACCAAATCCGAATAAAAAACGGCGCCGCGACCGCCAGTCACTTCCAGCCCAGACCAACAGCCATATGATCAGCGGCCAGGCCAGTTGCGGTTTAATCGTCGCCAGCGCCAGCAACGCTCCCGCGCAGTAAAGCCATCCGCCAGCCAGGGATGCGCCACAAGCAGCGAGCAACGCTGCGACCAGCAGACTCAGTTGCTGCAACTTGATTCCCTGCACCATGGGCAGCCAACCGAGCAAGAGCACGATGAAAATCACCGTCGTTCCAAATGACGTCCTCCAACCGAGAACGCGCAGCCAGAGCAACACGCTCGCCGCCGTCAACCCAACCAGCCAGCGGAAGCCGATCTCGACCGCATCAAACGGAAAATCAATGGTCGGGGCCAGCAGAAACACTACATAGACCGGATAGGCGAAACCTTGCTGGTCCTTAGGATCGTCAGGGCGCTGGGGATCGAGCGGCCTGCCGTAGTAGCCTCGCTGAATCTCACGAGTGATCTCCGCGCTGTAGGGATTGCGCCCGTGCCGCAGCAGTTCGCGGGCTCCCAGCCAGCGCGGATAGAGGTCCGACAGATTGCCGCGCGGCCTGCCGTGCGCCGCGGCATCGGCAACCTGTTGCGCCCGCAGAATGTGGTCCATGTAAAACCACGTACTGGCCGAAGCTACGACGGCCAGAGTAAGTGAGACGATGAAGGGCGGACGCCAAGAAGGCAGGAAACTCCACGGCTTTCCGATGCGCGGCGCTTTCACGACTCCTCCGTTCACGACTCCCCCCTGCCCCGGGCCCCATCCACCGGATCGAAGAGCAACGGGCGCAGCTGCACCTGCAGCCAGAGACTTACAAAGATCGTGCCGGCAACCAGCAGCCAGGGTATGACCGGACTGACCCAAATCAATTCGCCCCAATCCGCGAGCAGTCCCCAGCGAAGTAGAAGGACCCATACCATCATCAGGCCCACCCCAGTTACGAGCGCGACGATTCTGCGTGCACTCGAGATGGGAACTTTCAGCGCGCACGCTGCCTGAATCATCAGCGCAAACGGAAAGGCCGCGACCAAATCAACGAAGTAGTGCTCTCCCAAGCCAAGGGTGGCGAAGACAGTGCCGACGAAAAAGATCGCCATAGCGATCCGCGTCCACAATGACAACCGTTCCGAGTACCACAGCGCAAGCAACGCCCAGCCCAGATGCAGCGACGGAAACGCATTGCGCGCGCCTCCCTCTAACAGGGGCTGGAGGGGCAACTGTCGCAGTTGTTGGGTTGACAACACTTCGAAAGGATACCCTCCTCGCATGAAGCATCCGGGGCCGCAACCCGGAATCAGGTTATAGAACACCACCCCCACGGGTCCGGCGATGGCAAACGCCAGGAAAGCCATCATCGCCAGGGTTCGGTCGCGAACCAGCAATCGCGCATAAGTGAACATGATTACAAGCGGGAGCAGGTAATAGACGCCCAGCATGCTGCGCGTGAGCCAGCGCGAAGCCAATACAACTTGCCCAACTTTGAAACTCAGTTGCACCCCGAGACTTTGATCGAAGCTGTAGAGGAACAAATCGAGCGTTTTGGGATGAAGCCGGAAAGTGAGCGCCAGCGGACCGGAGCCGAAGTATCCGAGCAGCAGAAATAAAAGCGGAGGTACGAGCGAATCATAGAGCAACTGACGTTCTTTAATATTGCCCCCGCTCCCGATTCTCCGAACCGCCAGCAGGAGCAGGCTGCTTAACCCAAGAAGTGCCGCCGCGGGCAAAGCTCGAAGGGGAGCCTTTAAAAAGATCAGTTGCAAGCCGACCAGAACCACCGCGACGCCGATAACCTGCGGAAACTCGCGCAGCGGACGAACCGAAAGAAAAACAATGGTGCAGCCCGCGAGCGTGAGCGAGAAAAAAATGTCGACTGCAATCTGATGTTGAAAACTGCGATTCAATGTCAGCGCGCAGGCCATGGTTGCGCAGGCCAGGATCGCTATGATGGTGAGAACAGGCGATGACGACTGGCGACTTCCGACCGGGTTGGACTGCAAACCCTCCGTAAAATTCTCCTTGCCGTCGGCCTCAGGTCAAAGCCCAGCCTTAAGCGCGCAGGAACCGTAATCTGAATTCTCCCGCGAGGACCACTCCCGCGAGACCAGCGAAGCACAGCAGAAGCGCCCACCCGAGCAGGGCCAGACGGTTGTATCGCATCAGAAGAACCAGTTGCAAAGGTGAGAACAGCAGGACGGCCAATCCCGCGCAGATCGCTGCGCCTGTCCACGAGGCCGCTATGATTTTCTTGCCCAGTTGTCCCACGAGCAGCAGCGCGGGAAGCGCCAGCACGCAGAGATCGTATCCCAAGCCGTGATAACTCACCAAAACAGTTGCGAACACGGCCAGGGAAAACTTCAGATCTCGTTGGTCAGCTTGGCTTCGATCAGCGAAGCTTGGATCAGCGAAGCTTGGATCAGCGTAGCTTGGATCAGCATGACTTGGATCAGTGTCCCGATCACGGCCCGGAAGAGCGAAGATCCCCGCCGCCACCAGATACAGGACGCCGGAAACGAAGATCACCAGGATGTCGAAGTACCGGGTTTTCGATAGAGCGTTCGACGCCATCAGGTAAAGAACGCCCCGCAGGTTCGGCATGTCGGACGGCATGATGGCTCCCATAGCCATGGTCTTCTCCAGCCCCAGAACGTAACGGGGATAGGAGAGGATTTGCTGCGTCCCGACGGCCGCGACCGACACCGCGGCCAGCACCACGCTCACCGCCAGGAATCCGGCGAAAATTCTTTTGCTCGCTTGAGCTGTCTTCTCCTGAATGAGAATCAGGAGCAGAAACGGCAGCACCAGGTGAAACTTGAACATCCCGCAGGCCAGCCAGGCGCCGGCGGAAACCAGGCGTTTCTGCTTCCATGAGACAAACGCCAGGCCATAGAGAAATAGGAGCAGAATGGCATCCTGCCCCTGAAGAAGCGCGAAGAAAATGGGAAAGAAAGCGAGGCTGACGACGGTCACTGTCCATGGCGGCGCCGGCCAATTCCTTAATATGGGGACATGCGGCCGGAGCAGGAGCGGCAGAGCGACCAGCATCGCCAGGTTGGCGAGCCCCCACAACAAATACGCTACCCGATACGGAAAGTAGGCCAACGGGACGAATAAGACCGCCTCAAACGGGGGGTGGTTAAACGGCAGCGCTCCCAGCCGGGTCGCCACCTGCGGCGCGAACGTCCTTTGTACTTGAAACTGAACGCTATCGTCGTATAGCGTATGGCCCATTCCCTGGCGAACCATGGTCCCGGCAGTGTAGTAGATTGTGAAGTCCGGATAGCCCTTCAAAATCAGGTCTCTGGCATTCCAAACGACCAGCAAATGAAGCAGCAACACCCCCGACACGTAGAGCCTGCCGACCGGTCTAAGATTGCCGAGTTTCATATTGCCAGAGTTTCAGAGAGACGCTACGACTCTATGCGGACGGGACGATCTTACCTCAGCTCCTTCCAGCCAAGGGGTTTAGCATCCGAGGACAAGCAAATAAGGGACATTCCGGCGGTAATCTCTTTTTGGCGCGGTATGCAAGAAATTACGACCTTTCCGTTAGGTTGCAAGGTATGATTAGCCAAGTCGAGTGGCCAAACTCAAGCGCTTCAGGCATAGTTCTGACGGTGGATTCCGCTCGATCACAAAAAAGCGCACGAAAAAGCGAAAGACGAGGTATGCATATGCAGCTTGCACGCAGATTGTGGTGCGAACAGGAAGGACAGGATATCGCGGAGTATGCGGTTATGCTGGCGGTGATTCTGGTCATCGTGGTGGGAACCGTTCAGCTGATCGGGTCCAATGCCAATACCGTGTTCTCCGCTGTCGCCAGTTCCATCCAGTAGTGAGCAAAGCGTTTGTAAGCAAACTTAGGAAGCAAACAAGGGCGACGCACGGGAGGCCGCGGGCACTCGGTTGCGCCACCAGTGTTGTGACCTGTAGTGGTGTGACTTGTAAGGGAGCAGTATGAACCGCACACGCTTGTTGATGATCGGAGTTCTGGCACTTGCGCTTGGCTTTCTGGCAAGTGTGTATGTCTACAAGAACTTGCAGTCGAAAACCGGCTCCACGGACGCCGGCGTCGACGTGATTGTGGCGGCGGACGATCTGCAGGTTGGGGCCAGAGTGGAAGAACACGACATAAAAGTGATTCGGATTCCCGGTGCCGATCTGCCGCCCAGCGCGCCTCGAAAACGAGCGGACGTATTAGGCCACGGCGTGATCGTCCCCATTTCCAAGGGAGAATTCATCCTGCCCAACCGGCTGGCTGGGGAGAACGCCGGCTCCGGGCTGCCTTCGCTGATTCCTCCCGGCATGAGGGCGGTTTCTGTCCGGGTGAATGAAGTAGTATCCGTGGCTGGATTCGTTACCCCCGGCACGCGCGTGGACGTGCTGCTTACGGGTACCCCAGGCGCAGGCGGCGAGGAGCAGACCACGACCGTTCTACAGAACGTCGCGGTGTTGGCCTCCGGCCACACTCTCGAACGCACGGCTACGGGCGAAGCCCAGAATACGGCCGTTATCACGCTCCTGGTCTCGCCCGACGATGCCCAGCGACTCACCCTGGCCAGCTCCGAAGGGCACATTCAACTCGCGCTGCGCAACCCGCTCGACACCCGGCAGGACGAGGTGGCGTCCTCTAATTCCCGCGGCCTCTATAAGGGAAGTTCCGTACCCGTCACCGCGCCCGTGATTCACCACACTGTGACCAAGGCCGCGCCGCCGGCTGCTCCACCGCCTTCGACTGGCATCAGCATTGAGGTCTTCCAGGGCGACAAGAAACCAGAAGTCGTGAAATGCTCGGAGGATAATTGCGGCACGAATTGAGTGCAATGAATTCGAATTCGATTTCGATCTTCCAGGCTGGACAAAGCCTTACTCGTTTCCTCACAGGGAGAGGAATCTGAAAATGAAAGTTCGCTCGTCTCGGCCTTGGGCTCCGGTGTTTGCTGCTTTGCTATTCGCCGCTGTCGTTCTGCTCGATGTCCTGCCCGCGTCTTCGGAAATCATCCGCCAGGCGTATGTTCCGGGCCAGACTCCCGCGCCCACCGGGACCCAGACCACGACTCTTCCGGCGCAGTCGCAATCTGAAGGATCGGCGCCCCTCCGGGTGATGGTGGGCAAGTCGCTGCTGATCAACACGACCGAGAAGCTCAAACGGATTTCTGTCACTGACCCGAATATCGCTTACCCCCAGGTGGTCACGCCGACGCAGATTCTGGTTCATGGGAAGGCTCCGGGAGAAGTTTCACTGCTGATCTGGGATGAACTGGAGCGCTCGCGCAGCTTCGATCTTCGCGTCGATGTTGATGTCAGCGCCTGCGCCGAAGAAGAACACCGCGTTTTCCCCGAAGAGCAAATCACCGTCAGCCCGTCGCGGGCTGCTATCGTTCTGTCCGGGCACGTTTCCACCGAAGATGTTGCCAAGCGCGCGGGAGAACTGGCCAGCGCTTATTCTCCGAAGGTCGTGAACGTGCTTACCTTTGGGCCCGTCGGCGCTCAGGAGGTTTTGCTGCAGGTGAAGTTTGCGGAAGTCGACCGCACGGCCCTGACTCAGATGGGCATCAATTTCATTTCCACGGGCGGCCTGAATACTATCGGCACCACGAGCACCGGCCAGTATGGGGGTTTCGGGCCACAAACCTTGAACCCGGGCCAGCAGAATCCCGCCAACAATACCACTTCAACTTCAACCATCAGCAACGTCCTGAACCTGTTTTTGTTTCGTCAGGACATTAATTTCGGCGCCGTCATCGAGGCTCTTGAAACCAAGAATCTGCTGCAGATTCTGGCCGAACCCAATCTGATTGCGGTCAATGGCAAGGAAGCCAGCTTCCTCGCCGGAGGTCAATTCCCTTTCCCCATCGTGCAGCCCGGCCAGGGTTTCACCGCGGTAACGATTTCGTTTAAGGAATTCGGCGTGCGCCTGCAATTCACTCCGGTCATCATGCCCAACGGCAACATTCACCTGAAGGTCGCGCCCGAAGTGAGCACGCTCGACTACGCCGATGCGCTGACCATCTCAGGATTTACTATTCCCGCGCTCAGCACCCGCAAAGCTGAAACTGAATTTGAATTGCAGGATGGCCAGAGCTTTGTGATCGCGGGCCTGATGGATAACCGGGTGACCGACATTTACAACAAGATTCCCGGGCTCGGCGACATTCCGATCCTGGGGAATTTTTTCCGCAGCAAGAGCTTGCAAAAAAGTAATTCGGAATTGATGGTCTTGTGTACGGTGCACCGCATTTCTCCCAGTGCGGAGCCGCCGGCCTTGCCCAAGAATCCGAAGCCGTTTGTTGACGACGGCAAGTTCGACAAAAGCAAGTAGGCCGCGAGAAGCCTACGGGAAACTGAAACCGCAGAGTTCGTTATGCCAGAACTGTCAGTCGTGATTGTCGCTACGGACCCCGAGCAGCGCGCGGTGCTGCAGGTGCTCGTCGACGGAACCGGTGTGGCGCGCACGGTTCACACTTGCGCCACTTTTCCGGTGGCGGCGGCCGATCCTGTAGCCCGGCGAGTGCGCGCCGCCAATCCCGATGTCACTCTGGTCGACATTCCGGCCGACAATTCTCCTCTGGCTCTGCGCTCGATTGAACTTCTGCATCAGGAGATGCCCGACACTTCCATTTTCGCCATCGGCACTCTGAACCAGCCTCAGGTCATCGTCAACGCCATGCGCGCGGGCGCCCGTGAATTCATCGAGCGCCCCACCAACACCACTGATCTGATTGACGCCTTTGTGCGTCTGCAGGCTTCCCAACGCCGCGGCCGTCAGGAAGGCATTCGCGGCAAGGTCTTCTCGGTGATCAACGCGAAGGGTGGAAACGGCGCGACCACCGTGGCCGTCAATCTGGCGCTGGCTTTGCAGTCCGCTTATGGACAGACGGCGCTGGTGGACATGGCTCCCCTCGGCCACGCCGCGCTGCACATGAATCTCAAGCCGGTCTTCAATGTGGCCGACGCCACTCGCAATCTCCACCGCATGGACGCTTCCCTGCTCGAAAGCTTTATGACGCGCCACGGCGGCGGTTTGCAGTTGCTGGCCGGAACCAACGTGCCAGCTGCCGTGGATCCCTCGACCGCGGAATTCGTCAAGCTTTTCGACATGCTGGTGACGCATTACCGTTATGTAGTGGTCGACAGTTCGTCGCGTTTTGACCCAGCCAGCCGTCTGGTCGCCAGTCTTTCGGAAATCGTGCTGCTTGTGGCCTGCAGCGACGTGGCTTCGCTGTGGAGTGCGGCCCGGGTGCAGCAATATTTGGGCGAGACCGGGAGCCGCGAGCGCGTTCGCCTGGTGCTGAATCGCTTTCGCAAAGTAGCGGGCTTCAGTGAGGCGGACGCCGAGGCCGCGGTGGGCGCTAAACTGTTGTGGCGGATCCCGAACCAGTACTTCGCCGTCTCCGGAGCAATCGACCGCGGCACGCCGG
>JBELAE010000040.1:0-20042 GCA_049509155.1 Candidatus Sulfotelmatobacter sp.
TGGAAAGCCGTCAATTTAATTGGGATGGAGGAACTAGAAGCAGGCCTGTCGGTCGATCACATTCCGGCCGTAGCCAGCCGACTACCGCCTGAGACACTGGAGAACGGCTGGTCAGGTCAACCCGAAGACTAACGTCCACAGATGACAGACCAATCACTGACCCTGGGTCGTTGCACCTTTCGCACTCAGTCGACGGCGAGTGATCAGGCCCACGACAATGAGCCCGCTCCCAAAAAGAGCTAAAGACCCCGGTTCGGGCGCCACCGAGAAATTCGTAGTGCCCTGGTTGTCTGAGAATGTATAGGTCTTCTTGTTGGTGTGATACGTGGCCGGGTCGCCGACCGTTGTCAATTGAACCGTGGCCGCAGTGGAGATCGCGTAATCGGTCCCGTTGAGGATTAACGTTCCATTCAAGATCGTGCCGCTGAACGTCCAAATGTTGGTGCCAATCTCAGTCCAAGACGCTTTGCTGAAAGTGCCGGTGAATTGAACCCCTAAACTCGCGTAATCGACTGTAAAATTCCCGCCGGCGTTGAATTTAGCGCTCGTTAGAATGCTTCCACTTTTCAATGTACCCGTGTTTAGGGTAATCGTGCCGAGGCACCCAGTGGACTCACAGCCAGGAAAACTGGTAAGGTCTGACGCGTTAGGAATCCCAAAGGCAGCCAATCCATTTAACCCCGTCAAGTAGCTCGAACTCCCAAGGCCATTACCAATCATGCCGAGCGAAAGTTCGTCATACGTAGCATCGGTGGGGTTTTCGTCGAACGCGAATGTGCCGTCGTTGTTCGTGAAAGTAACGCTCGTCTGAGCCGAAGCAGTTAAAGAAAATAACGCTACCACCAGGGCGAACATCAGAAGTCCAGCTACCTTCATCGCACGCCTCCCCTTGATGCTCTTGTGATGCCTTCTTATCGGATAAATCTTGTACTCGGAGCATCGCAAGTATGGCAGGATCGCACCACAGGCTTGTTACAGAAAAGTGAACATTGTGTGAATTTAAGCTTTCTCCATAGGAAGACATGTGGAAAAGCTCTGTCGTCCGCAGAACCTGAAGAAGCTGAACGGAGGCCGCTGCGAGGAGATCGCCTTATACATCCCTGGCTGGACCGCAGACCGAGGCCCAGCATTCCAACCTACCCACGCAACTGCCCAAGCAGTTTTTTCACATCTTCCGCGCTTGAATATTTGGGATCGATCTTCAGCACCTTTTCCAATTGCTGTCGGGCAAGGGCGGGCTGGCCGTCCCTCTGGTATGCCATTCCCAAGTGAAAGTGCAGCGTAGGACTGTCAGGGGCCCGGCCTTTCTCGGCTAGTGAAATGGCCTGGCGAAAAGAATCAATCGCCGATTTATAGGCGCCTTTTTGGTACAGCACCCATCCCAGCGTGTCGGCCACATTCGAAGAATCGGGCATCCTGCGACGCGCCGTCTGAGCCAGCGACAGAGCAACGTCCAGATTGCCGCCGGTTTTGGTTAGGAGTGAAGCCATGTTATTCGAAGCCTGCGGACTCTTGGGATCGATATCGAGCGCCTCCTGATAGCATTGCTTCGCCTTGTCCAAATCATGCTTAGCCTCGTACAACCGTCCGATGAGGAGATCGAAGGCGATTTGTTTAGGGTTGTCCAGGAGCGCGCGCTGGCCGGTAGCGATCGCCTCGTCAATCGCTCCCCTCGCAGCCTTCACTTGGCTGAGTTTCAGCAGGGCATCCGCATTGTGCTTGTCGAGATCCGCGGATTTCTGCAGGTCCGATTCCGCGGCTTCCAGATCTTTTTTCGTTCTTCGATGGTCGAACCGCGTAGTCCCAAGCAGATCGTAGAATGCGCTGCTTTCTGGTACCTTGGCGATCTGTGTTTGTGCCGCAGCGATAGCTTTCTCCGTCTGGCCCTGGGTGACGAAGGCATTCATCAGGCTGGCCAGCGCATCTGCCGAACCGGGGTCGCGGTCCAAAGTCTCCTGATAAAATTTTGCCGCCAACGCATAGTTCTTTTGCGCCGTCCTCAAATTTCCCATCTGCATGTATCCGTCCGGAGCCTGCGGGGCTAAGCTGATCGCCTTGCCGGCGTCCTGCTCGGCCCGGCTATACTGCCCGCTCTTAAGCAGAGACAACGCGCGCATCGCGTATCCCGCAGGGGAAGCAGGAAGCAGACGCACGATCTGATTCGCGGATTGCTCCAGAGCGCTCATGTCGTTATGCCGTAAGGCAGATCGGGCGAGAGCAAGATAACCCTCGCTGAGGTCGGGGTTGAGCCGCACCGCATTCTGCCATGCGCTTTCAGCTTGCGCCAGATCGCCAACTTGCTCACAGGCCACGCCAAGATGGTAATAGGCCAAGGCGTTGTCCGGATCGCTTCGGACCGCTGCGCGCAAGGTTTCAACCGCTTGCTTCGCGTTTCCGTCGTGAAGTTCTATCCGGCCGCGATAGGTCAGGGCCTCGGCGTCGCTGGGACTTGCGGTCAGCATCTCGTTATTTAACTTGTTGGCCTCATCAAAACGATTCTTGAGAATGAGTAGTTGAACGTAGTTCCTTTTCACCTGCACATCACCGGGATGTTCCCGATAGAGCGCACTGTACTCCGCTATTGCGTTATCAACCTCCCCAATCTCGAAGTAGAAGTCGCCCAGCATGCGATACCCGACTGAGTTTTTGGGGAAGTCAAGCCTAACCCGCTTCAAGGACTGTTCCGCCTCACTCTTTTTTCCCTGCACCATGTAGAGGCGAACCAGCGCCGCTCGAGCATCCGGATCTTTCGGATCGGCATCGATTGCCGCCAGCATTTCGTGTTCTGCTTCCGGGAACCGGCTGCGAGCCTGATAGTATCGGGCAAAGGCAAGCCGCGCCTGAACTGCTTTTGGATTCAGTTCAATGGCCTTCTTGAAGTTTGGCTCGGCCGCATCGGGCTGCTTGGCATTCATCTGGAGTGAGGCCAGCGTTAAATACGATTCCCATCGATCGGGATTGAGGGAAATCGCTTTCTGCATCTCCAGCATTGCGGCGGGCAGCTTATCCTGAGCTGCCAATAACTCCGCGACGGTGGCGTGCACCAGCGGGTCGTTCGGGTCTTTCTGAAGCAAATAATCGGTGTGTTCTTGCGCCTGCTTGACTTGGTGCGCTGCGATGAGCAGATTCGCCAGGTCAAGCCGCGCCGCATAATTCTGGGGCTGCAGGTCGACCGTCCGCGTAAGCTCTTGGTAGGCAGCAGTCCATTCCTGTAGTTTGCTGTAAACTCGGGCTAACTGGTAGTGGGCATCGCCATAAGATGAATCCACCTGGAGGGCGTTCCTAAATTGGATGACCGCTTCCGGATACTTGCCCTTATCGAAGTAGCGCTGACCACTCTCAAAATATCGCTGCTTGCGCACATTGGGATCATGCGAACAGCCGACCAAAACCAATGTGGCCACCAAAGTGACGACAAGAAGCGAATGGACCACAGCGCGATTCATGGAGAATGCCCTCAAGCGTTCGTGCTCCTCTTTGCAACCTTTGATTCCGCTTAGGCCCGCAAACTGAGCAAGCATAAGCCATGTTTGTGTCCTAGGCAATCATTAGTGGTTTCCTCCACTTAGTGGTTTACGCCATCCTTGGTGGAGCGACCGAAGCTGGGACGCACATCCTTCCCCTGGCCCGAGTGTTCCAATTCTTGACCGTTTTTAGCACTCGAAAGGAAATGTCTTGCAGTATTTATTAACCAAAAATTAACAGTCGTTTTGCGAGAAACTTTCCCCTTTTGTGGTACTTTTTCCTGAGCAGTTCTAAGCAGCGAATTACCCGATCTCAGTTCTGGGCTCGCTCTAGCCACTAATCGGATTTTGCCCCCGCCAATGCTTCCGACTGACCCGCGATGTCGACAGGAGAGGAAGTTAGAATTTCGCGCCTTGGACCTTGGTTGAACTTTTGCACCCAGGAGGCGCAAAGGAACTATGCGCACGCAGCTCTCTGGACAACATGAACCGCTGGCCGCGGCTCTCGAGTTGGAAACGTTCGTCGAGGCTGCCAGCCCGAGCATGATGGCTGTACAGATAGCGATTCGCGAGCTTTCGCAAAGCCACGTTCCGATCTTGCTCCTGGGAGAAGCGGGGACGGGGAAGCGAACGATTGCGCGCCGCATTCATGAGCGCTCCTCCCGCCGGGAATGCGAGTTTTCGATCATAAATTGCGCCAAAGTGAGTGCTGAAAGCTTTAAGCAGCATGCAGGCCCAATCCTTTGCAATGGAACCGTACTGTTCGAAGAGGTCGCCAGTATGGACTTTGCCTGCCAGCTGCGCTTCCTGGAATCGTTGACCCTGCTAGAGCAAGATGGCCTCCACGGATTACCGGGGCGATTAATCTGCGGCAGCGAACGCGACTTGGAGGCAGAGGTGCTCTCAGGGCGCTTCCGTGAGGATCTTTATTACCGAATTAACGGCTTGTGTCTGCGACTTCCTCCGCTGCGGCAACGAAGAGAAGATATTTTGGCTTTCACAACTTTTTTCCTTTCGAAGTTCGCCGCTGAATTTGGCTGTTCCGTTCCGGTTTTGAGTGAAGAGACTCGGCAACTCTTTTGTGACTATGCCTGGCCGGGAAATATCCGGGAATTGCGCGATGCCGCGAGAGCTATTGTGGCCATCGGCGACGAGTCGGTCGCGATGCGGGGCCTCCGGGCAGTACTTTTGAAGCCCGACCGCATTCGCCCTGGTGAGCAGGTCTCGTTGAAGCAAGCAGAACGAGCTGCATCGCGCCAGACCGAGAAGGAACTTATCCTGAGCACTCTTGCGAGAAAGCGATGGAATCGCCGGCGAGCAGCACAAGAGCTGAATATCAGCTACAAGTCGCTTCTATATAAGCTTAAGCAGATTGGCGACAGTGACTTTGAAGCGTCATAAACTGGTGAATCAATAGTATGCGGGCAACCATTACGCTGGCACTGATATTTTTGTTCGCTTCTCCGGCTGCCGGTGAGTTCCCCTGGCCCTGGCACTGGTGGCATTCCAAGTCAACTAAGGATGCTGCGCCGCCTGGTGTGTCTGCCGATCCCGTAACGCCCTTCACACCCGGCCCCCCCTACAGAATTGGCTTGGGAGATGTATTACGCATTTCGGTATGGAAGGAGCCGGATTTCTCCACGACCCTACAGGTCCGTTCGGATGGCAAGATTTCTCTTCCCCTTCTCAACGATGTGGAGGCCGTGGGTTTCACGCCTGTCGAATTGGGCGCGTCCTTGGCCGAGCGACTGAAGAAATACGTTGATGACCCGCGGGTCACGATTATTGTCACTTCGGCGAAGCCGCCGGTGTTTTATATGGTGGGAGAGGTCGGACACAAGGGGCCTATGGCCCTGACACCCAATATAACGGTGCTGCAGGCGCTGATATCTAACGGTCTAAGTACGTTCGCCAACACCAAGAAAATTTATGTGTTGCGAATGGAGAATGGTGTCGAGCGGAAACTCCCGGTGAACTACAAGCAGATGGTTAAGGGCAAGAACCTGAATCAGAACATTGTCTTGAAGGCGGGAGATATGGTGGTTGTGCCGTAGGAATTTGGACAAGGCGATTCTATGGGCCGCTAACCGTGTGACAAGCCTTTCCACGGGCTGATTGGAACGAAAGCCGGTATGATTACAAATCGCGAACTAGCAATTGAAGATTACCTGGCGATCGCTCGCCGGCGCCTGACGTGGGTTCTTATTCCTGCTCTGGCCGCGCCGCTGCTCGGGTTCCTGATCTCATTTGCTCTGACTCCAAAATACACTTCACGCTCCTTGCTGCAGGTGGAAGGGCAAATTGTTCCGGGAGGTTACGTAAAACCCATCGTCACGGAGCGTGTCAGCGACCGAATGATCACTTTGCAGCAGAACGTTCTGAGCCGTACCCGATTGCAGCCTCTCGTTAGTCGTCTGGGTTTGGTGCGCAACGGCAAGAGCGCAGATGATGTCATCGACCAGATCCGAAGTAATGTTTCGGTGAACGAAGCGGATATTGGTAAGTCATCAGGTCCCCCGGGTTCGCCGAATGAGAAAAAGGGACCGGGAGGAACCGCCGATGTCTCTGGCTTTTATGTTAGTTACACGACCAACAATCCCCGCGATGCTCAACAGGTTTGTGCCGAGATAACTTCCCTGCTCCTGGCCGAAAATCAGGAACTCCGCGAGCAGGTCGCGCGGAGCACCACGGATTTCCTATCCAGCCAGCTCGATCAGGAAAAGCATCATCTCGACGAACTCGACGCCAAGCTGTCGGAATTCAAGATTCAGCACTTCGGCCGCTTGCCCGGCGACATCGACACAGACCTAAAGATGGTGATGGCTTTCGATTCACAGCTGGATGCCATTACGCAGAACCTGAATCGGATGCAGCAGGACAAGTCCTATGCTGAGATGCTCTTGGCACAGGAACTTGCGGCTTATAAATCAGCACACTCGTCCCCGAAGTTTCCGCCGCTCCGGCAACAGCTTTTGAGCTTGCAAAGCCATTTAGTTTTCTTGCAAACCCGATACACCGAAGACCATCCGGACGTCGTCAAGACAAAACACGAAATCGAAGAGCTGAAAGCTAAACTGAAGGACATGGGCTTGGAGGCCGACAAGGCCGACGCTGACAGTCTCGCTAAAGAGACGAATGCCGAGGATGAAGCATCCGCGGCCAATCCGATTCCTGCAGTTCCAAATGCCAGTCCGAATACAGTTCCAAAGCCAGTTGTCGCACTGGGACCTCCGGAGATTATGCGGTTGCGAGAGCAAATCTATCGCACTGAGGGTGCCATCGGACGCCAGAATGCGGAACAGAAACGGATACAAGCGCAACTCGACTTATATCAAAGCCGACTCTCGCTAAACCCCGAAATAGAGGAACAGTATAAGCAGCTGACGCGCGACAACAACACTGCTCACAGTATCTACGACCAACTCCTGACCAACCGGACCTTGGCCGAGATATCGACCGCAATGGAGCACAACCAGGAAGGAGAACAGCTAAAGCTGCTCGATCCGGCTACTTTGCCGAATTCTCCGAGCTTTCCCGTCCGATGGCAGTTCGCGCTCTATGGATTTGGTGCGGGCCTGGGTATCGGCGTGAGCATTGCGCTTTGGAAAGAATTTCAAGACAAAGCGATCCGCAATGAAGGGGACGTTCTGGCCGCGCTGGAGCTGCCAATGCTCGGTTCCGTGCCGTGGGTCGGAGTTGAGAGTAATGGCAAGAGCTGGAAGAACAAATTTCGCGGATCCTCTATGCCGCGGCTCGAAGAAGAGAGAACGGCTGATCTTTAGAGGGGGAAATGCATGAGCGGAATTCACAACAGACGGAAAGGTGTTGACTTGGACGAAGACGCTTTGCAGGCGTTCGATGCCGAGCTGGCACGGCTGGGTGGAGGGCCGGCGATAGAAGCCGCACCCGCGCCCACGGTTGCGGAGCCTGTGCCGGCCCAATCGAATTCCCCCGTGAAACCTCCGGCCGATGCTGCCCTCTCCGATTCCTTGCTGTCGGGCTGTCGCCAGTGCAATTGGACGCCGGACCCGGACATGACGATCTTCTTCGGAGGGAATGAACTGGTACGTGGGGCGGAAGAATTCCGCTCACTCCGTTCCCGGTTGTACCGGGCGCGGAAGGGACAGCAATTGAAATCGATCTTAGTCGCGAGTGCGTTGCCAAAAGAAGGAAGGTCTTTCGTAGCCGCGAATCTGGCTCAGGTGTTGGCGCTCCAGGCGGGCTGCCGGGTGCTGCTGATCGACGCTGATTTGCGCGGTGGACGGCTCCACTCTGTTTTTGGAACTTCTGCCAAGCCCGGTCTGTCGGAATACTTGCTCCAAGAGGCGGAAGCGTTCGCGATTATGCAACGGGGCGCTGGAAAGGGTCTCTTCTTGATTCCTGCCGGGCGCTCGGTGCAAGGCCAAACCGAGCTTGTGGCCAACGGTCGGTTGCAAGCCCTCATTGATCAGGTCGAGCCCTTGTTCGATTGGATCGTTATCGATTCGCCGGCCGCGATTCCGGTGACAGACGCGGGTTTGCTCGCCAACTACTGCGACGGAGTGCTGCTTGTGGTTCGCTCCCATTCGACCCCGTTCGACATTGTGCGAAAGGCGCGGGACCGATTTCGAGAAGAGTCTTTGGTGGGAGTTGTACTCAACAAAATCGAGACGCCGGCCACTCCGCGGAGCTAGTAGCCACAACTGCAACGGCTGGACCGGGGGCACAATGAGATGGGTTTTCTGGGGAGCGGTTGCCGTAATCGGCTATGCATATTGCGGATATGCGGCGTGGCTGTGGGTCCGCAGCCGCTGGAGCATCCAGCCAGTCAAGTCCGCTCCGCACCTGGCTTCCATTTCTATACTGATGGTGGTGCACAACGAGGCGGACGTATTGGAACGCAAGCTCAGAAACCTCTTTGAGCTGAACTATCCTCCTGACCAGACCGAAATCGTTGTGGTTTCCGATGGTTCGACGGACGGCACGAACCGCATCCTGTCGGAATTTGCAAGCATCTCGCCCCTGCGATTTATCCTGAACCCCCAATCGTGTGGCAAGGCGGCCGGGTTGAACGACGCGATGCGCGCAGCGCATGGAGAGATCGTCATTTTTACCGACGCGCGCCAACAAATCGAAGCGGATGCGGTGCGCTTTCTGCTGGAGAATTTCGCCGACGGGCAGGTTGGCTGTGTGAGCGGAGAGTTGATGCTCGGCGATTCCGAATCTGGAGAGGCGACGAGAGGGATGGGGTTGTATTGGAGAATCGAAAAGAAAATTCGAGAGATGGAATCCGCCTCGGGATCCGTCGTCGGGGCCACCGGTGCCCTGTACTCTGTGCGGCGCAGCCTGCTAGTGGAGCTGCCACAGGAAACAATTCTGGATGATGTTTACATTCCGATGCACGTGCTGCGCCAGGGATCGCGGGTGGTTTTCGACTCGCGGGCACGGGCCTGGGACCTGCCTGATCAGGGAACGAAACGCGAATTTGCTCGAAAGGTCCGTACGTTGAGTGGCAACTACCAATTATTTCAACTGGCGCCTTGGTTGTTGACTGCTGCCAACCCATCACGGTTTGGCTTTATAAGCCATAAGCTGATCCGTTTGTTTGTGCCTTTCGCCCTGGTGGCCTTGCTCATTTCGTCGTTCCTCCTGCCGGGTTTGATTTACCGGATCGCTCTCGTTCTGCAACTAGCGCTCTATGGTTTGAGTGCCTGGGCATTGGTGGGACCAAAACGTGGTCCGCTGAGTAGAGTCACAGACGTGGCGTTCACGCTCGTCCTGCTCAACACTGCGGCAGTCGTTGCTTTCGCCAACTTTGTGACAGGCCGTAAAGTAGTTTGGGCACGTTAAGCTCTGCACTACAATCCTGTGGAAACCAATCGAACTTCAGGAATCTCCTCTGAAATTCAGGAAAGGCTCTTGAGCAGTTTATGGATTTGTCCGCCAGGTTGTTTCGTCCTGATACGCTGCCCGATTTCCTGATTATCGGAGCGCAGAAAGCTGGCACGACATCTCTCGCCAGTTATCTGGCCGCGCACCCCTGCGTGGTTTCACCACGATTCAAAGAGGTGCATTACTTTGACCTTAATTACGGGAAGGGCATCGATTGGTACCGATCGCATTTCCCCTTGGGCCGGCGGCGGCGTCTCAAGAGTCTTCTCCGCGGTCGCCGACTTCGAGCCGGCGACGCCACTCCCTATTACCTGTTGCATCCCGGAGTGGCCCGCAGGGCTTCCGATCTGATACCTGCCGCCCGGATCATCATTCTCCTGCGCAATCCCGTGGATCGCGCCTATTCTCATTATCATCATGAGGTTCGGCTGGGAATGGAACCACTATCTTTCGAAGAAGCAATTGACGCGGAGACTCAACGCATCGCAGGTGAAGCCGAGCGGCTGGAAGCCCAAGTATCCTACGAAAGTTTCAACTATCAGAATTTTACTTATCTGGCGCGCGGAATCTACTCGGAGCAGATCAGCCGGTGGTTGCGTTACTTTCGTCCAGCTCAGTTTCTTGTCCTGAGCAGCGAGCAGTTTTTTAAAACCCCGGCCCTCGAGTATGGGAAGGTCTTGAAGTTCCTTGGCCTGCCCAAATGGGAATTGTCGAGTTATCCGGCTGAGTTCGCTGGGTCGTATCCACCGATGCCAGCCGCGATGCGAGGCCCTTTGACGGAGTATTACGCGCCGCATAATCGAAATCTTCGCCACCACCTTAATGCCAACTGGCCGGGCGTGGGAGATGCGATCGTGGACAGTTTTTCCTAGCCCCATCGAAGCGGCCGTCATCGGTCACGAACTGGTAGGCTTACGACCGTGCGCAGGTCGTGTCAGGTTTGCACCGTGTGCATGATCCCGCTCCTCGTTGAGAATCCCTCGGACAAGATTCCGGATGCAAGCATCAAGAATGTTGTAACAGTGTCGGGTCCCCTCCACGCCCAGATAATAGGGATCAACAATTTCGACTAGTTCGTAATCCTGACTCGCGTAAGCGCTCAGCAGAAATACCTTCTTCTGCGCATGCGCCCATCGCGACAGAAGTTGCACTTGGTTTTGATAGTCCATCACAAAGATCACGTCTGCCTGATCAACCATTTCTGGAGTCAACAATCGGGCACGGTGATCTTCGAGCGAAATACCGAACTCCCTTGCCGCCGTGATGGCCCACGCATGCGCCGGCCGGTCTGGGATGGCATTGAGGCCCGCCGACGTTACAGTGATGCGTGGCACTTCAAGGTTGGCAAGCTCTCGATTCAGGAGGGCCTCGCACATCGGGCTCCGCATGATGTTCCCGAAGCAGACAAAAAGAAACGCTTGTGCGGACTTTGGCACTCGCGCGAGTTTTGGATTTGTAAATCCCAAGCGATTCGATATTCTTATCTGCAGATAAAGGGGCCGTTCGCCCTTCTCGTACGAGCGATAGTGCCGGATTTCCCGAAGTACGATTTCAGGCAACAGCTTCTTGGCGATTGCCGCGATCCTCTTGGTGAATCGATCTTGGAAGGACCATCCGTCATCCACTGCGAAATCCCTCCGAGGACCGAAAGTATCAGGAGACAAATGCCGCATCTTTCACGAGCCTACAATCGCTTGGTGCATTATACGGTTGTGATCGCCGAGATCGCGGGCAGTCTTAACGAAGAGATCGAATCAGCGCGGGACTCGTTTCTGCTAGGCTTTGGACCGGACCTGCCTGGGTCAACGTGCCTATGAAGAAAATAGCCCTCGGGCTCATGAAGACCTGTGGCGTGTTCGGGCTGACTCGCGTCATGTCCGCGAAAATGGCGCGAATCCTCATGTATCACAACTTTTCAGGCCCGGGTGAAACTGGCACCGATGCGGTCAGCGCCACCGCCCTCCGAGCACAGTTAGCTCACTTGCGCCGCCATTTTCATGTCGTTCCCTTGACTCGCATATTCGAACTCTTGAAGACTGGCCGACCGCTGGACCCTCTAACCGTCGCGCTGACGATCGATGATGGTCGCAGTAATTGCTATGAGTTTCTCTTCCCTCTTCTTAGCGAGTTCGAAATGCCGGCCACGTTTTTTGTAGTCAGCTCCTTTATTCGGGGTGAGGGTTGGGTATGGACTGACAAGGTTCTCTGGCTCGCTGAACAACCCTCGCGTCCGAGCGAACTTTCTGCGAGCAACATCGAGCTTTTATTTACAACGCTCAATCGGTTGCGGCCCGAAGTCCGTACCGCGTTCATCGAGAATATGGCCGCGAAGATGGGTGTCTCTATTCCCGAAACAGCTCCCGAAAAATATGCGCCCTGCTCTTGGAATGAATTGCGCGAGATGGCGGACTCGGGTTTGGTGGATATCGGTTCGCACACCGTAACCCACCCCATTTTGGCCAGCATAACCGACGAGGAATCCTGGCATGAGCTCACCGTTTCTCGGGCCCAGATTGAGGAAGGTCTGGACCGACCGGTTGTGTCCTTTTGCTTTCCCAATGGAAAACCGGTGGATTACCGGCACAGTCAACTGCAACAGGTCAAGGACGCGGGATATGCGGGCGCAGTAGTGGCGGACTTCGGAATGATCACATCGAGGACAAATCCGTACGAACTGCCCCGCATCGGCGTCAGCGGCTGTTCCGATGCGCTCTCGTTTTCCAAAGACCTGGATGGTGCGGAGTACTACCAGACAAGACTACTGAGATCACTGCGCTTACGCAGCGATCGTAGAGCGACGATGAAACCGCCATCGGTTTAAACACACATGGAGATCAAAAGCCCGCCGGCTGCTGCGGCCTAGACGGAATTGCGGGAAAGATGCTGAACACCAGGTTCATTCCGTGGGCCTCAAGGTCGAACTCCTGTATGCGCCGATTGTTCACGATGTCGTAGAGCGTAATGTGCGTAGGCTTTTCGCTCATGCCCTCTCGAAAGGCACGCTTGACCCAGAGAACATTCTCCCGGAAGCGAGTTTTCCTGATTTGCGTGAACCCCACCCACACCCTACTCTCATCCAAGGGTAATAATCCGCGACACCAGCCAAGCAAAGCGTCTTGGCCATCGATTTGTTTCAGGTCAATGATCTTTTCGACTTGCAGGCTGCGAGGGTCGGCTATGATTACCCGTCCATCAACGGACGTGAAGTAGATTCGTTCACCAAAAAGCAGGCCGTCATGCGGCGACTGCACCGCGATGTCGATCCGTTTCTCTGGATCGTTCAAGCAGATAGCGTCCCGCTGACTGAATCGCGTCGCCCAAATCTCGCCGTTCAATTCGAAAACAAAATTAGGGTGCGATTTGTGAGGCTTGGTGGTTTCGATTTTCCGATAATCTATGTCCCGCGAAAATCGCGACCAGGGAGCTTCGGGCAAAACACTCCATTCTTCGAGCTGCTCGCCTTCGCGGTTAAACCTGACCACCATGTCCAGTCCGGTGACGGCAGCCAGCAGATCCCCGTTGGATGTAGGAGTCACGTGGTGGAGATCATTAAAACAGGGTAGTGAGACATAACCGATTCTCTGGAATTCAGGCAGCTTGAATATCAGAACTTCGGTTGAGGTGCACGCATAAAGGGTATCGCCCACCAAAGTACCGCTCTTAAAGACGTTGGAGGACTTCTCGTTGGCCCGCGCCTCGGGCGGAGTCTGGTACTCGATGCAAGTGCGCACGGCGCCGGTCTCGGTGTCAAGCTGCAGAATCAGAGCAGCCTCGTAGAGATTCCATTCCCGTTCGTGTCTCAGGAGCAGATCTTTTTGCCGGGCGCCCAGCACGTACAGGCTGGCCATTATGTAAGGTACCTCCGATACACAGACTACCATCCAAGGATGTGAAGCAGGATGACGTGGGGGAGGGCCGTGCTCTTATATTGGCAGGAGACCTGCGACAGCGGCAAAAAGAAACAATGTGCGCTGCCAGGCGCTGACAGCGCACACATCCTTTGAATCGGACCGCGACTAAGGTGCCATCTGCGCTTGCCCGTGTGTTCTTCCCTTGGGACTCACTGCACGGTGTTCCATGCTTAAGGTCTTAGAACTTGGCGCGAAGCTACAACTGCTGGTCGAATTCGTTACGTTGTAATTCACGTTGTAAAACGTATTGGGAGTAGTGGTGTTCCCCGTGGTCCCGCTGTCCACCAGGATCCCAGCGCACTCGCTCTCGTTGATTGTGTTGTTCTTGGCAATGTTAGTGTTTCCCGTCAGGTTGCCGCTTATCGAGCAGCTGCTGTCGAGATGGACGGCTGAATTCCAGCTATTCGTAATGGTGTTGCTCTTGACCTTGTTTCCATTGGTGCAGATGTCAATGGCATCGAAATCGAGCGCGCCGAAAATCTGATTGCTCGACACAGTTACTCCATCTCCGTACTGCTTCGGTCCGAAACTCTCATCGGTATACAGCACGACCGGAAGTTGCGTATTCCCGATTATGTTGCTGCTTACAGAAAGCGAGCTGTTCTCCAGCGTGTCGTAAAGCAGAATTCCGGACGCGCCGTACGACGGGCCCGTGTAAACGTCATCGATCACAGAGTTAGACGTAATCGTGCCCGTGGCGCCACAACACAGTTGAATTCCATTTTGTGCGATAGCCGAAGTGGGGCCCCAGCCTTGCACACTGTTAGAAGTGAGTGTGAGCGTGGTTCCCGAGTCATTGCCGGTAATCCCATTCTTTTGGTAATTATGCACGGAGCTGTTTTGTACGGTGACGTTTGATATCAGGCCGTATACGCTCTGCGTCTCGACCCATATCCCCTCTCCGTCCTGGCAGCCATAATCCGCAGGAGGGAGGGTTTGATTGCGCACCGCAACGTTTGAAACCGTACCAGAGGCATTCTGAAAGAGAATTCCGACAATGTCGGAACCACAACCCGACAACCCGTTGTTTGCACCATCCACCGCGAGGTTTTCTATGGTCACAAGGAAGGTACTTTGTATTAGCAATTGCGCTGCAATTGGCGCGTAGTTGTTATCGAAGTCGCGGGCGTTGGCCACTACTCCACCCGAGGGCGGGACGATCACGGCAGACACCTGGCCGCCAGAATTTGCCACTCCTTCTAAGGTTAGTGCTCCGGTCTTGATGACTACTTGTTCGGGGTAAACACCGGGACAAATCTCTATCGTCGCTCCCGAAGGTGGTGCGGCATTTACCGCCTGCTGGATTGTTGGATAGCTCGGGAACGTCGTACAGCTCCCAACAGCCAGAGTAGTTTGAGCAAGGGCTTGTGGAATCAAGCCCACGACGAACAGCACACTTGTGCTGAACGCAATTCGATAAACATTGACTCTCATTTTACATACCCCTTCTTCAGATGTTGCGGACATTTGTGCAGCGAGCGGCTGCGACGCGGGGCTCCGAATGGGGTCGCGCAAAATTACACCGTAAAAACTCCCAATGTCAATGCTATTGCGAGGGTGTGGCCATGGAGTGAGTCTAGAGAGAGCGCGATTTTCGAAATCTGTATTGGAAGCGTTGTAAGAGTTTAGAACTCAATCGCGGCCTACAGGCCGCGGGCAGCGCGGATTTGCACACATCGTTCGTAGAATCGAATATCCTCCGCGTACCACTCGGACAGGTTCCGCTCGGCGAGCAGACTCAGCCCGCGATCGAACTCTGGCGGAGTACGGTGGGCGAGCGTGTTGTCTGCAGGTAAGGATACCGTTTCCGGCAGGTTCAACAACCTTTTCAGGTGCTCGAAATCGCTGCTTAGGTTTTCCTGAAGCCCCACTAGTACGATCGAATTCAATCTGTCGTCGAGTTCGTGTTCTCCGGAAAACCAGTCCTTGTAGGTGTTTTTGATGTGGGAAATACCCCTCATCCCTTCTCGCGCGCGCCGCGCCGTGTCCTGGTCGGTGGCTGACAGGGCTTCGGCCAGATCGTTTGGTTTCTGGAAATGGCGAAATGCTTCCACTTCCGCTTCGTTCCATTCGTAGTGATGCCGCGGAAGCCCGCGCCGCAGGCGGCTCCAGAAGCCGCTCACAAACCGTGAAATGGGATGCCGGACAAAGAAGACCACCTGATGATCGCGTGGGACGTCGCTTAGTTTCGTAGCGTGGTCGTGCAGCACAATCGAGTAGCTATCAGCGATGGGGCGAAGCGCCTCAATAATCGCCGTTCCGCCCGTCTTGCGTATGTGCAGGAAGTGAACAGACACAGTCGTGACTAATCCGTTTTGTAACCCACACCGTTCGACCGATCTGCTCTCCATACGGCAGCCCAGTGCCAAGCATGACGGGTTGACACTTTCAGTCGCTCGACTAAGTGCAACTCGCCCAAGTCAACCCAGCGCTCTACGGTCGCGACTCCATCGTTTTCTAAAAACTGTATTTCAATCCAAGTTGGATTGTTCTGGGGCGATGTGCGTCTACAGGGTGCAGAAAGGCATTGCCCGTCACACAGTCCGGGCCGGTGACAACGCCGTCAACCAGCGGCCCCTGAAAACCAGCGGTATAGTCTGGGCCAGCATAGCAGCTAATACTGTTACTGCCGGTGTTACCCAGATCAGAATTATAAATCCGGAACTGGGTATGATTGAAAAGGTTGAATGCCTCCGCACGGAATTCAAGAACGCTGCCCTCAGTTATCGGGAAGTGTTTCAACAGGCTCATATCAAAGTTCGTTCGATGAGGATTGTTCAGAAAGTTGCGGCCCGCAGTTCCAAACGTGAGGCCACGTGGCGCTACGAACAGATTCGGATTCCCCAGCAACGGGCCAAAGCTCTTTGTGTTTCCTACCTCACTCGGCGCCGCTCCTGGATTCGGGTTCACATCCGGATAAGAGCCGGCGCCCACGCCATTCGCCCCCCCGGCATTGTCGAGGGACGAAACTCCGGCGCCAGCCTCGTTGATCACGCTGAAGGGTGTGCCCGACTGGAAGATCGTGATTCCGGAAAGCTGCCAGCCGTCTCCCAGTATGCGGAGAAGTCGCGAGGGCGCCGAAGAGGGCAACGGCGGATCCTGCTTATCTCCCGTTGGTTCTCCGGTATGGCCATTAGTCCAACTCTGGATGGCTGTACTCAAGTTCGGCAGTGTGTAGATGTAACTGACATTCAGCAAGTGCCGCTCGTCGAAGTTCGAACTCGCCTTATTCGAGCGGAGATCATATGAATTCACGAAGGTCGCGTCGGAGCGGTCGGAAGAATCATCAATCGAGTGGCTGTAGGTGTAGGAACCGCCGATTGTAAGATTGCCCTTAGTGCGGCGCATCGTGGTCTGAAACGCATGGTAGGTTGAGTCGGCCACATTCTGTAGAGAGAAAATCTCACCTAGGCCAGGATATGGACGCACCGTATTCACATCGGGCGTCGGGTTTTCAAAGGTGTTCACGCCTTCGCAAGTAGCCACCAGATTGTAATAGGCGGGGTTGCTCGGAGGGATCACCGCTCCGTTATTCAAGTGGAAGCCCGCATTAGCCCCCGTCGGGACATAGCCGAAACAGTCGCCCGCCCCTGGGGTGCCGAACGGAATTCCGGGGACGTGCGGAATAATCGGCTCGTTGGGACCAAATGGGTTCGCGCTGGCCGGAACCGGTTTCAGTTGGTTGAGCTGGCGCTCCACCGACAAATGGGTTCCCCTGCTACCCACATACGCCAGGGTGGCAACCACCGAGTTCCGCAGTTCGCGCTGCACGCTCAAACTCCACTGTTGCGCGTAGGACCAGACAGCCTTAGTCGGAATCGAGGTAACATTCAAGGGATACGCGCCGGATCCTCCGGGCAGAGCGCTCGAGCAACCCAGGTCTGTCGCATAAGACGAGCCTCCAATGCAGCCATAGGTGGTTGGGGTATGTTGCGTCATACTTAGCACCAGAGGTGCATTACCCTCCAAAGATCCCGTGTTCGCCTCTTCTCCCGTGCCATGTTCGAAAAAAATGCCGTAGCCTGCTCGAATAGAAGTTTTGCCGTCGCCCCGCGGGTCCCAAGCCAAGCCGATGCGAGGTGCCGGATTGAAGAGGTGATTCGTCATACATCCATTCGGCACGCCGTTAACTCCGCACCGCACGATGCCGTTGATAATCCGAGGATCCGGATTCGTCAAATTAATAGGAATCGGCGTCTGTGTGAAGGTAACCGGCTGCGAGCAGTCAGTTGTAACCTGGGAGCTGGCATCAAGGAGCCGCCCTGTGCATGGATCCACTTTGAGTTGCGCGGCCAGCGCCGGGTTGTAGGCCGACGGCGTCCAGTTGTAGGCGTTATGGTATTTCTCGTTCCAAAGGCCGAACAGACTAAATCGAACTCCAGCGTTTACGGTCAAGCGCGAAGTAGCCTTCCAGTCGTCCTGGACGTAAGGCTCTCCAATGCTGTAGCGATTGTAGTATTTGAATTGAGTGCTGTCCTGCGTGTAGCTCTGGATCGATTCGAGGAGTTGGCCCCCTTGAGCGAAGGCGCCACCATTAGCCACGTTGTAAAGAAAATTCGCAAAGGCATTGCCGGTATTCGCAGATCCGCCGTTGACATTGCTAAAGGTCAGCAAGCCCTGTACGTCGCCGCTGGCCGCGCCAGTCGCCCCGTTTAGCTCATTCCTTTGGGCAAAAATCGCCTGAATTCCCATTTGCAGGGTGTGCTTTCGAATCGACATGCTCAGGTTCTCGCGGTAGCTGAAGGTAGGGTTGGTATGCTCCCACGGCTCGTAGGAGGGATCCGCCGAGAATCCGCTTCCGCCATACTCCAGATTACTTCCCCCAATGAGGATGCCGGGGACCTTCCCCCCAAATCCGTTGTTGAAGATGGCGCCCATCGGGCAGTCCGGCGGTCCCGTCCCGTTCTGAGGAGTGCACACCCCTCCTGGCACGCCAAGAGCTGCCGGACGCCGGTAACTCGAGCCCCCGGGTCCGTTCACGTCGGCGAGGGTAATGTGGGAGTTGGTGAAACTAGCCTCCACCTCATTCAGCAGCGTAGGAGTAATCGTGTTCGTCAGGCGCGCCACTATGCTGACACCGGGACCTACAAACTTGTTTTGCACCGTCGGAAAACTGTTGGCATTGTTCTCCAATGGCCATTGTGGAACTGGGACCGTGGTGCTCCAGTGGTCGTAGATTCCACGCAGCGATAGGGTAACCTTTGAACCAAAGTTTTGATCGAGCCTGCCGAACTCTTCCCGCCAAGAGGTGCGCTCGGAAATAACCGCGTCATAGCAGGATCCAATACTCGAGTTGCAGCCGGTTGAGGAATTCGGGAGTGGAATAAGATTTGTGCTTAAAAGCGCAGCTGCGGCGCTCGTCTCCCCGTAACCCACCGAAGGTGTGAAAATGTTGTTCGAAGGAAACTCCGATTCGTAGAAGGGATCGGGAGCCCCGAGTACTCCAGGGCAGTCCGGCCACTGGGAGCGCAGGAAGTCGCCGGGCGAAGGGGCGCTCGGGTTACTTCCAAGCGCTGGACAAACATCGCTAAAGTCCCCGTTGCGCTCTGCCAAAGAAGGTACGCCGTGATTGAAGTCAGGATGTTGATCGCTGGGCGAATCCTCAAAACGGAATTCCTCCGACCAGAAGATGAAAGTCTTCTCCTTCTTGATCGGCCCGCCAATGGTGAATCCGAAATCATTTCTCCGGTACTTCGGCGCTTTCACAGTCTGGTCAAAGTAATTGCGCGCATTGAAAGCTTCGTTGCGAAGGAATTCGTACCCGTCGCCATGCCACTGGGCGCCGCCACTCTTGGTGGTCACCATAACGGTGCCCGATGCCGTTCTTCCATACATCGCACCGTAATTCGAAGTGAGCACCTTTACTTCCTGAATGGCATCCAGACTGGGATACACGACGAGTGTGCTCTCGGCGCCATTCAGACCGGCATTCAAAACATCGCTGCCGTCCACCTCGAAAGTGTTGTACTCCACCCGACCGCCGTTTACGCTGTA
This sequence comes from Candidatus Sulfotelmatobacter sp., assembly GCA_049509155.1. Classification (GTDB taxonomy): domain Bacteria; phylum Acidobacteriota; class Terriglobia; order Terriglobales; family Acidobacteriaceae; genus Sulfotelmatobacter. The sequence goes on from JBELAE010000040.1 coordinate 19,241, forward strand.
CTTTACGCTTCCCACGACGCCGACCTTGGCCTCGTCCTGCCCAGTCTGATTGCTGACGCCGGGCGTCAATGTAATCAACTGAGTAAAATTGCGGCCGTTTAATGGAGTATTAGTAACTTCCTTCTGCGTGATGGTGCCCGATACTTCGGCGTTTTCTGTTTCCACTGTTCCCACGGTCTGACCCGACACGTTTACTTCCGTTTTCTCTCCCGCAGGTTCGAGAGATGCGTCGAGCGGCAGCGGAAGTCCCGCAGCTATGGTGAGACGATCCGCCACGAAGTTCTTGAAGCCGGACTGCGTCACAGTGACCGTATACGCACCCGGAGGCAATCCCTTAACCGAGTACGCGCCCTTGTCATCTGCCACCGCGGTAGCAACCACTCCAGAAGCGTTGCTGACTTTTACGGTTGCGCCCACCAGAACCGCACCTGTCTGATCAGACACATTGCCTTCGATCGCGCCGGTCGTGCTGGCCGCACCAGTTGCTTGCGCGGGAACCGGAGTCGCAGTCGCTTGTAACGGGGCTACGGGAGCCGGAACCGAAACAGGTGGGGCGGGTGCGATCTGGCCTGCGGCTGGCGGGTTGCTCGCCGCCTGCGCGACTAACGCGCCTGATACTCCTAACGTCACAGCCTGACCGGGGCTCACGACGGCCGTCCCCTGATAAATCTTCACGCCGTTGGCTGCCACGGAAACGTTGTACGACCCAGCCGGCAATTCCGCAGCGTACAAACCCTGACCATCGGTGGTCGCGCTCTGCGTCAAGCCAGCTCCGTTATCGACTGTCACGGTCGCACTCGCG
>JBELAE010000400.1:0-4901 GCA_049509155.1 Candidatus Sulfotelmatobacter sp.
AGGCCGAGGAGGGCACTATCCGCAAGAAATGGGCGACCAACATTGAGCACAACGCGATTCACGGCTCCGACGCCGAAGATACCGCGCGCTTCGAGCTGAGCTTTTTCTTTGCGGGATATGAATTGGCGAAGTAGGCCACGGATTTTCACTGATTCACGGATGAAGCGCGGAGAGTCGTCTCAGCGGTTTTGCCGGAGACTGGATGCTGGCAACTGACAACTGGTGTTCCCTATGCCAATGGTTCAAGTCACAATGCTGCAAGGCCGCACCGCCGATCAGAAGCGCAAGATCGCGAAGCGGATCACGGATGCTTTGGTCGAAGAGGCCGGAGCCCGCCGCGAAGGAATCATCGTAGCGTTCAACGAAGTTTCGAAGGAAAGTTACGCCTCAGGCGGCGAGTTGATGATCGACAAAGCGAAGTAGTTCGCGGTCGTACGATCTGAAAATGCCGGGCGGGTCTTCCGCGCCCACACGAGCTCAGCTGGTAGGTTACCCCAGCGGCTCGAACAAGTGCCCTTCCACGCGGTCGGCAATCTTCGGCAGATCCTTCTTGGCATGCTGCAGGAAGTGCGGTGCGGCGCGGTGGGCTTCGAGCGCGGCGTCATCTTTGTACTGCTCGTAGATAAAGTAGCGGCGCGGCTCGGTCTTGTGCCGATGCACCTGGTACATGGCACAACCCGGCTCCTTGCGGGATTGTTCGGTCAGCTTTTCAAACAGCGCCGCAACTTCGGCCTCGTGCCCAACCTTCGCCATCCAGGTAACCGCCAACACCACCATCGTTTCGCTCCTTCCCGCTCGCAGGTAAGTCGGGGAAGCGATTCTAAGCTTTTTCCGCGGCCGTCTTCAACTCCGTAACGAATTCATCCAAAAGAATCGTATGGTTGCGGTCCGGGCCCGTCGAAATCATGCCGACCTTGGCTCCCGCTTCCTTCTCCACAAAAGCCAGGTAATCCCGCGCCTGTCTGGGCAACTTCGCATACTCGGTGATGCCTTCGGTTGACGTCCGCCAGCCCGGCAGCATCTGGTAAATGCACTCGATCTTGTCGTAGCCGCTGGCTTGCGCGGGCACGTCTGACATAGTTTTTCCGTCGATCTTGTAGCCGATGCACACCGGAATCTCGGCCAGTTCGTCAAGCACATCGAGCTTCGTCACCACCAGCCACGAAGTGCCGTTAATCATGCCCGAATAACGCAGCAGCGGCATGTCAAGCCATCCCGTGCGCCGCGGGCGCCCGGTGACCGCGCCATATTCGTTGCCGCGCTTGCGCAGGTTGTCGCCCGCATCGCCTTTTTCTTCGCTGGGGAACGGCCCCTCGCCAACCCGCGTGCAGTACGCCTTGCTGATGCCAATCACCGAATTGATGGCATTGGGCGCCACGCCGGTGCCAATCACTGCACCGCCCGACGTCGCGCTGGACGAAGTCACAAAGGGATAAGTTCCGTGGTCGATATCGAGCATCGTCCCCTGCGCGCCTTCAAAGAGGATCGATTCGCCCTGGTTCAGCGCCTGGTTGAGTAGCACGGCTGTGTCGCAAACGAACGGCGCGATTTTCTCAGCAGCCTGCGCGTACTCGGTGTACATCTTGTCGGCGTCGAGCGGTTCGGAGTTGAACAGCGCGTGCGCAATCATGTTCTTCTCATGCACCGCATTCGCAATGTGTTTCTTGAGCAACTGCAGATCCAGCAGGTCGGCAACGCGCAGGCCGCGGCGGCCCATCTTGTCTTCGTAGGCGGGCCCGATGCCGCGCGAGGTGGTGCCAATCTTCACTCGTCCCGGCGCATTCTCCGCCGCCAGTTCAATCATGCGGTGGTAGGGCAGGATCACGTGGGCGCGATTCGAAACAAAAAGGTGGCCGTCGATCTGAACCCCAGCCTCGCGCAGAGCGCCCGCTTCCTTCAGAAATGCGATGGGATCGAGCACTACCCCGTTGCCAATCACACTGCGGCAGCCCGCCCGCAACACGCCGCAGGGCACGAGCTGCAGAATAAATTTCTGGCCGTTGATGATGACGGTGTGGCCGGCATTGTGTCCGCCGGCATAGCGCGCCACCACCGAGAAGTTCTCCGACAATACGTCGACGATCTTTCCCTTGCCCTCATCGCCCCACTGGGCACCCACAATCACCGCAGTCTTGCCTTTTTTCAATTGCAGCTCCGTCAGGAAGATTTCAAGCAGGCAGATGTCTGCGCTGCGCCCGGGGTCGCACACTCCTCGCCCGCAGGAATGCCTTCACAAAAAATTACTGGGATATAAGCGGAGAAGACGTGTACGGACCATTTTATCGTGTCCAGGTGGCGGATACAACCCTGCGGTGGGACGTAGGCGAGTCGCGATCTCAGGTAAGATTGATCGCAGATCATTGCTCGGTGTTCGTCATTTTCGTCGAGGGAGGGTTCTATGAAAAAAGTATTCCACTTCGACGCTCCGCGTGAAAAATATCACTGCGACGCGGCCATCCTGTGGTGCTTCGACAACCGCTTTGAACTCGGGTTCCGCAAGTTCCTGAAACGCATCGGGGTGATGAATTCGGATCCAATCAAGATCGCTGGCGGCGCCAAATGCCTGGCCTCTCCCGAACATGAAAGCGACCGCGAGTTCGTGCTGGAGCAGATTCGCAAATCCATGCGGCTGCACGGCACGCGGCGCGTCATCCTGATGCTGCACTCCGATTGCGGCGCCTACGGCGGTCTTGCCGAAGGCTTCGGTGGAGACGCAGAAGCCGAAGCCACTCATCACGAGCGCGAATTGCGGCTCGCCGCCGACAACCTGAGGGCCGCAATTCCGGGCGTTGAAGTGCAAGGCTATTTCGTCGACTTCGATGGAATCTGGGACGCCGAGATCGGCAGAGCAGAAGAAAATCGTGTCCCAGCGGTTCGCACCTCCGCGGTCGCGTGATGCCCAAATTCGAAAAACACATTTTCGTCTGTGGAAACCAGCGCCCGGCGGGCCATCCCCGCGGATGCTGCGATCCCCTGGCGGAAGCTAAACTGCATAAGCTCTTCAAGCAGAAGCTCGCCGAGCGTGGGCTAAAGGGAAGAGTCCGGGCTAATCAATCCGGCTGCCTCGATCAGTGTGAACATGGTCCCAACATCGTGGTGTACCCGGACGCAGTCTGGTACGGTCACGTCACCGAGGCCGACATCGACGAAATCATCGATTCGCACATTCTAGGCGGCAAGCCGGTCGAACGCCTCCGCCTGCCGGATTCCTGCCTGAACACCGCAACCTGCGAACACCGCCGGGGAAAAGCATAGAGCCCGCGGCGGTTCGCTTTCGCCCTGCCTCACTCGCCGGTTTCTCTCCGATGCCCCCAGTTTGGGATCGCACCGTCTGCGGGTAAAATGAAATCTGCCTGGGCGCGTAGCTCAAACGGATAGAGCATCGGATTTCTAATCCGGCGGTTGCAGGTTCGATTCCTGCCGCGCCTACCACTTCAAGCCACTGATCTTCAAACTTCTGATCGCATTCGCCGATTCGCTGATCAGGAGTCGCTACAGGTCGCCGTCTCTCATTGCAATCCGAAGAGAGTATGCAGTCGTTGCTTTCTGCTCTGAAGGTTTGCCACTATGAGCGTTTTCTTCTCGGCCGGCAAATACTCGGCTGGAATTCGGCTCACAATGGTATCGATCTTGCCATCGTCGAATTGACTGATTCGATCCAACATGGTCCGCAGAGCATCGTCATCTCTTTGAACCGGCAGATACGGCCCTGCTCGTCCCGCTGGGTCGTTCTCAACCTTCCATACCTGCGACATGGAAAAGGCGTAGTCGATGAAGGCCAGCTGAAGCGGCTGGTCGGGGGCGGGAAGGTATGCCAGGACATGGGCATCTTTTCGGTCGTTACAGGAAACCCACGTCTCAAAACCCAGCATAGCTGACATGACCTGTGATGTCTCAGTTGTGTGCTCGTCGCTGAATGCAGCGCTGGCTTGAGCCCAGGAACTGGGTTGTGCAAAAGGAAATGCAGAAACCGCAACGTAGCGCTCGCGGTTGATGTCTTTGAGTTCCCCCAGGTCCAGCAAAATCACGGGTGGAACTGGAAGGTGCAATTCAAAAGCCAAGTCTGAGGCAATCTTCTCATGGGCGGCGCGGCATATCCTGTCGAACTTTTTTCTCCCTGGTTTGATTACTCCCATCAGAGCACCTAAGGACACTTTGACTGCGACGGATTCCCCCAGAAAATATCCTTCATGCTTCCACTGTTCAGCGGTCACAGCATTCGCAGACCATGCTTGAGCGAGTGCCTCCACTTCCGGTGAAAACGCACGAAATGACTCTCGCGGCATGGCAAAACTATCATAGCCTCCGATTGTTCCTTCGTCTCTGATCCTCCCTTGTCTCTGATTGGTCCTTCCGCAGTCTGTGTGGCCAGCGAGTTCGCCCGAACCTGCACAACCTTGCGACAGGCTTAAACAGCGGGTTCTCTGGGGTTCCAAAACGGTTCACGTCGACACGCTGCGACTCGCCGCAGGTTGATAAAGGGGTCACCAGCTACTTTCGTAAGTGTTCAACCTCACCGTTGCATCCGTAGTATCACTCGTTACCGCCAACGGTTCATTGGTTTCTAAGTCTGTTTCTAAGTCTGCGGACAAGAATTGAAGACTGGGCTGCTGAAAATGCGAACAAAGATACGAAGAAAGATACGAAGAAGAAGCTGATCGGTGCATCGCCTACGCGGCGGCAGACCTCGGGCACATGTCGTTCAACGGCCGGGAGACAGGCCGCTACCAAATCTACACCCAAGGCAGCCCTTCCGAAAGCCGCGAGCGCGATCCCGTTTTCGAATCGTGTCGATGAGGAATACATGCGATTGTTAACTACGCTTTTTGTGCTGCTGGTAAGCCTTACGGCACCAAGCTCGTACGCCCACGCTCAAAGCGCGGACCCCGCGAGCCAGCGCG
>JBELAE010000401.1:0-4878 GCA_049509155.1 Candidatus Sulfotelmatobacter sp.
AATATCTACGTCGGCTTTGGGTCGTATTGCGACATTTCACCCTACAGCGGATACGTGGCTGGGCTGACGTTCTCGTACAAGACACTGGGCTTCTCGCCCATCGCCACTTCCAACTGGGTGTTTGATACCCAAGCCGGGCAGACGAATCAGAACGGCGGCATCTGGATGGGCGGCGGTGCGCCGGCCGTGGACTCCTCGGGCAACGTGTACGTATCGGTCGCGAATGGAAACTGGAACGGGCAATCGGCGCGGGCCACCAACTTCGGCGAAAGTATCTTGAAGATCGCGAGCAGTGCAACCACTGGACTGACGGCGGTCGATTACTATACGCCCAACGACTATGTGGGCCTGAATGACGGCGGGGTTACGGTCTGCTCGGCCTACGGGCCCAGCAGTTGTCCGGCTGGGTACTCTTTCAGTCTCGGGTCGGGAGGCGGAGCGGGAGACCTGGATCTCGGTTCGGGAGGCGTTGCGCTCATTTCCCCGATCGGGGTTACCAGTGCATGCGGATCGAACCAGGAAGTTATAGCGGGTGGCAAAGAGGGTGTTATTTACGGCGTCTGTGCCAGCCCAGAAACGGATAACACGCCGCAGACCCTGATGGGCGGCTGGGACGGTTGCGGATACGCCTGCAACGGGATGCAGGCATCGAACGAGGCCGACACGGCCTGTACCCAGTCAACCTCCCCGGGAAATGGCGCGATCGCGCAATGTTTCCGGGGTGTGAACGCCGGCCAGAATCTCGGGACAATCCTGGGTTCGCCCGGAATTCATGGTACGGAAGCATTTTGGGCAGGCTCATCGCTCAATTATCTTTACGTAGGAGGAGCGGGAACCAACGCCTCTCCAACCGCGATGATGGCGTACCAAATGTCGGCCGACGGTTTGTTTAATGTTGTCGGCGCATCCGAGACGAATCCTAAGAACTACCCCTGGCCCGGCACGGTTCCGTCGATCTCATGGAATGGAAGCGCGTCGAGTACAGGCATAGTCTGGGCGCTCAATGTGAGCGGTTTCGGGCAGTGGTCGCCCAACGCCCAGTTCGTCTTTCAGTCGATCCCGGCGAAGCCGGCAGTTCTGACGGCTTACCAGGCGATTCCTCAAACCGTCAAGGGCGTGAGCGGGCTGAAGGCGCTCTGGGAGAGCAGTACCAGTACCAACAATTACGGTCCGGGAGCGGTGAAATTCACAGTCCCCACCGTAGCGAACGGTCTTGTGTTCGTGCCCGGCGGCGTCCCGAATTACGCTCCGGGGCTGCCGGGAGGACCCAACGTTAACTGCACCGCGTCGTTCCTCGTCACGGAGAGCACGCCGGCGTGCCAGGGGATGCTCTCGGTGTACGGCGAGATCCAGTAACGCGTGCGGTAACTTGTGCGGTGTACAATTCCTCGTCGCAGAGTCCAGGAAATCTGGTCGCGATCGGTCATTTGCGATAGACGGTTCGCCGGGACCTGCGCGGGGACCACACTATGAAGAAACTTTCCCGGACGTACGCCGCCGGGCTGCTAAGCTTTGCTATTTCACTCCTTGCTATTTCAACGGTCGCGATTTCGGCGACCACCAGCGGCTTCGCCCAACAAGCCGATACTCCTAAAACCGCCGCTCCGAAGAAACCGGCCTCCGCGCCAGCTTCGGAAAAGTCTGCGGAGAGCGCGACGCCAGAGTCTGGAGCCGAGCCGAAACCTGCGTCCCGCGAAGCCTCGGGCGACAAGGAAAACGCCAAGGACAAAGAAGAGCATTACGACATGACCGAGGCCGCGCCGGTGGCGACTCACCATCAGATCACCGTCGACGGCAAACTGCTGAAGTACACGGCAACCGCCGGGCGTCTGCCAATTAAGCGCGGCGATGGCAGGATCGAAGCGGAAATGTTCTACGTCGCTTACACGCTCGACGGCCAGGACGCCGCCAAACGGCCGCTCACCTTCGCCTTCAATGGCGGGCCTGGGTCGGCTTCGATCTGGCTGCATATGGGAGCGCTCGGTCCGCGAAAGGTGGTGCTACAACCGGATGGCTTCATGCCTCCGGCGCCCTACCGCATGGAGGACAACGCTTACACGCTACTCGACAAGAGTGACCTGGTTCTCATCGACGCGATTGGCACCGGGTTCAGCCGCGCCGCTGATTCCGAGTTGTTCAAGAAATTCTGGGGAGTGAAGGGCGACATTGAAGCGTTCAGCGAATTCATCCGGCTCTACATCACGCGCAACGAGCGCTGGTCGTCGCCGCTGTTTCTTTTCGGTGAGAGTTATGGCACGACGCGCTCCGCCGGAATTGCCGGATACCTAGCCGACCGCGGCATTTCGTTCAACGGCATTACTTTGCTCTCGACGGTACTGAACTTCGAAACCCTCGAAGACAACAACACGAACGATCAGCCTTACATTTTTCTGATTCCGTCGTTCACCATGATCGCGGGCTACCACCACAAGCTGGCCCCCGATCTCGCGCAGGACATGAACCGCGCCCGGCAGGAATCAGAGCAGTGGGCCTCGACTGAGTACGAGCAAGCCCTCGACAAGGGCGACGCGCTCACCTCGCAGGAGCGTCAGAAAATAATCGACCAGTTGGCCCGCTTCACGGGATTGAGCAAAGAAGTGATCGATGAAGCCAACCTGCGCATCAACGTCCAGAAGTTCACCCACTACCTGCTCATCGATCAGAAGCTGCGCGTCGGCCGGCTGGATGGACGCTACGTGGGTCCCGACCCCGAAGGCCTGCTCGACACTAGGTTCTACGATCCCACAGGATCGGCCACGCAGCCGCCTTTTACGTCGGCGTTCAACAACTACATCCGCACCGAACTGGGATACAAGACTGACATGCCGTATTATGTGCGGGCGCAAGATGCAGGCTTTGACAAGTGGGATTGGGGATCGGCGATTCAAGGATTTCCTGATACCGCGTCGGCGATGCGGCAGGCCATCGTGAAAAATCCGTACCTGAAGATACTGGTGATGGAAGGCTATTACGATCTGGCGACGCCATACTATGCGGCCAATTACACGGTCGACCACCTCAACCTGCCGCCGAAGTATCGCGATAATGTTTCGTTTGCCACCTACGATTCCGGACACATGGTCTACCTGCCGATGGAAGGGCTGAAAAAGATGAAGGCAGATCAGGCGGCCTTCATGGGAAGAGCCGGGGTGCAGTAGAGTTTGCCGAAGCCAGTGATTGGGACAGTGATGAGAAAGTCGTGCCATAGCTACGCAGTGGTACCCTACGCAGTGCTGCTGGCGGTTTTTCTGCTGGCTTCCAGCCGTGTCGTTCTGGCTGAGAACTCCTGCAGGCCGCTCATGGAATCGAAGATTCCGGGAGCCACCACCCTCTTCGCTGATGTGGTTGAGGCTGGGGGATTCGCAGGCCCTCCCGGGCCGTCCAGCAGTCGTGACCTTACAGCCCCATACAAAAGCGTTCCTGCGTTTTGCCGGGTTGTCGTGGTGGCTAAGCCGACCACCGATTCCGAGATCCGGATTGAAGTGTGGATGCCGCTTGCGGGCTGGAATGGCAAACTGCAAGGCATCGGCAACGGCGGATTCGCCGGCGTGATCGACTACATGCAGCTCGGCGTGGCCGTCAGCAAAGGGTATGCGGCGACCGCGACGAACGCAGGTCACACCGCGGAAACGCCCTTGGAAGCGACATGGGCGCTGGGACATCCGGAGAAAGTCATCGACTTCGGCCATCGCGGCATTCACGAGATGACGCGGGTCGCGAAAGAGGCGGTGCATGCGTTCTATGGAAAGACCGCGCAGCGTTCTTATTTTGTGGGATGCTCCGATGGCGGGCGTGAGGCGCTGATGGAGGCGCAGCGCTATCCCGCGGACTATGACGGCATTCTGGCCGGGGCTCCGGCGAATTACTGGACCGCACTACTGTCGACTGCAGCGGTGGACACACAGGCGCTGACGCTCGATGCGGCCAGTTATATTCAGCAGGCGAAAATTCCGGCGATTGCAGCGGCGGTGCTCGCCGCCTGCGACCAAGTTGACGGCGTGCGCGATGGGATCCTCAACGATCCCCGGCAGTGCCGCTTCGATCCGGCGACGATTCAGTGCAAGGCTGGCGAGGACACCGACAAGTGCCTGACCGCGCCGCAGGCCGCCGCACTGAAGAAGGTTTATGCGGGCCCGCATGATGCGCACGGTCACGACATCTTTCCTGGGTTTTTGCCCGGCGCAGAGGACGGACCCGGAGGCTGGGGACTCTGGATCACGGGGCCGGCTCCGGCCCGGAGCCTGATGGCATTGTTCGGAATCGGATACTTCACGAACATGGTGTATGAAGATCGCGCCTGGGATTACAAGACATTCGCGCTCGAGTCCGGGCTGAAGCTGGCCGATGAAAAAACCGCGAGCGCGTTGAACGCCACTGACCCCGATCTGAAACCCTTCCAGGCGCGGGGCGGAAAGCTGGTCCTGTATCACGGCTGGAATGACCCGGCGATTCCGGCGCTCAACACGGTCAATTATTACCAGGGCGTGCTAGCGAAGCTGGGACAGAGCGAAACGGATTCATTCGTGCGGCTCTACATGGTGCCGGGAATGCAGCACTGCGACAACGGGCCCGGCCCCGATTCTTTCGGGCAGGTCGGCCAACTGACCTTCGACGATCCTCAGCGCAGCGTCTACGCTGCTCTGGAGCAGTGGGTGGAGAAAGGGGCTGCGCCCTCGACAATCATCGCCGCGAAATATGACGGCGACGACCGGCAGCACCCGAAAATGACGCGCCCGTTGTGTGAGTATCCGCAAGTCGCCAAGTACAAGGGCAGCGGCGACCCTAACGATGCGGCCAACTTTGTGTGTGAGGGAAACAAGTAGCCAGCCAAGCGGCGCTCTTCAGTCGATGGTTTCAATCGACGTTTTCAGTCAGCAA
>JBELAE010000402.1:0-4877 GCA_049509155.1 Candidatus Sulfotelmatobacter sp.
GATTTCGGTCATGGGGTCGTAGACCCAGCGCTGGGCGCCGGTTTCGGGGTCGAGCGCGAAGACGCGGTTGAAGGCGGTGGTCAGGTATAGGGTTCCATCGACCAGGATCGGGGTGGTCTCGAGGCCGCTGCGCTTTTGGTGGCCGGTGCCGTTGGAGATGTCGCCGACGTGGAACGTCCATGCGACTTTCAGCGTTGTCACGTTCTGACGGTTGATTTGGGATAGCGGGGAAAAGCGCGTTCCGGCGGAGTCGTGACCGTAGTAGGGCCAGTCGTCATGTGTCCCATCGACTGGACCTTTAACATTTCGCGATGACTGTGCCACTAGGCAGGGGCCGGCGGCGCATACGACAACTGCCAGGATAAATCGAGCCAGTTTTGGAGATGAGATAGTTTTCAATTGCTGCCCTCGCCGACTTTTAAGACGGCCAGGAAGGCTTCCTGGGGGATGTCGACGCGGCCGATGCGCTTCATTCTCTTCTTGCCTTCTTTTTGTTTTTCGAGGAGCTTGCGTTTGCGGCTGATGTCGCCGCCGTAGCATTTCGCGATTACGTTTTTGCGGATGGCGTGGACGGTTTCGCGGGCGATGATTTTTGCGCCAATCGAGGCTTGGATGGCGACCTCGAACATCTGGCGGGGGATCAGTTCGCGCATTTTCGAGACCAGGAGTTTGCCGCGTTCGTAGGCGAAGTCGCGGTGGACGATGATGGAGAGGGCGTCGACGGGCTCGCCGGCGACGAGGATGTCGAGCTTGACCATGGGGGATTCCCAGTAGTCGGCTAGGTGGTAGTCGAGGGAGGCGTAGCCGCGGGAGACGGATTTCAGGCGGTCGTAAAAGTCTAAGACGATTTCGTTGAGGGGCAATTCGTAGTGGAGCATTACGCGGGAGGAGCTGACGTATTCGAAGGTTTTTTGCTTGCCGCGTTTTTCTTCGACCAGCTTTAGGATTCCTCCGACGTATTCTTCGTTGGTGAGGATGGTGGCGAGGATGACCGGCTCTTCGATTTTGGCGATCTCGCTGGGATCTAACCAGCGCGAGGGGTTGTCGATTTCGACCATGGTGCCGTCGGTTTTGTAGATTTTGTAGCGGACGCCGGGAGCGGTGGTGATTAGGTCGAGATTGAATTCGCGCTCGAGACGTTCCTGGATGATTTCCATGTGGAGCAGGCCGAGGAAGCCGCAGCGGAAGCCGAAGCCGAGTGCTACGCTGCTTTCGGGTTCGAAGAAGAAAGAGGAATCGTTCAGACGGAGTTTTTCGAGGGCCTCGCGGAGTTGGGTGTGCGCGTGGGCGTCTATGGTATAGAGGCCGGCGAAAACCATGGGTTTGATTTCTTCGAAGCCGGGGAGGGCTTCGAGGGCGGGGTTGGCGTCGTGGGTGATGGTGTCGCCGATTTTGGTGTCGGCGACATTCTTGATGTTGGCGATGATGAAGCCGACTTCTCCGGCTACCAGCTGATCGATTTCTACGGGCTTGGGGGTTAGCACGCCTAAAGTTTCGGCGTCGAACGTGGTGCCGTTCCACCAGAGGCGGATGCGGTCTCCTTTTTTTAGTGTGCCTTGGAAGACGCGGGTCAGGACGATTACGCCGCGGTAGGGGTCGAACCAGGAATCGAAAACCAGGGCCTGGAGGCGGTTGTCGGGACTGCCTTTGGGTGGGGGGACTCGTTTGACGATGGCTTCTAGGACGTCGGGGACGCCTTGGCCGGTTTTGGCGCTGATTAGGACGGCGTCGGAGGCGTCGAGGCCGACGGCGCTTTCGATCATTTCTTTGGTGCGGGGGATGTCGGCGCTTTGCAGGTCGATCTTGTTGATGACGGGAATGATTTCTAGGCCGTGATTGATGGCCAGGTAGGAATTGGCCAGGGTTTGGGCTTCGACGCCTTGGGAGGCGTCGACTACTAGCAGGGCGCCTTCGCAGGAGGCTAGGGAGCGGGAGACTTCGTAGGAAAAATCTACGTGGCCGGGGGTGTCGATTAGATTTAGCTGGTAGGTTTGGCCGTCGTGCGCAGTGTAGGCCATGCGGACGGCGTGGGCTTTGATGGTGATGCCGCGCTCGCGCTCGAGGTCCATGGAATCGAGGACCTGGGCTTGCATTTCGCGGGCGGTGAGGGATCCGGTGAGTTCGAGGAGGCGGTCGGCGAGCGTGGATTTGCCGTGGTCGATGTGGGCGATGATGGCGAAATTGCGGATGAAGGCGGCGTCCATGAGTGAGCGCTTAAACCTTGATTCTAACAGGCAGCAGTGTCCCCCCGATTCGGTTCTCGGATAGCATGTCAGCATGGATGAAGCGTGTTTCACGGCTATTGATCACGTGCAGTTGGCTATGCCTGCGGGGCTGGAGGAGACGGCGCGCGGTTTCTATCGCGATGTGCTGGGGATGGCGGAGATTCCTAAGCCGGCGGAGCTGGCGAAGCGTGGAGGATGCTGGTTTGAGAGTGGAAGCGTGCAGCTGCATCTTGGAGTGGAGGCTGATTTCCGGCCGGCGAAGAAGGCGCATCCGGCATTGCGCTGCCGGGACTATCACGGTCTCACATCGCGGCTGCGGGCAGCGGGAGTCGAAGTCAAGGCCGACGACGGTATTCCGGGAGTTCGGCGCTGTCACATTTGTGATCCGTTCGGAAACCGGATCGAGTTGATCGGCTCGTAGACGCGAACGATCGCGTAAGAGCTTTCGATAGAATTACACCTCAGAATTACATCTCGCATGCTTGTGCTCGCTTCCGCATCGCCGCGCCGCAAAGAACTTCTGCGCCTGGTGGGGATTCCGTTCGTCGTGCAGCCGTCCGATGTCGATGAGAGTGAGCTGCCGAGCCCAGTGCCGCGCGAGTGTGCGGAGCTGTTGGCGTGCCAGAAGGCGCTGGCGGTCTGGCGAACACGGCCTGAGGATGTGGTGCTGGGTGCGGATACGATCGTGGTCGTGGAGGAGACCATTCTCGGTAAACCAAGTGATGCGGAAGATGCTGCCCGCATGCTGCGGCTTCTTTCGGGACGTGTGCATCGGGTGATTACGGGGGTGTGCGTTATAGGACCTGTGGTCAGTGGTCAGGGTTCAGTGGCTAGTAAGCCCGCTTTGTGCTCCACGCGGTCGTACTCAAGCCACTTAGTCCTTGAGAACCGAGAGTTGAGCGCTGGTTCCGAGAGTACTCTGGTGACGATGAACGAGTTGTCCGGCGAAGAAATTTGGGAATACATCCGCACCGGCGAGCCGATGGATAAGGCGGGAGCGTATGCGATTCAGGGGTTGGCTTCGCGATGGATTCCGCGGATTGAGGGCGATTACAGCAATGTGGTTGGATTGCCGGTAGCGCTGGTTTACGAGATGCTGCGTGGGCGACGAGGGGAAGGTTAGGATTTTTTCGCTTCTTCGGATTCTTCTTTTTTTACTTCTTCCGGTTTCGGCGGTTCTTTTTTCTCGGGCTCGGGTTTCTCGGGCTCGGGATCTTTCATCCCTTCTTTGAAATTGCGGATGCCTTCGGCCAAACCCTTGCCGACGGCGCCCAGTTTGTTGGTGCCGAACAGCAGGAAGGCGATGACGATCACTAACAGCCAATGCCAGAGCGAAAACTCGCCCATGAGTGCTCCAGTGGGACGGTTGCGAGTAGCGCAGAGGCCGTCGAAAGTTGTCTGGGAAAAGTTTAGGCTACCCCATCGGTAGAGTCAAAGGCCGACTTACGGCGCGGTTTGAAGCCGCGTCCTCTCAAAAACATGCGAACGGGTCAGGCGCTCTCGATCATTGCGGCGAGAAGGAGCGCGCGGCGGGGCAACTCGGAGATTACGATGTGTTCGTGAAGGGCGTGGGCTCCCTGGCCGGCGGCGCCCAGGCCGTCGAGCGTGGGGACGCCTAGGGCGGCGGTGAAATTTCCATCGGAGCCTCCGCCGACGGCGGACTCTTCGAGTTTCCAGTCGATCTGCTTGGCGATCGTCTGCGCTTTTTTGTAGAGTGCGGCTACTCCGGCGGTGCGTTCCATGGGCATGCGGTTGATGGCGCCCTCGATGGTGAGCTGGCAATGTTTGTCGAAGGGCTTCAGGGCGCGGAATTTGCGATCGAGAGGGGCGGCTTGGCTGGCGATTTTTATGCGCACATCGATTTCGACGGTGGCTTCGGCGGCGATTACGTTGGTGCGGGTTCCGCCGCGAATTACGCCGGGGTTCACGGAGAGGCCGCGTGGAAGATCGTTCAGTTTGGAGACGGCGATGATCTGGCGGGAGAGTTCGACGATGGCGCTGTGTCCTTTGCCGGGGTCGAGGCCGGCGTGGGCGGCTACGCCTTTCACAGTGAGAATGTATTCGCCTACGCCTTTGCGCGCGGTTTTGACGGCGCCGCGGGGGCCGGCGGGTTCGAGTACGAGCACGGCGGCGGATTCTTTGGCCAGGGCTTCGGTGATTTTGCGGGACGAGTAGCTGCCGACTTCTTCGTCGGAAACCAGAAATACTGTGACCGGGCGGGGCAGGCCTGAATGCCAGGCTTGCAGCGCCTCGATCGCATGGAGCATTAGCGCGATGCCTGATTTCATGTCGAGCACGCCGGGGCCGTGGAGGCGGTCGTCGGCGACGTGGCAGGGCATGGTGGCGAGCGTGCCGAGGGGATAGACGGTATCGAAGTGGCCGAGCAGGAGGACAGGCGGAGCGTCTTCTCGACGCGGTTCGCGGCCGGGGAAATCGATTTGCACGCTGTCGCCGTAGTCGGTAGCGGGGTGGACTTGCAGGTGTCCGCCGAGGGCTTCGAAATATCCGGCGAGGAAGGCGCCCATGCGGTCGGCGGAGGGCTTGTGGTCGCTGGGAGATTCGATCTCGACGAACTCGCGGATGGTTTGGACGATTTTTTCCTGGCGGAGTTCGAAGTAGTGGAGGCGCTCGGGCCACGGCGGGGTGGAGTCT
>JBELAE010000403.1:0-4868 GCA_049509155.1 Candidatus Sulfotelmatobacter sp.
TTGGACTACATCCGCACCCTCGATCCGCGCCCCGGCCTGCGCTACAACAAGGTCATGCCGCGCCTCATCGAGCCCGACGTGGCTTTCGTGAAGCACGGCGACGAGTGGCTGGTCATCATGAATGACGAAGACCTGCCGCAGCTTCGCCTGAATCCGGCCTACAAGAAACTGGTCACCCGCGACGGTACCAACGAAAAGAGCACGCGCGATTACGTCAAAGAGCGCTACAAGAGCGCCATCCAGCTCATCAAGAACATCGAGCAGCGCAAGCAGACCATCACCAAAGTCTGCTATTGCATCGTCGCCCGCCAGCAGGATTTCCTCGAACGCGGCATCGATCAACTGAAACCCATGATGATCAAGGAGGTGGCCGAAGAAATCGGCGTGCATCCTTCCACGGTAAGCCGGGCCGTGTCCAGCAAATACGCGCATACACCACAAGGCGTATTCGAGCTGCGCTACTTCTTCAGCGAGAGCGTGCAGGGCCCTGAGGGCGGCGGCACGTCGTTGCTGATCCTCAAGCGCCGCGTCAAAAAGCTCATCGAGGAAGAAGATCCCAGTCGTCCTTTGACCGACGAGCAGATCACCAGAATCCTGCAATCGCAAGGCATCCAGGTGACCCGCCGCACCGTAGCCAAGTACCGTGAAGACATGCGCATTCCCAGCACGCACCAGCGAAGAGTGAAAAAATGAATTTGGTAATTGTGTAATTTAGTAATTGGGTAATTGAAAAGGCGCGCAAGCTGGCAATGTTCAAATTACTCAATTACCAAATTACACAATTACTCAATCGGTTCCTAATGCGGTGCCCAATTTAACTCGATAGAAAGATTAGGGAGGGGCGCTCATGAACGTGGAATACACTGGCAGACACTACGTAGTTACTTCCACCATCCGCAAAGAAGTAGAAACCGGCCTCACAAAGATCCGCAAAATTTTGGGCGACCGATTCGATAGCAAAGTCATCCTCGCCGTCGAGAAGCACCGCCACAAAGCCGAAATCACCATCAGCCCGCGCAATGGCCCCATCGTCGGCCTGGCTCAAGCCAAGGAAATGACCATCGCCGTCAGCGAAGCTCTCGATCACCTCGAAAAACAAGCGGTCAAATACAAAACCCGCTGGATGTCAAAGAAACGCTCCGCGCGCAAGACCGAGGAAGTGAAGAAGTGGAACGGCCATTCGCCGCGCGTTGATGAAGCAGAGACTGGTGATCAGACCGGTCTGCAAACCGTAATCGGTACGTCGGAAAAGACAGCCGTGCCGGTAATGGTGCACAAATATCCTGCAGTCGCGAAAACCACAGAAGTCCACCTGGTTCGCTCCGACGACGCCGTCGCCATGCGCCCCATGACCCTCGAAGAGGCGATCAAAGAAGCTCACTTCAAAGACCGCGACGTCTTCGTATTCCGCGACCCCAAAGGCAAGCTGTTGATCCTGCACCGCACCAGAGACGGCAAAATGGAGCTGATCGAAGCGCCGTAGAATTTGCCCATGTGGGGACGGGCGCCGTCGCCCGTCCGCCGAGCCATCGCCGGCAGGTTTTGATTTCTTGTGGAGCGGACACTCCTGTGCGCTGCCCTTGACGTTCGCTGTCATCCCGAGCAAAGCGAGGGACCTAGGTTCTAGCCGGCACGGGCGAGAACCCAGATTCCCCGCTCTGCTCGGAATGACAAAGTACGTCAGGAACTCCCAATCAGCCAGCCGGTGATGAACACCAGCACTCCGCCCAGCCCAACCTGAAGTGCAGCCGAAAACCACGGGCTATCCATATAACGGTGCCGTATCCACGTGATCAAAGCCAACTCCGCGACCACCACTACGCTCGCCGCCCAGACCGCCATGCGGAAGTTACTCAGCAAAAACGGCATGGTGTGGCCGATGCCGCCCAGCGCGGTCATGGCCCCACAGATTACTCCGCGCACCCACGGGTGTCCGCGCCCAGTAAGACTGCCATCATCCGAAAGCGCCTCGGCGAATCCCATGCTGATGCCCGCTCCGGCTGATGCCGCCAGCCCAACCCGGAAGGCGGTCCAACTGTTGGTGGTAGCAAAGGCCGCCGCGAACACCGGTGCCAGCGTCGACACCGATCCATCCATCAATCCCGCCAAGCCCGGCTGCACAATCTGCAGAACGAACAACCGCCGCTGCGCGACTTCTTCGTCCGCCTTCACATTGTCTGGCAGCTTCTGCTTGTCAAGCTCCTGGGCTCGTTCTTCGTGCTCGCGTTCCTCTCTGGCCAGGTCATCCAAGAGTTGCCTGATGCTGGCATCCTGGGTGCGCACCGCGGCCTTTTCATAGAAACGCCGCGTCTCGACTTCCATGGTCGACGCTTCTTTACGCACCGCCTCGATCCGCAAAGGACGCACCAGCCAAAGCGCTGGCCGCTCCACGAACCCGCGCACATCCTGGCGTCGAATCAGCGGAATGTGTTCACCGAATTTCTTCTGAAAGAGTTCGAGCAGGCGGCGCCGGTGTCCCGATTCCTCTTCCCGCATGCCGTCAAACATCGACGCGGTCGCGGGATAGTCCTGTCGAAGCCCTTCCGCAAAGTCGGAGTACACGCGCTCGTCTTCTTCTTCCAGGGCAATCGCCAGGGCCAGCACTTCACGTTCCGTAAGATCTTCGAACTTTTTCATGACGCCATAGCTTACAAGCCCGCAGGGGCGGGACACAATCTGGATTTCCGATTCTGCTACTATCCATTCCATGAAGCCCCGTGAGTCCACCGGCCCGGTGCGGAAAAAGTCGAAGTCGAAGAGCGCCCCCAAGAAGTCCGCACGCCCTCCGGGGCAGCACTCGCCGGAACTGGTCATCATCACCGGCATGAGCGGTTCGGGGAAGGCCTCCGTCCTGAAGGCCTTCGAGGATCTGGGCTACTACTGCGTCGACAACCTTCCGGTGCAGCTCATCCCGCAGTTCGCAGACCTGGCCGTCCAGTCGAGCGAGATTCGCCGCACCGCGCTCGTTGTGGACGTGCGCGAAGGCTCCACGCTGGAGAAACTTCCCGCAATCCTGAAGTCGGTCGGCCGCATGATTCCGACCAAGGTCGTCTTCCTCGAAGCGTCCGACACCGTTCTGGTTCGGCGTTTCAGCGAGACCCGCCGCCCGCATCCCCTGGGCACCGACTCACCCGTAAAATCGGCGCTCAAAGCGGAGCGCCGCCATTTGGGCGCCATCCGCAAGGTCGCCGATCTCGTCATCGACACTTCCAAATTCAACGTGCACGAGCTGCGCGCTCACATCACCGAACGTTTTCAGGAGCAGTCGTCGGAAAAAACCATTCTCGTTTCTTGCGTCAGCTTTGGATTTCGCCAGGGCGTGCCCGAAGACGCCGACCTGGTGTTCGACGTGCGCTTCCTGCCCAACCCTCACTTCGTCCCAGAATTCCGGCCGCTAACCGGCCGCGATCCGCGCGTCGCCAAGTACATCCGCTCGTTTCCGCAGACCCGCGAGTTCATCTCGCGCATCTCCGATCTGCTCGTCTACCTGCTGCCGCATTACATCAACGAAGGCAAGAGCTATTTGACCATCGCCTTTGGTTGCACAGGCGGCCAGCACCGTTCCGTCATGATCGCCGAAGAAGTCGGCAAACACCTTCGCCATGCGGGATACCGCGTGAAAGTCGTGCACCGCGACAGCCCGAAGTAGCAGCGGAAAGCAGTTCCGGATGTACCAAGAAATGCCCCTGTATCTTTGAATGTCCGGGGACTGAAACGGCCTTCCTGCAGCGCGCGCCTCAAGTAGAATAGGGCCTTGCATCTCATGCCCATTCGACTGGCAGCAAACGATTGCGGCCTCGACCGCGCGGGAGCCCTATGCGCCAACTGACGCGCCTCGTGCGTTACGTGCTGCCGTTCCTGTTGCAACTGGTTCCAGGTGTGTTTCTGCTCGCGGCTGTCGGGTTCCTCGAGGCATTTCGGCTTCTGTTGCTGAAGCCGATACTGGATCGTGTGCTGAATCCGGCTTCGGGCTCAGAAAACATACTTCTCTTCACCATTCCAAAGCTCAATCAGCCGATCTACCTGCAGCACTTTGTTCCCTCGCATTTTCACAATGCGTGGAACATCGTCGCGTATGCGCTGGTAGCTTCCACCCTGCTCAAGGGAATCTTCGATTACGCGGGAACCTACCTGGTGAACCACGCCGGTTTCGGCATGATCACCAACCTGCGCAATGACCTGTATAACTCCGTCTTGCGCCGGTCGGTGGCGTTCTTCCAGAAACACACGACTGGAACTCTGATCTCAACCATCATCAACGACATCGAACGCGTGCAGTACGCCATGTCGAGCGTGCTGGCCGAGTTCCTGCAGCAGCTCTTCACTTTTCTTTTTACCGCTGTGCTGGTGGTGATTCTGGGCCGTCAGCTGGCGTGGGTGCTTCTGTTGTTTGTCCCCTTTATTATTTTTTCGGCCATTCGCATCGGCCGGCGTGTCCGGTCAACAACACGGCGCGGACAGGACCAGTTGGCCGACGTGCAAAATATTCTGCACGAAACCATCACCGGCAACCGCATCGTAAAAGCCTTCGGCATGGAATCGTGGGAAGTGGCGCGATTCCGCTTTGCTGCGCAGCGCCTGTTTCGCGCCAACCTGCGCTCCGTAGCCGCGGCCGCTATCAGCTCTCCGCTCATGGACACATTTGGAGCCATCGCGATTGCGCTGCTCCTGCTCCTCGGCCGCAGCCGGATTGCCCATGACGAATTTACGCTCGGCGCTTTTGTCACGTTCGTCGCGGCCGTGCTCGCCCTCTACAACCCGGTACGCAAGTTTGCAGTTTTCAATAACAGCTTTCAACAGGCGCTCGGCGCATCTTCGCAATTGTTTAAGTTCATGGATGCAGAGGACGTCGTTCTTGAAAAGCCCGG
>JBELAE010000404.1:0-4860 GCA_049509155.1 Candidatus Sulfotelmatobacter sp.
CGGTGCGCCTTTTCGAGCGCGTCTTTCGAGGCCTGCGCCTCTTTGGCCTGCTCGGGTGAATGGAAGAAAATCGCGGAGCGGTATTGCGAGCCCCAGTCCGGGCCCTGGCGGTTCAGTTGCGTGGGGTCGTGGTTCTCCCAGAAAACCTTGAGCAGATCGGCGTAGCGGACTTTGGCGGGGTCGAACTCGACTTCGACGGCTTCGGCGTGGCCTGTGCGGTCGGTGCAGACCTCTTTGTAGGTCGGATTCTCGGTCTGGCCGCCGGTATAGCCGACTCGTGTCGCGGTTACGCCCGGCATCTGCCGGAAGGTGGCTTCGACTCCCCAGAAACATCCAGCTGCAAACGTGGCTTTCTCCATGGCGATCCCCCTCAGCAAATCGAAATGCCGGTCTGCGTCGCGATCAGCGGATTTTGCGATCCGCTGCTTGCGACCTGCTGATTAGATTACCAAACGCGGAAAAAGTCACGCGGCAGGCATGCAAGAAGTTGCATCTTGCGCGAGGAAAACTGTTGCGCTACGATTTCCCGCGTTCTCCCCCTGCGATCGAACCTCTGCTCCCGGCCCGCTTCGTCTGCTAGAACTTACTTTGTCCGATTTCAGGAGGAACTACGTATGCGCTCCCTCAACCGCCCCAGCCGCTCAACTTCACGCCTACCCCTGCCCCTGACGACTATCCCCTTGATCACGCTACTGGCTTTGACATTTGCGGTTGCGCTGTTCGCCAGCCCGGCATTCGCGGCACAAAGCCGGGAACAAGTGGTCTACAGCTTGGGCGGCTTTGGCAACCTCGGCTTGAATGGCGCCCTTGTGGCCGATAAGGCCGGGAACCTTTACGGCACGGGCAATTTCGGCAACGTGGCACCGTGTTACTGCGGCCTGGTCTACGAATTGAGTCCACCGGCCACGGCCGGCGGCGCCTGGACCGCGACCATGCTCTACGCGTTCAAAGGAGAAAACAATGGCGACGGCGCCAACCCCTACGGAACCCTGATCTTTGATCAACAGGGGAACCTTTACGGGACAACGCAGGCCGGTGGCACTAACAACTCCGGCACAGTGTTCGAACTGAGTCCGCCGGCTTCCGCGGGAGGTTCCTGGACAGAGACCGTGTTGTACATCTTTCCCGGGGATGGAAGCCAGGGATACTGGCCCGAGGGTAATCTGGTTTTCGATGCGCAAGGCAACCTCTACGGGACAACCTCGATGGGCGGTGCCGGCACTTCTGAGATCTGCTTCACGGGATGTGGGACGCTGTTTCAGTTGTTGCCGCCGGCGACGCCGGGCGGCGCATGGACCATGGGCGCGATTCACAGTTTTGGAGTGACGGCCGGGGATGGGATGCAACCTGCGAACAGTGTGATCCACCGCAACGGCGCAATTTATGGCGTTACCCTAAGCGGAGGATCCGGATCGTGCCAGTACGGATGCGGCACGATTTATGAATTCGTTGTGTCCAACAACCAATTCGCCGAACAGATTCTGTACTCCATCGAACCCGCCGATAACGCGTGGGCTTCTTTTGGGGGAGTGACTTTTGATCCCAAGGGAAACATGTACGGCACGACCCGCCAGGGCGGGAACGTCTGCGCGGCCTCGATCTATGGGACCTGCGGGACGGTATTTGAATTGTCGCCGTCGATCTCAGGCACGGGTTGGACATTCGCAACTCTCTATAGCTTCACTGGAGGACTGGACGGCGGAAATCCCTATGACACGCTATTGCGCGATGATTCCGGAAACCTTTACGGCACAGCGGAAGTAGGTGGCTGGAATAACCGGAACTCCCGCAATAACGGCACGGTCTTCAAGTTGAGCCCGCCGACGGCTTCGGGCGGGGCATGGACCGAGACCACGCTGCACGATTTTACGGGTACGGCGAATGGGGATGGCGGCTCGCCTCTCGCCGGTCTGATCGAGGTGCACAACACGCTGTTCGGCACTGCGACTCTCGGGGCAGACGTGTTTGCGATCGCCCCGTAGGCTCAACCAGCCGGGGCTCGGCCAGCTGGGGTCAAGCAGGAAAGCCCGTCGGGCAGCGGAATTCAGGGCCTATCGAATCCGCTGCCCGAGCGGGATACTTTAGTCACTGGTCGAGGGAATTGACGCTCCTCTGGAATCCCGGTAAATTCCAAATGGGGTTGATTCGAGCTTCTTAAAGGCCTAAGAAACCGTGGGTTCCGTCCTCAGCCAACTTGCAGCCGGACCAATTGCAGCCGGACCGAGAAAAGTGCGGTTTTCTGCGCTGGCCATTCTATTGGCTGTGTTTTTTTCGTCCGTGATGGCTGACGCGGCGCCGGTTTCCGGGTTCACGCCGCAGAAGCGCCTCGGCTACCACAGTGGCGATCAGTGGGAACCGGCTATCGCCGCTGACGGGCGCGGACATGTTTATGTCCTCTATCCGCAATACGGAGCGGTTCCGGATTGTCGAGCCTGCACCGCCCCGAGCATCGCCCTGCTCATCAGCGCGGACAATGGGCTCACTTGGCAGCCTTCGAAGGCTCTCGAGCCGTTTTCGACCGGCCAGTTTGATCCGCAGATCGTGGTCGATCCGGTGGACCGGCAGACGGTCTACGCCTCGTGGCTGCAGAATGACAAGCGTGACATTGTCGTGGCCCGGTCGCTCGACTTTGGCCGGACATGGTCATACTCGTGGGCCGAGCGTGGCCAGGAGGACGCCGATAAGCCGGTTCTGACGGTCCGCGGAGCGGACGTTTATATCGGCTTCAATCACGACGAAAAGTTCTTCGTTGCCGCCTCGCATGATGCCGGGCAGACTTTCAGCGCGGCTCAGGTGAATCCTAACGCTGAGCCGGGATCGTCGCTGGCGGGTGGCGCCACGGTCGACTTAGCGGGCAACGTCTTCTTCGGCTGGACGGCCTATGCCCGCCACGAAATGCCGACTCGTCCGGTCAGTGTTTACCTCAGCCGCTCGGCCGACGGTGGGCGCACGTGGAGCACATTACTGCTGGATCTATCGGGTGCGCCTCCCGGCTGTGAGGCGCAATACTGCGATACTGGCTTCCTGGGCGCGCAGATCGCGCTGGCATCGGACGCTGCCGGCGCACTCTACGCCCTCTGGAACGCGGGCGACGCGAATGGCGGGCCCGAACGGATTTACTTTTCGTCATCGACCACGGAAGGAGCCAGCTGGTCAGAGCGGGCGAGCGTGTCCAATGCCGTGCCCGGCGTCGAGCATGCCTTTCCGGCCATCGTGGCGGGGGCATCGGGCGATGTGCGCATCGCGTGGATGGATGCGCGGATGAGCGAACCGGCCCATCCCAATCATCCGCTGTGGAACACTTTCTATCGCAGTTCGACCAACGGCGGCGCTACCTGGAACCCCGAAACCCGGCTCTCCGGGCCTGTTCAGGGTTACGACTACATTCTGCCGGAGGGTTTCCGCTTCCCCTTCGGAGACTACTTCGGCCTGGCCATCGACAGCGACGGCGCCACGCACGCAGTCTGGGGCGAAGGCCGGGATTACAAGTCTCCGGGATCGATCTGGTACGCCAGCGGGCGGTAGCCGAGACAACATTTGCATCGCGTGTCATTGACCGCTATTGCGATGTTTCGCCAACTGCTCAGAAAGTGCCACCAGGCTTCTCTGGAAGAGACTTAGCCATCTCGAGCATGGCATGGTGATATTTTTCGTGCGCGAACTCACGCGCAATCTGCCACCCTTGACTGAGATAGAACTCCACGGCAACCGCGTTCGACTGAACGACGCGAAGGCGGCACTTCTCATGACCACGGGCAGCTATCTCAGCTTCGCCGTGTGCGAGTAATCTGCTTCCAACACCTTGCCTGCGGTGCTCGCGAAGTACCCACAGGTCGCTCACCCAGTCCTGACTCGTTACGATCACGCCGACAATCTTTTCATCGGAAACAGCTACGCAGGCTAACGGCCAATCCTCATCTTCGAACTCAAGGGGGACGGGGTTCGGAGCAAAAAGATCTTTAAATGTTTCATTCGCCACTGTCTCTATTAGTGCCCGAACCGAGTTGTACTCGCTCGATTGCGGCCGCCGCATAACCACTTCGCTGGTCATGCACACATTTTAGTCGAGCGCTGGTGGCTTTCTCTCCATTCACGAGCAACTCTTTACATCAGCCACTACCCAAACAGCTCCTGTGACCAGGAAAGTTAGAGCACACTCGGACCAGTTGAAATGCGCCTCCGGGTGAGCGACAAGCCGCGGAACCCAAACCGCTAGGCCAAACAGTGCCAGCATGAGCGTCATCAGGCGCATCGCAGGTCGCGCCTGCCGATTCACGAGAATCGCGATGGCTGCGAGTGCAAACGCGACCGTCGTAAGGATCGCCCAAAACATCTGGTTGGGCGGAATCCACTTTGGAACCAGGCTAGCTGTGTCGCGAACTAAGAGTGCCTGACCCAGCGTAAAGGAAATTGCGCAGACGCCGAGTCCAAGGCGAGCCAGTCGGCCCAAAACTTTCGCCATCGCTGCGCTTGCCTCAGTCGACGTGTACAGCGCGAGCGCACCGCAGAGTAAGGAAAAGAACAGGAAGAAGCTGCCACCGAATCGATCGTAGATGTTCTGCGCCGCAATGATGTCAGGGACACAAGCCAGCGCGAAACCCAAATAGACAACGCAAAGTACGACCGATGCCAAGCGCACGGTGCGCGGGTACTGTATCCCAATCCCACCCACAATTTGAGCGACCATGAGACACTCGCCAATGATGGCGCCGAAAGGCAGGCTCCAGATATGTACCAAGTTTTGCCAGGTATCAGCGTCGTGCCACATCAGTGCGATGACGCCGAACCACACCGCCGCCGCGCCAAAGACGATGCGACCGTAGAACGCCGTTTTCATACACAGAAGGTAACAGACATCCC
>JBELAE010000405.1:0-4843 GCA_049509155.1 Candidatus Sulfotelmatobacter sp.
CCTGGAAACACGTCTGCCAGATTCTTATTCCCCATGTGGCGAGCGACGGCTTCTCCAATCACTTGGCGGAAGTCGGTGGTCAGCGCCAGGTCGCGGCCTTCGTAGAGTTGCGACTGGTCGAGGCCCGGCCAGCGGCCGTAGACCTTGCCCCCCTTTACCGGTCCGCCCAGAACGAACATGACGTTGGCGTGGCCGTGGTCGGTGCCGCGGTTGCCGTTTTCGCGGGCCGTGCGACCGAACTCTGACATGGTAACGACTACCGTGTCTTCGCCCAGATCGCCGAGATCGGTCCAGAACGCGGCCAGCGATTGGGAGAAATCGGTCAGCACGTTCGCCAACTGGCCTTCGGTCGATCCTTCGTTGACGTGGTTGTCCCAGCCGCCGATGTCGGCGAACGCCACCTGCACGCCCAGATTTGCCTTGATCAGTTGAGCGAGCTGCCGCAGGCTGTCGCCGAAGCGGCCCTTGGGATAATTGGCTCCGGAAGCGACTGCATATTTGCCAGGGTCGGCGGTCTTCAGCATCTTCACGGCGTCGAATGTTTCCGCGCCGGTGCCGTGCAGCATACTGTCTGAGGAGTGATCGTACATCGCCTCAAACGCTGTCGCAGCGGGTGAGGCTTTCGGATTTTTCCCGCCGACCGAAAAGTCGTTGATGTTATTCATGGCGACTGCGGGCTCGGAGCCGCTGAGAATCCGCGGCAGCGACGGCCCCAGCGCAATCGCGCGAAACGGAGAATTCTGCGGCGTTGACGGCATGGTCGCGGACATATTCGTGGACAGGCTGACGGGCGTGCTCGCAGACATATTCGCAGTCCTGCCCGCCGGCAGGTTGTGCAGCGAGCGGTTGAGCCATCCATCTTCGGTGATTTTCACGCCTGGCGTGCCGGTCTCCATGAAATCCTGCGCGTCGAAGTGCGAGCGCGTGGTGTCCGGCGATCCCGCGGCGTGGACGATGGCGAGGTGACCCTGCTGCCACAGCGGCTGAAAGGCCGCGAGCGACGGATGCAGCCCGAAGCGGCCGTCGAGCTGGAGCACCGACTTGCGCGGAATATTGATGCTGGGCCGCATGGCGTAATACTGCGGCTCGGCGTAAGGCACAACAATGTTCAGCCCATCGGCCGCGCCCCGCTGAAAAATGACGACCAACCGCTTGGTGCGTCCGCCGGATTCGACGGCGCCAAATGCCGCGCGGGTAAGAAAGCTCGGTACCGCCGCCGTGCCAACGACGGCAAGCGCGCTGTTGCGTATGAAGATGCGACGCGTGATGGACATGGGGAACAACTCCTGGCTCTTGGCTCTTGGCCTTTGGCTCTTGGCTTCGATCACATGCCCCCGGCCGGTCTGCCCGACTGCCGGCGGCTGTGAGCTTTCAAGCCAAAAGCTAAGAGCCAAGAGCTAAAAGCGATCATCTCTTCTGAAACTCTGGCGAGCCCAGCAGCAGGCCCGCGATCGTACTTGCGTCCGGCGGACGCGCTGCGTCGGCCGGCTTGCGCTGCGCACTCTTCTTATCCTGTGCGTTTTTATCTGGCAGGCTCTTATCCGGCTGACTCGCCACGGCATTTTTCGCTGGGGGTTGAATCTGCGGCGCTTGAACCTGACCCGCCGTGATTTGAGTCATGATCGAGTCGTGCGTCTGGGTCGACAAGTCGCCCGCCAGCAACTTCGCTTCGAGGGCAGACAGCGCAACGGTTGCATCGGCTGGCGCGGGCGGTCCTCCCGCTAACTGCACAGAGTCGACCTTCACGCCGCGAACTTTTCCGCCGGTCAGACCCAGCGCAAAATTCATGCGGTTCAGCAGCGCCGAAGAACTCACCCAGGTCTCAGCCTTCATGGAATATCCGGTGGGTGGCTGCGCGGCGTAGAGCGGCATGCCCATGTTGGCGATCTGACGCGCCAGCGGCATGGCGTCGTCGACATCGGCGCCGGTGGCGCGCACCGCCGAGGCCACGAATTCGAGTGGCGTTTTAACTTTGGCGCGATACGTGTCGGCGGCCCAGAATTCCGGCGACTGGAAAAGCGTGGTCAGAACCTCGCGGATGTCGCCTTTCTTCTTCTCGAAGGTCTTCGCCATACGATCGACCAGCGCGGGCGGCGGATCATCGGCCACGAAGCGTTGCGCCAGTTTCAGCGAAATAAAATGCGCGGTCTGCGGGCTGGTTGCCAGCAGGTGCAGCACCTGCAAGCCCTCGGCTTCGCCCTTGGGTTTGATTTTGTGTCCCAGAACAAACTTGGGGCCAGGCTCGTGCATGCGCGGATCGTATTTGAAGCCCAGGCCTTCATAGGGCTTTTCGATAGTCCAGCCAGTAAAAACTTTGGCGACTTCGGTCACGTCGCGCTGCGAATAGCCGCCATTCACGCTGAGCGTATGCAGTTCCAGCAACTCGCGGCCGTAGTTTTCATTCAGGCCGTTGTTCTGTTTGCGCTTCACATATGGACTTCCCGGTGGATAATGCGGAGCGTACCTCGAGGGATGCTTGGGAATCCCCAGCCCCTGCAGGGAGTTCGGTCCCTCGCTCATCCAGTTGTCCAGGTAAAACAACATTGCGGGACTCTTCGCCGTTGACACCAGCAGGTCTTCAAATTTTCCCATCGCATGCGGGCGGATCACGTCCTGCTCGTAGTTGGTGAGCAGCACGCGCTCGGGACCCTTGCCGACGAACACATTGAAGTGGTTGAACCAGAAATCGGTCATCACTTCTTCCAACTGGCGGTCGCTGTAGATGGCGCGCAGCAGCTTGGCCTGCACCAGTTCTTCCTCGACGACGTTCTGCGGATTGGCCAGGGCCAAAAGCGTTTCTTTCTGCTTCGGTTCCATGCCCGCGAGGAAATCCTGCCCTTTGCCGCCGTGCAGGGCTGGGGCGAATGCAACTTTCTCGTCAGTGGACATCGCCATGACTTTTTTGTAGCGCTCGCCGGGAGAGAGATTCATGAGTTCCTGAATCTTCAAATTCGCATCCAGACGATCTTCGCGGTGGCGGGCCTGAGCATCGCCTACCGAAGCGGGCTTCGCGGCGGGCGGAGACGCCATCGACATCTCACTGGCGGACACGGCGTCCGACGAACTCATAGCGTTCATGCCTGCGTTCATGGCCGGGGAATTCATCTTCGGCGAATTCGTGTTTGTCGATGCCATGTTTGGCGAGGTCTTGTTTGTTGAGGCCATGGAGTTGCCGTCCGCCGCTGCGGCTACGGCGTCAGCAGCTATGGCGGCGGCCAGTTCTGCCTCCGTCTTCGCGGAATCGGCGGCAGACGGTCCGGCGGGTGCGGGTGAAGCTGAAGGCGCAGGCGCGGGAGGAGTTGCGGCCGCTTCCTCTTTCCGTTCCTTCTTCTCCTGCTTTTCCTGCAGGCGCGCGATCTGCACTTCAAACACAGCGCGGCGCGCGGGATCGGAGGGCATGGGCTTCTTGCCGTCCATGACCTGCTTGATCATCTGGTTGTCGGGGAACTCTTCGACGATTTCTTTCGAACTCATGCGCAGCGTGCGAAAGGGAGCCAGGCGCGCGTCCACGGCGCTATCGGGAATTTTCTCCGGGTGCAGCTGCAGGTCGATCCAGCGATCGACCCCCATCGCCATGACTTGCTGGATATCTCCCGGCCGCGGGCCAAACGCCAGGCGATTGAGCGCCTGCATCGCCCGCTTCTGTTCGCTCAGGCCGGAATCGGCGGCCTGGACTTTTTTCTTCGCGAGTAATTGCGGAACCGCGCTGATCGAGAGAAATAGAGTCAGGCTCAAGCACAACAGAAGCAAGGCGGACTTGCGGAGGGTGGATGGCATGGGGAACCGGCTCCCTCCCAGTATGAACCCAAATGAGCGAAAAAGTTGCTGGCGCGGTTGATTCCTGCAGGATTGGCAAGTGATTGTGGAACAAGGGCTTGGGATGATTGAGGTTACTCTTGGTTACTCAGGTCAGCACCACCTCGTCCCGCCGCTGTGCGCAGGATTAAAACGGTCGCCGCGAACAGGGCCGCCGGCAGCCAGATCCAGAGGAGTTCACTCTTGAGGACGAGATATGCCTGCCGACTGAAAAAGCGCCCGAGAGACATTGGCGAAACGCGAATGGGCCTCCATGGCAAGAAATAACGGCGGTTATCAAAAGGCGAGAAAAACGCAACTCCCAGGCCGCCGTTTGTCATGGCATCGAGCACGCCGTGGCTTGCAGTTGCCAGGAACAAATACGCGCTCAACGAGAGTCGGCTAAGGCCAGGTTCGCCGCGGGGAAAGCAGAGCAACATGACCACTCCCGTGAGGAGAGCGGCGAAGATCAGGGAATGTGTGAATCCCCGATGTCCGCAAAAGTCGCCGTATCGGATACCGAAGCGAAATCCCACAACATCAAGATCAGGAATGACGGAACACACCACGCCCGCCACCCAAACACGTTTCGACACGCGAGGCCGGTAGAAGCAGGTTCCAAGAGCGAGCGCGGCCACCGCATGTGATAACGCTGATGCCACGTCAGATACTCCAAGTTACTTCACCAGATTAGTTTTACGATGCACAGGGATAGTACTACTAGGGGAGGTCTGATTAAGTTCGCCGAAGCAAAAAGCAGGTTTCTCGACTCCGCAGAATTGCCCCTAAACCGGGCAATTCTGCTCCGCTCGAAATGACAGATTTGAACTTGATCAGAGTTTCCCTAGTGCAGTCTCGCAGACTGCTTGGCCCACACATCGTCATCGCCCGCCGCATGGCCATACAAGAGGTTCACGAGACGCGGTCTACTGCCCGAGCTCTTTCGTCAGATAGGTCTTGCCGCGCGATACTTTGTGCTGCAAAGTGGCGGCCAGCTGATCGATGTCCGCGGCCGCGATGTTCACCGACATACCGTGGAGCATGGGAG
>JBELAE010000406.1:0-4837 GCA_049509155.1 Candidatus Sulfotelmatobacter sp.
CTGGTCGCGACCGAAGGCGGATTCACCCGCCACCTGCCGACCGCGACCGAAATGTCGATCTTCGACGCTTCCGAAAAATATCGCGCCGCCGGCGTTCCGCTCGTTGTGTTGGCAGGAAAAGAATACGGCTCCGGCTCCTCGCGCGACTGGGCGGCCAAAGGCCCGGCCCTGCTGGGCGTGCGCGCCGTGATCGCCGAAAGCTACGAGCGCATTCACCGCTCAAACCTGGTCGGGATGGGCGTCCTACCCCTGCAGTTCCCCGCCGGCCAGAACGCCGACTCGCTCAAACTGACCGGAGAAGAAGTGTTCGAGATCACCGGCATTCGCGACCTGGTCGACCACTTCGCCGCCGGCCGCGAAGTAAAAGTGCGCGCCACCGCAGACGGGAAGACGACCGAGTTCAACGCGCTGGTCCGCATCGACACGCCGCAGGAAGCGTTGTACTACGCCAACGGCGGAATCTTGCAGTATGTGCTTCGGCAGTTGCTGGCAAGTAAGCCGCAAGCGGTTAGCGTGTAAATGTGGGGCGGACACTCCTGTCCGCCGCCTTTGTTTTTTTCTTGATCTTGATCCCTGTCATCCCGACCGGAGCCGGAGCGCCAGCGGCGGCGGAGTGGAAGGACCTGCTGTTTCGTGTGTCCAGCGATCCGTGTGCAGCAGTCGCGAGCGTTCGGGTCACAAATCAAACGATCTTGTGTTGGCAGTATCGCCATCCGCCCTTGCGAAATCGCAAGGACGGGGCACTCGCAATTCCGGAGTGGAGAAGAAAAAACGTAAGAGGCTGGGCCACCCCCCGTTAACGGGATAAAATCACGCACCCTCATAGGGCACCAGAAAATTTAGCGTCCAGGAGCCGGCTGCGGGCATCATATTTGAAGAGAGGGAAGGAAGGGCTCCCATGTGCTGCGACCGGTGTCATCACGAAATCGCTCCTGGAACTGAGAGAACTCTGTGGGATGCGGTGAAGGGCTATATCCGCGTCTGCGCTATCTGCTTCCCATTTCTGGCGTCAGCGATGCCACCGCCCACGCCACCTCAACGACCGGCTCCGGACTTTTACATGTACAACTATCCCGCTTCGAGCAACATCAACGTTGACTCAGGCAGTGTTGGCTTCGGGACTCGAATGTCGGTCGAGTACTGGCGCGGTCTGGGTGTCAATCTCGTCGGAGAGGACACTGAGAAGTCAGGCTGATGAACTGAAGGTGTGAGCTATTTCAGGGTGGACCTGTAGAGCAGCCAGGGCAGGAACCCGAAGATTCCGGCTATCGCAACGAGCAGCAGGAAAGCGTCTGACAGACCCTCGATCTTTCCTTGGCAAATGAGATAGTACGCTGTAGCCCACCCGATCATGCTGCCGGCAAAGTTGATGAAAATCTCGTGTGTCCACCATGACCAGTGATGCCACTTGTCCGGCGGGACGAGCTTCCTCTCCGAGCGTAGGGTCAGTTTGGCTCCGCCTGTAACGAGAATCGTGACGGCGTACCACCCGCGGAAGAGACTGAACACAACCGCCACTATCGCGTAGGCGATCGTCAGGATCACTACTAGCATGCGGGGATTGTCGCATCGGAGGGAGGCACCTACTATGACCTCAATGCGTCAAGAGATCGGACCGATGATTTCCACCGCTAGGGATGCTGCACTTTCCAACTAGCCATCATTTCAAATGCCCGTTTATTCTTATCCAAAATAGCGGACCATTCAGAGTATTTCATCGTTGGCCTGACTTCGAAGTAGCGGATCGTCATCTCGATGAAGTCCTCCAGGCACACACGCGATGTGGGGAAATGTACGCGGGGAACCGCTGCTACATGCAGGTGCGGTGTTCGCAAGTCCGAATCGTTCGGGTGCCAGTGATAGGCAACAATGTCCGGGGCTGCGATGTTCCCTTCTTCAACTAAGCGATAGCTGTATTCTCTGGTCTTAGCTTTGAACTGCGCTTTGAACCGCCCCTCAGCATTGGGGTCTGGGACGGCGGTGAGCACTTGAGTTGCGATGATGAAGAGATTGCCGCCAGAGCGCTTACTGAGTTTTGCTGGCGGGTCACAGGTTATCTTGTAGAGGTTCCGAGATTCCTGAAATGCAGTGACCCAGCCTGCGGTCACGCAGGACAGTGACTCTTTAAAATACTGAGCGAAATTATCGATTGCCTCTTTTGGTGACTTTCCTGGCACTCATCCGCCTCGCACTCGTCCGCCTCGGAAGAGGGGCAAGCAGGGCCAGTTCGGTCACGCCAGGACAAGCGTCGGAATCGAGCTTGCGGTATTTGCCAGCCTTCCAGTTTGAAATAAACTTCTTGGCCGAAATTCCGAGCACACGCTGAGCATGGGAGTCCACCATAACCGCCGCCTCGCGGCGCGTTATCCACCGGACGCCGCTTTTTGGTTTCGTTGCTGGCATGCGCCTCCTTTTTAACCAGACAGGATGATCCGTCCCGACCGTAAACGTCAATTGTAATTTTAGATGCCCGTGGGGAGGGAAACGACTGTGAGCGACCTTAGGTAACCCAAGCGTATTATCGCATGGATTCCGTGGACACCCTAATACAACAACTTCAAAGGCAGCGGACAGGAGTGTCCGCTCCACATGCATGGGCGCGGGCTATCATCGGTTGGTGTGGCGGGAGAGGTCGCGTCTGCTCTTCGCTAACAATCCCCAGGCTTCGCGGTAGTGTTCGTATTTGTAGCGATTACATTTTGGCCGAGTTTCCGGACACAAGACGATGGCCGTCATCGGATTCGGAATAAGAATCACGGCGCCCGGAACCAAGTACCAGACATTTGTCGGGATGATGTAAAGCGCGAAGAGGTCCACCCGCCCCAGATCATAGCCGGTCCCGCGACCGCCGCCGCGAAGCTGGCAGTAATAGCCCGAGTGCCGGCGGCAGCCGGTCGATTTCACCTGCACCCTGAGAAAGTGCGCCCCTTGGTCGATGCCGACGTCGTAAGCCAGGGAATCTCCCCAGGGCTTTAATACGCGATATCCGCGCGAGCCCGCGGCCGCCATGAATAAGAGTTCGACCCATTCGCCGCGCTCCTTAACAGTCTTGAACTTTCCCCAACGCTTCATCCACCCCGCCCCAAGATTCGGCCTGAAAACACGAAAGGCGCGACCGGTGGGCCGCGCCTTTCTGTTTTTACTCTATATATTCAGAATAGCAGGTTGATGGGGGGAAACCGGAAAGGGTTGGGACATTTATATCGTGAATGCTTTCATGGGGATGGGCGCGATCGTGTAGATTCTGCCTATTGACAAGATTTGGTGTGAACCGCGTTTTTGGTTGGAATTGCGGATTCGAGGGCCTCAGGGGCTGAAGCCCGGATGATGCTCGTCGCTTTACGCGGCGCTAAAGCGCCGCTCTTCACGGTGGTACGTACATACTGGTTGTACATACATACTCGCAGATGGAAGCGGGGAAAATCCGACGTCTCAAAAGCGAGACGTGGGGCACCCAGGTGAAGTCAAAATCAAGGTCAAAGGCAGCGGACAGGAGTGTCCGCTCCACAACTTGCTCGTTCCTAGAATTCGACGTGGGCCCGGAAGGTGGGGACTACTACGGGGCCGCGGGCGCGGTTGTAGCCGGGATTGTTGATGTGCTGGACGCCGGGGGCGAGATAGATGCCGCGCCAGGCGTGGACTGTGTAGTACGACTCGAAGATGTTTTCGCGGCCGTAGTTGAGGCCGCCGTCGCCGAGGAGAAAGCCGAGGCCGCCGTCGGCGAGGTAGTTTTGGTGATCCTTCTTGATGGCGTTGGAGACGAAGGCGATGCCGGCACGGTCCTGCTTTCGATGCCACCACGTGCCGTTCGCGCCCACGCCTTCGGCGAAAGTCTGGTCGACTTCGGTGTAGGCGAAAGATTCGGTCTTGCCGTTGTCCCATCCGAAGCGGGCGAAGGCGGTGAGGTAGCGTGTGAGATTCTGCTCGGTGTTGATGCCGAATCCGTATTTGCGAGTGATGTGCCAGGGGTGAGCGGTGATGTCGGGAGTGGCGCCGGCTTCCGCGGCCTGGATGATCTGATCGCGATAAATGCCCATGTTCGCGTAGTTGGTGTAGGCGAGCAGGCGGACTACGCCGGCTTTTTTGGGGAGGATGCCGCGGCGCAGTTCGTATTCGTAGTTTTCGGCGTGAACCTGCCAGGGTCTGTAGACGAGATTGATGCCGTTGGCGACTTCGGGCATGAGGGCTTCGGCGAAACGGAATCCCCAGTTGCGGTCTTCGAAGTCGGCAGTCAGGCCGACAGTGTAACCACGGGTGTCTGCGGCGTAGTCCCAGGCGCCGTTGTTGTCAGTGGTCCAGTTGAGAAATTGGAAGTGCGTGTCGGTGCCGACGGAGTTGACGTCGAAGAAGTCAGGGAGATTGATTTTGCCGAGGCGGAGTTCGAGACGGCGGCGCGGGAGTTCGTCGAAGAGAGAGAGGAAGCTGCGCTGGTTTTCGATTTTGTCTTTGCTTAGGGCGAAGACTTTGTGGATCATGGCGCGGCCGAGATAGACATTTTTGCTGAGGAGGGGGTTGCGGACGATATCGAGATCGGTGTTGCCGGCGAGGCCGAAGCCTTTGGTGAGCGCGGCGCCGCCGGCCTCTTCGAGGTCGACCAGGAGTTCGGTGGAGTTGTTGAGGCGAACGCCGGTGTAGAAAGTCGCGACGCGGGACGTGGCTTTTTCGTAATTGGAGTTGAGGCTGTGCGGGCCGCTGTAGAGGGCGGGAAAATCGGGGTGGGTTTGAAAGACGAAATTGGCCTGGCCGGTGAGCCAGAAGCGCGAGTCCTTGAAATGCGGGAGCATGGATTCGGGGTCGTCGGAGGGAGTGGGATCGGGAGGGTCGGGGGCGACGGCCG